>CAIOKE010000242.1 GCA_903858815.1 uncultured Planctomycetaceae bacterium | reverse complement strand
GTAACCAGCAGGCGTTCATGTTCCGAGTCGTCGACTTCCTCATCGGACCTCTGCCCGCTATCATCGTCTCATCACCCACCGCCACTCGCACCACCGAAGCCGGTGCTCAGACCACTTTCACCATCGTCCTGAACAGCCAGCCCGCAGCATGGGTCTACGTCCCTGTCTACAGCTCGGATACCTCTGAGGGTGCTGTCTCCACAAACCTCGTTGCCTTCTCAACCGCCAACTGGTTCGTACCACAGACCGTCACTGTCACCGGAGTCAATGACTTCGTCGACGATGGCGACATCAACTACAGCATCCTCATCGGCCCCTCACAATCACCCGATGTCCTCTACAACGGAATTGACTCGGCAGATATTGATCTGCTGAATGTCGATGATGACACCGCAGGTATCACTGTCAGCCCACCATCCGGTACGACAACCACCGAAACCGGCGGGTCTGTCACCTTCCTCGTCCGGCTGGACTCTGAACCGCTGTCGTCTGTGATGATTCCAATCAGTTCCAGCGACACCACCGAAGGCTCTGTAAGTCCCGGCATGCTGTTCTTCAACGCTTCCAACTGGTCCATCGCTCAGCTGGTAACTGTCACCGGTGTCAACGACACCATCAACGACGGCGATGTGGCCTATTCCGCCATCATCGGCAACTCCACTGCCTCCGATCCACTCTACAGTGGCCTGAACCCGGCCGACATCAACCTTGTCAACATTGACGACGACCCGATCGTCGGCGACACCAAGTTCTACGTCGTCAATGACACCACTGTTGACCGCACATTTGAGTATGACGCGGCCGGAAATTCGGTGGAAAACTACACCCTCGATGCAACCAACACCACCACTCGTGGGATCGCCACCAACGCTGCAGGTACTCGCCTGTGGGTGCTGGATGCCAACCGCCGTGTGTACGTGTACAACAACAGCGGCGTGCTGCAGGGCTCGTGGACACTGGGAACTCTGCCCTCCACAGCGATTGTCGAGGGCATTGCCACCAATGGCACACACGTGTGGGTCGTGGATCGCTCGGCGCGCCGCGTTTACTACTATGCGAATGCAGCCTCTCGCACGTCCGGTACTCAGACGGCAACCGCCAACTTTGCTCTGAACACCGCAAACACCAACCCCAAAGATATCGTCTTCGGTACTCAGACAGGCACCAGCTTCCTGTGGGTTGTGGATGACGGAACCGGATTTGACCGGGTCTATCGCTATCAGCTCAATACCTCCGGCACCTCCACCGCCAACTCGGCCTGGGGCATCAGCCCGGAAAACAGCAGCCCGACCGGCATCACCGTGGATCCCTCCAACGGATCGATGGACGTCTGGGTCTGCGATAGTGGCTCTGACCGCGTCTACCGCTACCCCAGCGGTCGTACCACGGTCCAGCCACTGCTGGCCGATTCCTTCCCGCTGAACACGGCCAACTCCAACCCTCAGGGTATTGCCGACCCGCCACCGGTCAGCACTACGACTGAAGAAACCTTCAGTGCCGGTCCGCAGTACAGCACCTGGGATCCCGCTCCCACTGCGGCACGCAGAATCAGTCTGTTCCCGAACATGGACAACAGCCCGACTGCAGCCAGCAGCAACGGCACTGGCAATCCGCGGCGAACAGAACTGCGGAGCAACACAGTGGCGACCGGGCGAATCACAAAGCCCGTGGCCACGGCCAACAGCAGTCTGCCGACAGCCACTGCAGCAACTTCGGTAGAACCGCCCATGATGGGTTCGATCGATGACCTGTTCAGCAGCATCGAACTGCAGACGGCATTACTGAACTGAGAATCGTCCCGCTCGACAGAGCCTGTTCTTTCATCGCTGAACGCACGCGGGGCCGACCAACCATCGGCCCCGCTGCTTTTTGCCACCAAAACATGCCACCAGCCTGACAAAGTTCTAAACACCACGTGAACCGCCTCAGGGGGATCCAACCTATACGACCTCTGGGACTTATACGACCTATACCCCGCGCCTAAGCGCATCACGGCCATCCCCATCACTCGTCAGGAGACCGCAAAGGTCTGTGCGGTCGTTCCGTTTTCAGCGGGCTCCACCCAGAGGAATTGCGGCCTCAGTGACAACCACCAGGAAAGCCCAGTTCCAGTTCAGACTCCGAAACCACCGGCCAGCGTCCATCCTGCAGAGCGGTCGCAGTCACTTTCAATGGCCACAGCCCCTGCAATCGGCTGTCTGCTGCCGTCTCAATTCGCAGGACACCCTGATCAGTTCCTGGCAGCAGCTCCACAGCAGCGCACTGCAGGGCCCCCGACAACTCCTCCGGAACATGCACACGTACAGTTACCGGCAGAGACAGCCGCGGCGATCGTGATATGCTGACTGGTACTTCCACCACACTGCTCTGCTGAGCGGACACACTGGCCGTACCCAGCGCCAACTTCAGCAATGCCCCCTCCATAATCATCGTGATCCGAGCGTCACCCGGCTTCGTCAGGTAACGCAGATGTCCCCGCGGATCCGGAACCACGGCAATTCCATGCACAACCATCCGTCGAGTGATATCCGTGGCCAGCCATTCCGGCATGAAACATGGGTAGAACGCTTTTGTTTCTCCCGGCGGGACCACTGTCGTCTCTCCCAGCATGCCCTGTCGATTGCGGTCCTGCTGACCAGTCATCACCAGCGTCACTTCGCCCGTAAATCCGGCCTTCCGCACAATCTCAAGCTCTGCCAGATACGTCGTACCGCGATGAACATCCCGCTGTCGCTCACGATCAATGACCAGCACATCAATCGGGGCCGTCATGGTCATCGCCAGCAGACTGGCCGGGACTCGTCGATCGGCTGCGGACACCGGACACAGAGTCCCGGCCCCCTCAACCATCGCCACTCGCGTCTGCTCTGCCCCGTTCACGTTGGCAGTGCCGCGAAATTTCACCGCAGCAGCCACCACCGCAGCATCAGCCGCCGACTTCAGCACAGCTTTGAGATCGTTTTTCCCCTGCGGAATCTTCCATTCACCCTCAGCGCTGACACCCGGTGGCAGACCATC
>CAIOKE010000241.1 GCA_903858815.1 uncultured Planctomycetaceae bacterium | reverse complement strand
TGTGACGCAACTTTCCAGTTGCTTCTCCTAACCGTCAGATTTGTAACTCCACATGTGAGCCCCACAACCCCGCCGGACATGCCGACGGTTTGGGCTGTTTCCTGTTCGCTCGCCGCTACTGAGGAAGTCGCTCTTGCTTTCTCTTCCTATGGGTACTTAGATGTTTCAGTTCCCCACGTTCGCTCCGTTAGCCTATGTATTCAGCTAACGGTAATTCGGGTATCCCAGGATCAACGCTCGTTTGACAGCTCCCCCAGGCATTTCGCAGCCTTCCACGCCCTTCATCGCCTTCTGGCGCCAAGACATCCTCCACACGCCCTTATATATCTGGCCAATTTGATCAATTGCCAAACATACACGATTCTTACTTCCAACCTGAGACTTTCGTCCCAAGTCGTTCGCTCGGAAACGTTTACAGATGCCACTTAGACTTCATTCGATTGTCAAAGATCATTCGCAAAACTCATTTCCCCGAAGGGATGTTTTTTGCGAGCGGGGGACTTTACCGGGCTTTAAGGCCCCTGTCAACCCCCTGTCGAAGAAAATTTTATTTTTTTCTTCTTCAGTACTGGAGACGATCGGGATCGAACCGACAACCTCTGCCTTGCAAGGGCAGCGCTCTCCCAGTTGAGCTACGTCCCCGAATTCCCGGCCGATAGTCCTTCTCGGCTTCTTAACCCCACTATGCATCAGCTACAAGAGCAAATACACGTCGAGCCAATTCCACCATCCTGTTACCACCAGCCAGCTCAGACCGTTCCCCAAACACCCGATAAATCAGGCACTCAGGAATCCAAACCAGAGCCAGTGGGCGTACGTGGACTCGAACCACGGACCTCAGCTTTATCAGAGCTGCGCTCTAACCATCTGAGCTATACGCCCCGAAAGCTGTTTCCAAATTCGGGGGCGGACATCCTGCCAGCTTTTGCCGCGGTTGTCCAGTCTCCGGTCGCCTGAATGTTCGGGTTTTCCTAAGAGTGCGAGCAATCTGCAGGCAGCACGCCCACCCATCACTCCACCACTCTCACTCACCCCCGTTTTCAGGCCCCCTGTTTATCGGCAGCCACAAACGCCCCCTTGAGCCCCCTTTGGGGTTTTCACCCGGATTTCGCACAACCCTTGACCACCAGCGTCACTCCGCCCTCCCCCGTCAGCCTGCTGCTCACTGCACCCCGCAGACACCCCCGATCGTTTGCCCCGCACCACGGCACTCGCGAGAATCTCCGGAGGCCAGCTCCACCGTCAGGATTCACGTAACACACATTATCTCATGACACTCCTCATGACTCTTGCCAAAGACTTCCAGAACATGCAGCACCCAGCGTCCCCGCAACCCCACTCCGCAACGCATCACGTGTCCAGCAGAATCCGCCCACTCCACTCCGCCCCCCGCCGACAACACCGCCTGCCGCTCCTTCTCCTGCTGATCCTGCTCACCCACGGCGTGACTGCTGCGCAGACATCCCCCGCGCGACCGAATGTCCTGATGATAGCGATCGATGACCAGAATGACTGGATCGGCTGCCTGCAGGGACATCCGCAGGCTCGCACTCCCGCCATCGATGCACTCGCCACGTCCGGAACGCTGTTCGCAAATGCCCACTGCCAGTCCCCGCTCTGCAACCCCTCTCGATGCAGCCTCCTCACCGGACGCCGCCCGTCATCCAGCGGTGTTTATGGGCTGTCACCTGCGCTGCGCGATGCAGACACACTCAAGGACAGCGTCACCCTGCCGCGATTCCTGCGCCTGCACGGCTACTCTACTCGGATGGCAGGCAAGATCTTTCACGGAGCCTACGGGCGCAGTCCGGCCGATGACGAGTTCTCGGTTGTCGGCCCGGCGTCAAGTATCGGACCACGTCCCAAAGCCGCCCTCGTTCAGACACCATCCCGACATCCGCTCGTCGACTGGGGTACGTTTCCCCATCGCGACGAGGACAAAGGAGACTACCAACTGGCGACGTGGACCATTGAGCAGCTGCAGCAGCAACACACGCAGCCCTTTTTCATTGCCACCGGGTTCTTCCTGCCGCATGTCCCCTGTTACGTCAGCCAGCAGTGGTTTGACCTGTTTCCCGAAGACTCACTGCTGCTGCCTCCCGTGCAGCCGGATGATCGCAGAGATACTCCGCGATTCAGCTGGTATCTGCACTGGAAACTGCCCGAGCCCCGATTGAAGTTCCTGCAGGAACAACAACAGTGGAAGAACCTTGTCCGCAGCTATCTCGCATCCACAGCCTTCGTCGATGCTCAGATCGGTCGCATTCTCGAAGCACTCAGGAACAGTCCTCACGCTGACAACACCATCGTTGTGCTCTGGTCCGATCACGGCTGGCATCTCGGCGAAAAACAGATCACCGGAAAGAACTCACTCTGGGATCGGTCCACACGAGTCCCGTTGATCTTCGCGGGCCCCGGAGTTCGTCGCGAGTCTGTCTGTCAGGAACCGGCCGAACTGCTTGACATCTACCCCACACTGGCAGAGCTCTGCTCCCTGCCGACTCCTGCCGACCAGGAAGGCCACAGCCTCATTCCTCAGCTGCACAACCCTGACACTCCACGCCCATGGCCCGCCATCACCACGCACAATCACGACAACCACGGGATACGGACTCGCAACTGGCGATACATCCGTTACGCCGATGGCTCGGAAGAACTTTACGATATGCAACAGGATCCCCATGAATGGACGAACCTGGCACAGCACCCGGCATACGCTGCAGTCCTTGCCGAACATCGACAGCTGACGCCGGCCAGCAGCAGACAGCCCGTCGAGGGCAGTCGAGACCGGATTCTGCTGTTCGATCCGGCCACCGGTCGTCTGAACTGGGAAGGTGCCGACATTCCTCCCGGGGCCCCGATTCCGGAGCTGGAGGACTGATCGCCGGCCCGGCGGTTTGTCCGCCTCGCCAACTCCGCACTCATGAGGGTTAGGGTTACGGTTTCATGCAGATTCATCGACTGACCGCATTTCATGTGCCCATCGCACTGCGTAAACCGGTGCGACACGCGTCGTTCACTCGCACCGATAACGACACTCTGCTGATTCGCTGTGTGCTTCGCGACGGCAGTATTGGCTGGGGTGAGGCATTGCCTCGCCCTTATGTCACAGGAGAAACCATTGACAGTGCGTGGCAGCAGCTGTCCGGTACCGACTTTACACCGCTTGCAGACAGTGATTTCAGCGCTGCCTTTGATGCTGCCAGCGCAGTTGATCAACTCACGCTGTCGGAGGCTGCAGAGCCGGCTGCAGTGGCGCGGCGAGAGTGCTTCGGGAACTCGGTCCGCTGCGCACTCGAACTGGCCCTGCTGGATGCCACCGGCCGCAGCTGTGGACGATCACTGGCAGATCTGATTCGCGAACACCCGGAATTCACCGAAATCTCGCAGTTCACATCGTCAGTCCGTTACAGTGGAGTGATCACATCGCAGTCACCCGCAGCCCAGCTGTTGTCAGCTCTCAAAATGCGACTCTTCGGGTTTCAGCATGTTAAGGTCAAGGTTGGTACGGCCGGACTCTCAGACGCAGCCTGCCTCGCACGCGTCCGAACTGTGCTGGGGCGACACCGCGGTCTGCGCCTCGACGCCAACGAAGCATGGCACTGCGAAACACTGCGTGCTCAGGTTGAGCCACTGCTGCGGTTTCAACCGCTGTCACTGGAACAGCCGGTCCCGCACGCCGAAGTCGCCGGACTGGGTGAAGTCCGCCGCCAGTTCCTGCAGCCGGCCGGCCTGCCCGTCATGCTGGATGAGTCCCTGTGCTGCGCGGAGGATGCGGAACGAGCGATT
>CAIOKE010000240.1 GCA_903858815.1 uncultured Planctomycetaceae bacterium | reverse complement strand
CGGGATTCTGCTTTATACGGGATCGCCGGATTCCGAGGGTACTCTTGGCGGTCTCGTGCAGGAAGGACGCCGTATTCACGAACATTTGCGCCACGCACTGACGCAGGCGGAATTGTGTTCGAACGACCCGGTGTGTTCTCAGCATCAGCCAGACAACCCACATGAACGTCGATTTCTTCATGGAGCCGCCTGCCATGGCTGTCTGCTGATCGCCGAAACGTCCTGCGAGCAACAGAACGACTACCTCGATCGCGCATTGGTTGTGCCCACCGTCGAGGATCGCGGCGTTGAATTCTTCAGAATGGACATCTGATGAATTCCACTCTGACACAGCTGAGTGATCGAAGTTTACGGCGGCTGCTGGAAGCCCTCACCTCAGGTCGTCTGACGACCCCGTTCAGCAGCCTGACCCTTGCGCAACTTGTTCCGCAGGATCAGTTAAGTTCTCTGCTGGACGAACTTTGCAGAATGCAGCATGACGGGCTGACCCCTTCGCTTCTTGTTGCATGGATTCGCACGCTTTTGCAGCAGCGGGAGCGAATTCTCGCAGAATCCCGACATCTCGAACTGGTCATGACCGGTCCGGAACCGCCTGGAACAATGGTACGCGATACGGGCGTGGTCGTGCGGCAGATGTTTGGTCACGCCACACAGTCGATCTGGATCTGCGGATTTGCTGTTTACCAGGGAAAAGACGTCTTTTTGGCCCTCGCTCAGCGTATGACTTCATTGCCGGAACTCAGTGTCCGAATGTTCCTGAACGTTGAACGTCGGTCAGGAGATTTGTCTGCAGCGGATATTGTGATCGCGAAATTTCAGCAGCGATTCAGAGAGACGCAGTGGCCGCAAGGGGTACGCCTTCCGGAAGTGTATTTTGACCCTCGGTCGGTCGAGCCAAATGAGTCATCGAGGTCCGCATGCCTTCATGCAAAGTTCGTCGTTGCTGATTCCAAACAAGTCTTCGTCTCATCTGCAAACTTCACGGAAGCAGCACAGGAACGCAATATCGAGGTCGGTGTGTTTTCGGAGAACCCTCGTTTAGCCGACGAGCTGCGATTACACTTCCAGACCCTGATTGACCATGGATACCTCCGGCAAGCCCGGTGGCATTGACGTTTCACTGCCCGAGCGATTTACTGCCTCGTGATGACTGACCAACTCGAAAGTCAAACGCCAATGAAGATCGAAACGATACTTGATCAGATTGACCTAGGTGCCATGGCACTGCCCGAGTTTCAGCGAGGCTACGTCTGGAACCGCGATCAAGTGCGTGGGTTGATGTATTCCCTGTACCGAAAGCACCCTGTTGGCAGTCTGCTGGTCTGGGTGACGAAAACTGATGCTGCTGATGCGCGTGGGGATCAGGCGTTGACGCCAGGCACGGTCAAGTTGCTTCTTGATGGTCAGCAACGCATCACGTCACTTTACGGAATCATGCGTGGAAAGCCGCCGCGATTTTTTGATGGCAACGCTCAGGCATTCACAGGGCTTTACTTCAATCTGGATGAGGAGGTCTTCGAGTTCTATGCCCCAACAAAAATGAAAGACAATCCCCGCTGGCTGAGTGTCACCTCCGTCATTCGTGACGGTGCGGGATCGACCATGCAAAAACTGCTGCAGGTTCCTGAATTTCAGTCACAGATCTCGCTATACCTCAACCGGATCAACGCCATTGAAAACATCAAGGCGATCGATCTCCATATGGAGGAGGTCACGGGGGAAGACAAGACGGTCGACGTCGTTGTGGATATTTTTAATCGCGTGAACAGTGGTGGAACCAAGCTGTCGAAAGGCGATCTGACACTGGCGAAGATCTGCGCCGGCTGGCCAGACGCCCGAGACGAGATGAAGAAGCGGCTGGCCAAATGGCAGAAAGCGGGCTACGAGTTCAAACTGGACTGGCTGTTGAGGAATATCAACGCGGTTCTGACCGGCGAATCGCTGTTCTCAGCCATGAAGAACGTCGAATCGGCAACATTTCGTGAAGGCCTGGAGACATCGGAAAAGGCCATCGACCGGATTCTCAATCTGATCGCCAGTCGGCTGGGGCTTGATCATGATCGAGTGCTTGGCAGCCGGTATGCGATCCCTCTGATGAGTCGGTATATCGTACAGCGCGGGGGCAAGCTTAGTGACCAGGCCGAGCGAGATCGGCTGTTGTTTTGGTACGTGCATACGATTCTCTGGGGCCGTTACTCCGGATCTACCGAAAGTAAATTGAACACGGACCTCGAGGCGATCGAAGATGCGACCGTCAATGAACCAGGACAGGCGCTGACGCAACTGATCGAAAACCTTCGCCAGGAGCGTGCAAATCTGCAGCTGATTGAAAGTGATTTTGGCGGCTCCAGCAAAGGCAACCGCTTCTATCCGCTGCTGTACATGATGACCAGAGTGCTGCACTCGCGGGATTGGGGTACCGGAGATGAATTGACAAATCACCTGCTTGGTCATCTGTCACGCCTTGAGGTGCATCATATTTTCCCAAAGGCACTGCTCTATGAATACGGCTATTCCAAGAAGCACGTGAATGCGGTTGCCAACTTCACATTCCTGACTCAGGAAACAAATCTGGAGGTGTCGAAGCGAAACCCGGCTGAATACATCCCCCAATATGAAGAGCGAAACCCAGGGGCAATTGCCAGTCACTGGATTCCGATGGATCCCGAGCTTTGGAAGCCCGAAAACTACTTGAAGTTTCTCGACGAACGAAGAAAGTTGCTGGCGTCATCTGCGAATGAGTTTCTCGTCAAACTTAGCGCAGGCACCATACCAATGGTTGCGACGCCTGATGAAATTCAATTCATCGAACGAGCAGTTGCACAGGTTCCGGGAGGGATCGAGGATGATGACGAAGAGGCTCGACTCGTTAAATGCAATGATTTTGTCACAAGGCTGGGGCTGCCGTCCGGCGAATTGTCATATGAGTTAGTTGACGAGGCCTCCGGCGATCTCAAAGCCATTCTCGATCTTGCGTGGCCCGAAGGGCTGCAGGTTGGTCTGAGTCAGCCAGTAGCCATTCTTCTTGATGAGGACGAGGATGTCGAAGAACTGGCCAGCCAGGCTGGCTTTCGCTTCTTCACATCACCTCGAACGTTCCGCAAGTACGTGAAAGAGGAGATTCTGGGGCAGGCTGAATTGCAGGCCGCAGAGGATTGATCGGAATACATCCGCGCGACGATTACCATGATTCATCAAAGACTGTGGCATACAGTGGTTGCACTGAAAGGCTTTGAAGACGTATGGACCTTCACCAACTGCTCATTCAGGAGGGGATAGATCCTGAATCGACGCTTGTCATGCGACATCGCCCTCTGGAGCCTCAGATCCGCAAGGAACTGATGTGGCTCGCAGCCGAGAATCCAGATGTTTACAACGCCTACCAACAATGTCAGTCTCCACGCGTCGAACGCCAGATGGAGCAGGCGAGTCACCTGGCATCATTTATTGGGCACGAGCCGGGGCACGCATTGTTTGTCGGAGTCTACGAAAATGGGATTCCGAGAAAGGTCAGTCAAAGCTGGAGGAGCCGAAATTCAGCCTTCAAGGAATTAATGGCACTTGGTCTTCCAAATGGTCCTGATGAATGCCTTTGGTTTGACTTACAGCTGACTTCGATCCTCGAACGCTGGCAGGGAAAGCTCGTAATCAAATGGCCCGGCAAGGAGCTTTCTTACAGTCGTTGGGCCCACAAGAACAGTCACTTTGAAGTCGAAGTGATTCATGACGAATCTCAGCTGACAGCAAATATTCCCAACTGGCGATCGCTTGTTCTCAAATGGGACGAGCTCGATCGAATCCCGAAGAGTTGGAAGGCCGCTCTGCGTGAGTGGCGCGGGATCTACTACATATTCGACACCCGAACCCGGAAGGGCTACGTCGGATCAGCCTACGGAAAGGAGAACCTGCTCGGGAGGTGGCTTGGATACGCAAAGACTGGCCACGGCGGCAACCGCAAACTCAGAGCGCTGAAACCGAACGGCTTTGTCTTCAGTATTATAGAGCGAATGTCACAAGATACATCGGCTGACGAGATGGTCGCACGTGAAAATGAGTGGAAGGTCCGATTGCACACCAGAGGCTTTGGGTTAAACGATAACTAGGACTTTCGAAGAGATCGGACTCCCGTGGTCAGCTATGGTTGTCACCATTCGCCACGCATTAAAAATCAAAGATTTCTTGCATACCAGCCCTCATCCCGCGGCCCCTGCATCAACGCCCGTCCGTGCCGCGCAGCAATCGAACTCCACTGCAAACAGCACGTTCCTCGCCGCCATTTTCAGCAACCCTCTGACCGCCACCGAGACGGCGACCAATTTCCGTCGCCCTCGTGTCCTGCGAAGAATTCGACTGAACGGAATTTCCTGCTGCGTGTCCTTCCCTGCTGCTGCCGTCGCGGGGCAGTCTGAGCCCAGCTTCGGGGGGTCGGGGGAGCCGGTGGAGCCGAACGCCAGGCAGGTCGGTGAAGGATGCGGCTCGGCGGGAGCCTCGCCCTCCCGAGGGGGCGTGCCCTACCGGGCGGAT
>CAIOKE010000239.1 GCA_903858815.1 uncultured Planctomycetaceae bacterium | reverse complement strand
CTCTTCACAAGAACGCATCCTGATGTTCCATAACCGCATTGGCCTGCGGCAACGACTCAGTTTTCTTGAACTGGATTTCGTGGCCGGCTGCCCCAGTCAGCCCAGCCTCTTCGTTGAAATCAAACTGCGGGAACGCACCATCAATCCCGAACTCGGCCGTCTCCAACTCCGTCGATCGCTCGGCATCGCTCGCAGCCGCTGGCCAAACCTGCAGGGACTCAATGTCTGTGTCGCCATGGGCGGACTTCTCCAAACCGAAGTTGCCTGCAACGTCCCCGTTGTCCCGCTTCCCCAACTCCCGGAACACCTCGAAACCAAAACCACCGACGACGGTGAGGTCATCTGGCTTGATGGCTCCGAAATCGCCGAACATGCTGTCAACACCCAACTGCTCACATCCGACTGCATCCGGCAACTTCCCGAACTTCGCCTTGATATGCTGCACCCCACCCGCATCCTCGAACGCCGCGTAGCCGCCCCAGACGAAAATACCTGCGCTCCCCCGGATCGTTGGTCCCCACTGCTTCGTTTACCCTGCAGTACGACCGAAACCGGACGCTGATGCCCTCCAACTGTTTCGATCAATAGTCACGTTTTTTGCAAAAGGGCGTTCACAGCAACAGTCGCCTCCGAATCGACTCGGCAAACCTTTCCGGAGCTCCGGTGTCAAACCCGAGATACAGCGACGGTTCGATCAACTCCATTTCCATTACCGCCGGCCGGCCATCAGGCAGACGCACAATATCCACACGAGAATACAGCAGCCGCTCTGCAAGTACCTCGTGACATTCAGCCGCCAGCTCCAGCACGTCCGAAGGCGGATCACAGCTGCTGATGTTGCCACCGTGCTCCTCCTGAACCCGAAAATCACCCGCTTTCGGCACCTTCAGCACGGCGTGACTGAACTGCCCCTCGAACCAAATCAGCGAAAACTCGCCGTCACTCTGAATCGATGGCACAAATGGCTGCACAAGCGCAGTCGTGCCTGCCCACGCTGCAGCCGCTTCGGACAGTGCAGCCTCCTCGGATCCTCGAAATAACCTGTGGGCGTGATCAGCATTCGCGCCGATCAGTGGCTTACCAACCAGTTCGTCGCTGCCAAGCTGATCAAAGGCGTTTCGCAACTGCGTTACCCGAGGCGAATCCAGCCAGATCGTCGGCACAATGCTGATCCCCTGCTGCTCCAGATCCCGTAGGTAATACTTGCGAATGTTCCAGCGGACGATGGAAAGTGGATTCAGCAGCCTCGCCTGCGAACCTTCAATGGTTTCCAACACCCGCAGGAAGGCTTCTGCATGCTGCTGGTAGTCCCACGGCGACCGAATCACCACCAGCTCATAATCATCCCAGCACACTCCCCGCGATCGCCACGAAACTTCGTCCACGATCACTCCGGATTCCCGCAGCAGATCCAGCACAAGCTGGTCGTAAGACACGAAACCCGCAAGACTGTCCATCGTCAAAAACGCAACCCGGCTCATCAGCCGCGCCCCGCATCAGCAGCCTCAGCCACAACACGCATCAGCTGCAGCGCTTCCAGCAGCGGCAGGCCAATCACTGTCGTCAGACTCCCCTCCAGCCGCTTCACGAAAGCTGCTGCCAGACCCTGTATGGCATAGCCACCCGCCTTGCCCAGCGATTCACCCGTCGACAAATACCACGCCAAAGCCTCAGACGACACGTCGGTAAATGTCACTGCCGCTGTCACAATCTGTTCACGCACAACTGACCCACAGGAAACTCGCACTGCCGTGCGCACCTCATGAGTCCTCCCGGACAGCCAGCAGTCAAACCACTGTCGAACTTCCGCCTGCCACGCCGAGGAATCTGGCTGCCCCAATACCTGCCGCAACCCATCGCATAGCCCCGCCACCACCGTCGTGTCTGCGACAACAATCACCGGCGGACGGCTGGCCGCAAATCGAGACTCCCTCGCCACAAGTTCACATACGCTGCGATGCTTCAGTCCGGCAATCTCCAGCAGATGCTGATTGATCTGCAGGTCCGCCTTCAGCCCTTCAAATTCAGGTTCGTCCGGACTGGCCGGCGGCAGAATTTGCAGCTGCCCCGGCTGAAGACAGGCCTGCAGCAATTCCAGCCGCCGCGGAGAACGCGAACCGAGCACCACAGGTATGTCTCGAGGAAACATGTCAGCTAACATCCGCGCCATCCTGAAGAACCTGCCAGGCCACCAGCGCATCTCGCACCGGCTGCACATCGTGGATTCGCAAAATGTCGACTCCCGCTGCAGCCAGCGCAATCGACACACCAATCGTTCCGGCCAGTCGCTCCTCCACTGGCCGGCCAAGAATCTTCGACAGAAATCGCTTGCGCGAATGGCCAATCAACACCGGACGCTGAATCGCCCGCTGCAACTGCGGTACCGCTCGCAGCAGCTGCAGATTGTGATCGGCTGTCTTTCCAAACCCAATGCCCGGATCAACACAGATTCGCTCCGGCAAAATCCCAGCCATCAAACAGCGATCCACCTGCTGCTGCAGAAATTCTGTGACTTCCTGGACGACATTGCCGTAGGTCGGATTGAGCTGCATCGTCTGCGGAGTCCCCTGAATGTGCATCAGACAGATACCCGCATCGTATTCGCGGCACACATCCAGCATCTGCGGGTCAAAGGTAAGCCCGGAAATGTCATTGACGATCTGTGCACCTGCGTCCAGCGCCTGTCGGGCGACTTCTGCTTTTGTCGTGTCTATGCTGATCGGAACAGTTAACTCCCTCGCCAGCCTTTGAATCACGGGAATCGTTCGACGAAGTTCCTCGTCCAGTCTGACCGGTTCGGCACCCGGACGAGTCGATTCGCCGCCGATATCGAGGATCGCAGCGCCCTGCTCCTGAAGCAGACTCGCTTGCTCCACCGCGAGCTCCGGCAGGTCATAGCGGCCACCGTCAGAAAAACTGTCCGGGGTCACATTCAAAATGCCAATCAACAGCGGCAGACGGCTGCGAGTCAGGTTGTGACGGCGAAGCATCCAGGGAAACATGCGCGAAGTCCGAGGCAACAGGGATCGGGAACAACGAGCCAGTTCGCTATCGCTGCTTGAGGTATTCCTCGTTGGCGGCTGCCACACCAGCACCAGGCGAAGGACACAGACCCTGCGTGTTGAGACACTGTTCGAGTGCGGCAAGGAACAGCAGCACGCTGGACTTCTGAGCTGTCTCGCCCATCAGACCCACACGCCAGACTTTGCCCTTCATTGGTCCCAAACCCCCGCCGATTTCGATACCAAACTGATTCAGCAACTGCCCGCGAACAGCCACATCGTCAGCGCCCTCCGGGATGCGGATCGAATTCAGCATCGGCAGGCCGCAGCCAGGTGCAGTGGAGTACTCAATGCCCATCGCCGCAAGACCCGACTTCAGTGCCCGGTGATGTTGCATGTGGCGGGCAAAGCGGGCTTCGAGTCCTTCCTCGAGTGCCAGACGCAGCGCTTCGTGCAGCGCGTAATTCATATTTATCGGCGCCGTGTGGTGGTAGGCACGGTTCGAACCCCAGTAATTGCGGAGCAGACCCACGTCGAGATACCAGCTGGAGACTTTGCGGGTGCGGCGGTCCATCGCCTCAAGCGCACGCGGGCCAAAGGTCACCGGCGCCAGGCCCGGTGGACAGCTGAGACATTTCTGCGAACCACTGTAGGCCGCGTCAATTCCCAGTCGGTCGACTTCCACAGGCACTCCACCCAGAGATGTCACACAGTCCACAATCAGCAACGCTCCGGAATCATGGACGATGCCAGCGATTTCATCGAGCGGCTGCCAGGCGCCCGTACTGGTTTCCGCATGCACAATTCCCAATGCCTTCGGACGAACCCGCTGCACGACATCACGAATCTCCTCGGGCGAAAACACCTCACCATACGGCCGCTCAATTCGCGTTACCTCGGCCCCCAGACGCTCACCAACTTCCGCCATGCGACCGCCAAAGACACCGTTAATACACGCCACCATCCGATCACCCGGTTCAATCAGGTTGACCACGCACGTCTCCATGCCGGCGCTGCCAGTACCACTGATCGCCATCGTCATCGGATTGGACGTCTGAAATACCTGCCGCAACATCGACTGCAGCTCGTCCATGATCTTCAAAAAGTAGGGGTCAAGGTGACCAACGGTGGGGGCCGCAAGGGCAGCGAGCACAGAGGGGTGAATGGCGCTGGGGCCGGGGCCCATCAGCAGCCGCTGCGGGGGCTGTATACGTGGAAAGCTCATGATGCACCTGAAAACAAACAGTCTGGCAACGCCTAAGACTGGTGGAAAGCAAAACGGAAATGGAACGCGAATGCTATGCGGAAGGGCTGCCGGGGGCAACACCGCAGGCCTGCAGCAGCGTTCTTTGAACGGTCAAATCGTGCTCAGGAGGAAAATCCGTCGATTTTTCTTCACGGATAATCCGCGCCATGTCAGCCGCATCGTCGACATACCGAGTGTACCTCGGCAAGGCGATTTCCTGAGTTCCCGCCTTCCAGTCGCCGTGGGGAGCCTCCAGCGATAGTCGCGCCGAAGGGGTGTCGAGCGGTTGAATGTGAAGTGTTCCACGAGTGCCGCAAACCGTGAAATGCCGGCGACTGAACCCGTCCACCTCCAGCCCCGAAGACCTCACTGTTGCCACCACCTTCGGGTACTCAAGTACCGCCAGCATGTTGTCCAGCAGCCTGTCGCCATTTGCCGCCGAATGCCGGGGGAATGGATGCACCTTTTCGGGCGGCCCAAGAACTTTAATCACTTGGTCCAGCACGTGGCAGCCAAGCTCGAACATCATCCCGCCCGCATACTCCGCCAGCTTCCTGCGGTCCTCTGCACCCACCACCTTGCTCATCACCGTGTGAACTTCGAATATATCCCCCAGCAGACCATCCCGCATCAGTTGCTGCAGGAGCAGAAAGCCTGGGTTATACCTATACATATACCCCATCTGCAGCAACAGACCTTTGGCAGTTGCATCAGCCAGCAGCTTTTCGAAGACCGGCAGAGATTCCCCGGCAGGCTTGTCGAGGTGCACATGGCAGCCAGCTGCCACACAGGCCGCTGCCGCCGCGAGGCTGTCGCGAACCTGAGTCTCCACGAGCACTGCCTGAAGCCCCGGTTGATTGAGGAGCTCTTCCTGAGTCATCCAGCGGAGGCCCTGAAAGACCGACTGCTGCTCAGCCACCCGCCGCAACTCAACGTCGGGCTCCACAATCCCCACAACCTCATAATCCGGAGACGACCTGTACACGGAAAGCTTTGCAGCATGCGCGTGGCCCGTGCCAATCTGTCCGAGCCTGATCGGCTGCTGTTTTGGTTGACTGTCGGTCATCCCCGTCCCGGCCCGCATCACTGATGATAAGCCTGCCGAAGCAGCGGCCGCCGCTGAAATGAACGCCCGACGCCGTACACCTTCAGCTGCCATTCGAATACTCCTTATTCGCCCGCTTTCGGTACGAGCCTTCCGAAAATCATTCGCCCCGCACTCGCCTGCAGCACACTGGTCACCGTCACGCCAATCTCCTTGCCCACCAGTGTCGAAGCGTTTTCACAGACCACCATCGTGCCGTCGTCCAGATAGCCCACTCCCTGTCCAGGTCCTTCGCCCTCACGAATGACTCGAATGTTCAGCCGTTCGCCCGGTATGTAACGCGGCTTGAGCGCATTCGCCACGTCGTTCAGGTTGATGGCCGGGATTCCCTGGACTCCCGCAACCTTGTTGAGATTGAAGTCGTTGGTGAGCACACCGCCACGAATCTGCTTGGCCAGCGCCACCACCTTCTGGTCGACTGTCATCTGCTTGAAATCGGTACGCGATGTTTCCATGACCTTGACGTCAACATGAGTACTCTGCTGGAGCTTTGCCAGCACCTCGAGGCCACGACGCCCCCGAGTACGACGGTTCTTGTCGCTGGAATCCGCCACCTCCTGCACTTCCGCAAGCACAAAGTCCGGAACAATCAACTGGCTTTCAATGATCTGCGTTTCCACAACATCGGCAATCCGGCCGTCAATCAGCGAACTACTGTCCACCACCAGCGGACGGCCACCTTTGAGGTCCCGCTGGAATTCCACATAGGGAATCACAAAACGAAAGTCATCCTTCGTCTGCAACAGCAGCGACACGCAGACGTATGGCAGCATCAGCAGCGTTAGCAGCACCAGTGCTGTATGGTAGGAACTGCTGGGGGGCACGACCGGAGTGAGCGCCTGAATCATCAGGTAGGCCAGCAGCACGCCAATCAGAATTCCGAAGTATATCGCCGAAATCACTTCAATTCGCTTACGGCGAATCAACAGGTCCGTGATCGTCACCAACTGCGACAGAAACAGCAACACGAAAAATGCGGCAACCTTGTTGTTTTCAACGATCGCAGGCAGCGATGTCGCCTGACCATCGGGCGTTTCTGTAGTGATGTAGGCGAGAATTGAACCTGCACAGATCAGCAGGTAGGCCACCCGCAAAATCATGAGCATCATAAGTGGGATTTCCGATAGACAGGGGCAGAGTTTTCAGAACGTTAACCCAAATCATCCCAAAAAATCTCGCCCGGGCAAATGGATTTCCCCTAGGAGTCAGGGGTTTCGGGGAGTTTATTGCTGAAGGGCGCG
>CAIOKE010000238.1 GCA_903858815.1 uncultured Planctomycetaceae bacterium | reverse complement strand
TTTTCAGGAGTACCTGGCCGCCGACCATGCGGTGCGTGAGAGCCTGTCCGGACAACTGGCGGCGCGAGTACCTGACAGCTGGTGGCAGGAAGTATCGCTGCTCTCCCTGCGGCGATCGAAAGCCTATTGCGGGCGGTTCTTTGGTGACATGCTGGCGAGCGGACTGGCCGAGCAGCATCCGGAGCTGGCGCAGCGGTGCCTGGCAGAATCGCTGTACTTTGTTCCTGAACCGTTTGTGAATGTGCTGCAGTCGAGCGAAGCGTCGGTGCAGCGGAAAGCGGCGGTCCTGCGCCTGCTGCTGGGGCGACAGAAGCAGGTGCCCGGCTTGGGCGAACTGTGTGAACAGTTTCTGTCGTCAAATGACCCGGCCCTGCTGGACCTGCGTGGTATTGCGACAGAGTTGCTGGCCAGCCTCGGCCGGCTGCCCAGGAAAGGCCGTACTCCGGAACCCTTTGACGTCGTTGTCGACGGCCGCACGGGGGTCACCTTCATCTGGATCCCGCCCGGCGAGTTTCGGATGGGATCGAAGAAGAGCAGAGCCAGTGCAAAACCGGTCCACACCGTGCGTTTAACGCAGGGTTTTTATCTCGGAAAGTATCCCGTGACGAACGAGCAGTACGGCAGGTATCTGCAGGCGAAATCGGCAGAGGTGCAGCCGCCGCAATACTGGGGTGACAGGAAATTCAATAAGCCAAAGCAACCCGTTGTGGGAGTCAACTGGCGCGAAGCGGCAGCGTATTGCGAATGGGCTGGCGGTCGCCTGCCGACTGAGGCGGAATGGGAATATAGCTGCCGTGCTGGAAACCCACGAGATTTCTGCTTCGGTGACGATAACTCACTCTTGACGAACTATGCCTGGTACTCACGAAACTCCGACAACACGACGCATCCGGTGGGTGAGAAACTGGCCAACCAATGGGGCCTGCACGATATGCATGGGAACGTTTGGGAATGGTGTCAGGACTGGTACGGGAAATACAAGGCAGAGCGACAGCAGGATCCCCCCGGCCCGCCTGAGCAGCCAAGCCGCGTGTTGCGTGGCGGCTCTTGGATAAATGACTCAAACATCTGCTCGGCTTGGTTTCGCAACCGCGGTGCGTCGAAGGTCCGGATCAGCGACGTTGGTTTTCGCCTCGCGAAAACTTTACCCCCTGACCCCTGACGCCCTTTACCACCCTGCCCTCCACATCCTCGCCAGTCCGGGCCTATGTTTGTCCGACCTGCCGTGCATTTGCACTCGGTGAAGCATGTCGTGCCGGTGCCGTTCGCCACGGCAATACGGATGCCTCCCCGCGATTGATCTCAATCCCTCCCCCCTCCCGGTGGCTTGACTTTAAGTGACCCACAGAGACCTGGCATTCGCTGCCTATTTTGGCCCAAGCTGAATGGCAAGTTCAGCTCCCAGGCGATCGGGCAGCGGGATCGGTGGTTCTGCGCTGAAGTCGTAATCCGTGAAGTTCGGAGGAGCACCGAGCAGGAATTCCAGCCATTTCTCTCGTGACTTCACAACGCGGAACAGGCGAGCATCGATGGTTCCAGCGATAACAGGATACAGCACGTCCAGCGTGGCTGCTGGGTTGCTCATTCGTAATCGATTGGTCAGTGAACCAAGACGGTCGATGCGCCCAATACGCTGCTCGATCTGAGCTGGGTTCCACGCAAGATCGTGGTGGATGATTCGGCGACAGTGCTTGTGCAGATCCAATCCCTCCTGCATGACTTCATTGGCAATCAAAATCATTGGAAACAGAGGCGTGTTGAATGCCTCGCGAAGGCGCTCTCGACTTTCACCATCGCGAGTGTGGCGAGCAAAGTCGCCAGTCCTGATCGGCCCGTCCAGAATCTCGGTCTGCTGCGACGTATCTCGCTTCAGGAAATACTCCAAAAATGTCCGCAGCTGCTTCAACCAGGACTG
Organism: uncultured Planctomycetaceae bacterium; assembly: GCA_903858815.1. GTDB lineage: Bacteria > Planctomycetota > Planctomycetia > Planctomycetales > Planctomycetaceae > SXXK01. The sequence continues at coordinate 64,297 of CAIOKE010000238.1, read as the reverse complement.
TCCACACGCTGTCCGCCAGAACTGTGGCATAAACTCCAGCAACGCAGCTGATTCTACTGGTTCCACAGACAGCCCCGCCGCAACTGTTTCCGCAAGCAGGTCAGCAAGGAATGGCACTTGCTTGTATGTCAGGTAACGAGCCAGTTGCTCAACCAGTCGCACACGTATTTTCGGGGACAGTCGGTTGAGTAAATCGGACATGGATGCCCAGCAGCACCCGGTTTCACCAAGCACCAGCCTTGCAACACGCTCTGAAATCTGCCATACTGGAAGATCATTCCCGGCGGGATCATTCTCGTAGTCGTCGTGCTCCAGATCCAGCCCGAACCGGAGATAACCTGGATCGCAAAGATTCTGCAGAGTTTTGAATGACGGCGCTGCCGGATTGTTTTCCAGCCACAGCATCGCGGCAGCCTGCTCAACACAACGTTTTGCCAGCTGGAAGTCAGTGCGTTCAGCTGATGTCTTTCCAACTCGTAAGGTCTGCAGCAGATCGTTGGCTCGCCGGGTGATTTCATGAAGCCGTTCATTCGCCCAGTCGGCGATATCAATGACGCTCCGGCAATGATACTCACGAAGGGCCAGACAGAGAGCGTCCTGTGAACTGCGGAATCTTTGCTGCAGAAGTGCATGTCGTCCGCGGTGCCGCGATTCATCAGCCTCGCGCGTATCGAATATGTCGTCTGAATCAGCAAACGGATAGACCTTACGCCATCGTTCAAGCAGCCGAGATTCCCAGATGCTGTCAAGTTCTCGGCGAAGCTGTTCCAGAGTTGCGATCCGAGAGCAAAAAATCAGTGTCTTTTCACCACGATCGGCGGCATCGAGTGCATCACTGATGGCATCTTTCAGCTTCGGGTGTTCGTGTGGTCCGGATTCCATGTGGCCAAGGATCTGCCTGAGCAGTGTGCGGTACGCCTCTGCCTCCACCGGAATGTCATCGTTTTCCGCAAGGAGTGTGCCCTGCCTGGCGGCTGCATAGGACGAAACCATATTGATCTCGGCTGCTGCCTTGTGTGTGTGTCGCTTGCGCCGAAACAGTTCTGAAATGAAACGTTCGTAGATAAGAAACGGTAAAAATTCCGGCCCGTTGGCGCGAATGTGCTTCGGTACCTGACGGCGATACGTCCGCTTGTCTTCGCGCAGGCTGCGGATCATCCATCGACGGAAACCCGGCTCGATGGAATGCTGCTTGAGTTTCTGCAGGGCCTCAATCTGACGGACAACGACCCCAATACCGGGATCATCAAGCTGTTTCGCTGCAGCCGGTTCGCTCTGATAGGCGTCGCGAAAACGGGCGGCTACCAGCGGATCAAGAGACGACCAGGTGCTCTGAAAGTCCTCGTAGGTTCGCTTGTACTCCTTAATGTTCGCCAGCAATTCCTCTGCCTGCTCAGCCACATCGACGGCAGCCCCTTTGGCACGTGCGAACAGGGAGAAGATCTCTTTGAGTTCAGTCACGTCCAGTTGAAATGGTGTTGCCGTGAGGAACAATGCCTTTCGAAACCGACGGTCAAAGACCTCCCGCATGGCACGTGTTCGCAGTGAGCCGGGGTTCTTGAGTTTGTGGGCTTCATCCACGATCAGCAGATCGATCATGGGCATCAGACGGCCGGTCAGTATGAATCTGGCGCGATAGAGCGCAGTCCTGACCGCCCGCAGGTTCTCAAAAGCCGAAAGTCCGCCCTGCTCATACAAATCATCCAGCCCGGCAGCACCGCCTGAGCGTCCTCGGCGAAAGGTCTTTTCCAGATGTGGCCGCACGGTGTTGTAGTCGAACGCGTTCAGAAACAGGGTCGTCCTTACATCAACGCGTTCCATCGATCCGCCGTCAACTCGTGCCATGATCGCTCTTGTCGTAGGCCCGCGCAGCTGTTTCCAGTGAAAGTACAGCGACAACAGGTACGTTTGATCTCCGGAACCTCGGCCACTCTGGAACACGGTGACCGGGGCCACCACCACCGGATGATTCCGCACGTTTTGCACAAATTCGGACAGATGCCGGGCCTCAAACACCTGATCACCAAAATCGAACATGTCGCGAAACTGCCCGAATTCCTTGTACCATTTCTGGTTCAGATCTGGTCCCGGTGTCACGATCACGATCCGACTCCGGGGCCGCCGGTGACGGGTGTCGGCGGCAATTCCAAGCGCTTCGTAGGTCTTTCCCATTCCAACTTCATCTGCCAGCAAAATGCCGGGTCGATCCTCCAGCAGATCAATCGCCCGCAGCACCGTGTCCTCCTGTCGCTCGATGTCGGTTGCGGGGATCCCGTCCTTTTCCATACGAGCGCCCAGCTTCAAAAAGCTCCGCAGCCATTCCCGCGTTCGCGTGGTCATGCGCGATCCTCCCCGTAAAACTTACGAACGATCTGCATCCAGGGCCGGTTGTCATCAGTGATCTTGAGACCGGCCAGGTCAGCCTGAATTCGGTTTCTGAATTTGGCGAGCACCGCTTCCCTGGCCGCCCGATCAACCGCAGGGGCGAGCTTGATGTTCCCAAATTCCCGCAGCAACTCGGCCCCGTAAAACCAAACTTCGAACGGCTGAAGCGAATGCTCGGTCACGGCCGCATCCAACATGCGGGCCCAGGCGGCGCCAACTCCCAGTGCACCTTCCAGACGAAGACGGAAAGCCAGCACCGACAATTCCGGATCCTGCAAATCTTCGGCCACTGCCCACCACGCTCGAAACACATCGGTCGGGCTGAACCCGTCACCGAAGAAAGCAGACAGTGAATCACTTTCCCCGTCGGCGATCGACTTACGCTCGGCGATCTGAACCGCTCGTTCAGCCCCGATTCTCCGACCAAGCAGCATCAGGAGCTCGTTCAGGCCAGGACCAGTCCCCACAGCAACCGCAGGCAATGCAATGAGGTCTGTGACCAGGATCGGCACTGGAAACTCACGCCCATCCACATGCAGCACCAGCTCGGCAGACGATGGCTGCAGCACAAAATCGTTGATAAGCAGTTTGCCGGATGGAGGCGTGGCTGCCTGGGCAATCTCATTTCCGCAGTAGGTCAATCGCCATGCCGGGAGATCCGTCGCGCTTTCCGCCCAGGTGACTGCGAGAGTACATTCTGCCGGATCGTGGATCGCTGTTTCAATCATCATCGCAAAGTTGCGTGCAGCTTCAGGAAAATCCCTCTCCCTCAACTCCATCGCAGATGATGGAGTACACACCAATTCGGGGACAAAGTCGATCAGGGAATATGAGCCCTCAAGCTGAAAGGCCAAACCGAGTTCAACATTGCCTTGTCCCGGTCCTGCTTTGAGCAGCAGCGCACGGCGTGACATATTCGCCGACCCAACCAGAACCAGGGCTCCCTTTGACGTTCCGACCGAGAATGCAATGAGAAGCAGCTTGGCATGGAGCGGGCGATGAACTGGACGACCTTCCAACATCCGTGTCGCCGGATGCAGCCATAGGCGGACATCCGCGAATCGGGATTTCGCAGCCTCCAAAGCCTGTTTTGGTGCAAAGGCGATCGGCTGGGGGAGCATCCAAAAATGTCGTTCTTCTGCGGCAGTGTGAACGTCGTTGATCGGCCAACGGCGACCATTTCCTCTCTGATCGGAATAGCCAAGAGTATTGCTGCCGATCGAAGTCGGTACGAGATATTCGACGAACCTGCCAGAGTCGCCTTCTTGCGACCATGCCCAGAGTCTTCCAAGGCCGTTTTCCAGAGGAACCACTTCGCCATCCGGAAATACCTGAGCATTATCCCACGCAACTCCCACATCCAATATTGCCTCGTCCGAGACCTGAGGTGCAAGGGCACCGAAAACAGACGTGACGTCCAGTTCTACGTCATCATCGCGTTCGTAAAACGGGGCGAGCATTCCAACCCGTTCAATGATCGCATTCTGCGGCAGCAACGCCTGCAGCTGTTCGATGATGGGGGCGGTGGTTGAATCCAACAGCACAACTGTGGACGACGTGGAATCTGCTGGGACAGTGCCAATTCGGAGGGCCAGTTCGTTCCGAAACAACGAGAGCTGAGTCCCCTTCTGTCGCGTGAGGCCGGAAATTCGATGGAGATGCGAGTCGAACGCTCGCAGCAGGCCAACATCGGCAGCGTCGTCATATCGGAGGTCAAGGGTGATAAATAGCTCCGTGTTCCCGCCAAATCCCGAAAACGTCAGGTTGCCGGAACCGATCGTCAGACAGGCATGGTCTTTGTACAGCAGCAGGACAGATTTTGGATGGAACACGACATCCGAGACTTCCAGCAGATCGTACGGTAGCCGTCGGCCGGGACGCCTCTCGCCCGCGTCAACGATCACAGCCACAGGTGTTTCCTGCAGCGCACTGCGGGCTTCGCTGTGATACCGCGCACCCTGTTCAACAGGATCAGAAACCAGCCGCAGCATGGCCCTCAGAACGTGGTCTTCAAAGAATCCCGGATCGAAACTGTAGCTGGTGAAAACTGCCCCGAGGCATGGCTCCTCACAGGGCAATCGATCGAGCACACGCCCGGAAGCAATTTTCATGACAGCCTCCCAAGATCGTTGAGCAACTGCCGAACCACGTTGAGTTTGAAGCCGGGGAATGCCGCATCGCTCTTGTAGCCGTTGTACCCTGGCACCTGCATGACGATCTTTCCCTGCTCATCCCTTAACCAGGCACCGCCACCGCGACGCGATCGCTGCACACTTCGGTGAAATTGCAGCAAGTGATCAATGCAATCACGGGGCCCGGAAAACGTAAGCTTGGATAAAAGCGTGAGTAGCTCTGGCCCATGAAACTGCAACTGACGAAATCGATTGCTTTCCGTCGCTTCCAGAACGCCGTTGCAGGCAAACCTCAACTCTTCCATCTCATCCGCAGGGAAAGCGGCATTAGCGACAGCGTCCGCAACTGCCACCCATCCATGCTGATCCACGTAACCGTAGGCTCGGTCAAAGCGATCAAGGAGCAACCGAGCAAGCCTACCGAATGCCAGTGCAACGTCGAGTTTGGCTGACACGGCTGAAGAAAGAGTTCCCCATCGCCCAACCAGTAAGTTTTCAAGGAGTGGTTCCGCGTCGTCAACTCCATCCTTGTGAGCACTGATCAGCTGCTCGGCAAGCGGCAATGTGGATCCATCGCGAGCGCCAAGGAACAGGACCTCCCAGAGCCGTGTTTGCTGCTGGGTTCGATTGCGTTTCACGAGGGATGACAATCGAGACGCCTCACCAATACCTCGAAGAGTCAGACGCCCAAACTTGCGGTCAATCTTTGACCGCGACAGATCTAACGCCTCCATTGCGTAGTCTTCGTAAAGATGAGCCGTTTCTCGCTCGCCTTGTTCCGACCAGAACGCTTCCAGAATGCCATTCGCGGCTGGTGTCACCCGGAGTGATCCTGAAAACACGAGGCCATATTCACGGAGCGACGTCAGATAAGCACCAAGCCCTCCCAGCTCGCTTTGACGGGAAATTAGCGGAAAATCGAGCGGCAGTGGCTTTGGTCCGGAAAACCATGCACGGGTTGCCCCCCGGACACCGCGCATGGCGTCCTCATCTCCGCGTTCAAGCTCTCCGTTCCTGGACTCCAGAGTTGCCAGCGCCCAGAATCGTTCCCAGCGTTCGAACAATCTGGTTCGTGTCTCATCGTCGCCAAGGTACCCATATTTTCGCACGGCCTTGTCAGCAAGAGACAGACCGTACAGCACAACCGCGTAATTCTGCGCCCGTCCTGTTCGCGTTGTGAATCCCTGAAACAACCAGAGTCCCACCTGCTGCCCCAGATAGTCCAGTGCAAGCGGATCTTCAGCTGTGAAATCAGAATCCGCACTCAACGGAGCAGACCAGAACAGTGCTCCCGGAGGAGCCTTCAAAGCTTTCAACATAGTTGACACGCGTTGAACTACTCCCTGAATACTTCTGGCATGCGTACGATCAAGGCGATCGAGCATTCATTTCTGCCAACAAATCTATACAAGCGGGCGTTCCTTTTCCTTTGCGCGGCGCTTCTCAAGTTGCTTGTTAGCAAAGCTGATCTGAAACGATGTGATGGCATCTCCAATCACGGGACCGCCAACCGGCCACAGATGATGATCATCGCCACAGTCTGCCAACTCTAATAGGCAGCTCAGGTACAGCCACCGTTCGAACGCATCGTTGGTCTGCAAGATTTCTTGACCAAGCAGGTAGCATTCGCTGCGTAACCGTAATTGGGTGACGGCTGCTACCGCAGCATTTGAGATCGCACCCGAAGAGGAACCGACTTTGGCAATCAGCTGCTCTGAAATGGCAGCGCTTGGTCTGAACCAACCAGCGGCGAAACAGCCTGCAAGCTGAGCCATTGCATCTGCGGACTTCATGGCATTGAGGATTTCTGCCTCTGCATCCAGCGAATGTATCGTTCTGCCGATCGACTTTCGTACTAATTCAGATGTCTCAATAGCGAGTAGGTCAATCAAAAACTTCGGTGCGTGCTCAGGATCAAGCTCTGCAACAACCGGCGGATAGAAATCTCGATCACGTCCAGAAGGGTTTAGCAGCGCGGCCTTTGCTGCGACCAATGCTGACGCAGGATCGATGTACTCAAGGCACTTGATCGCACAATACTTCGATCCGGTAAGCCAGATGTTTCCTTCATCAGCGAACGCTTCTGCAGCCAAATACTCTGCAACTACTGGTTGTGAGAGAATTGCCTTGGCAGTCGCAGAGTCTCGGATTCCCTTGACTAATCGGTGCAACTCAGCAACGTAATCGACCGATCGTCGTCCTGATACAGCACGCACCACAGTAGAACAGATCTTGCCAAGAGCTCGCTGCTTCTCAGTGGAATGCCTGACCAAATTGATTGCGACGGCGTCGGACACATCGACGCCAACGAAGGCCTCTAACGCGTCAAGTGCAACCTGAGTACCATTCGTGATCAGTGCATTTGTGGCAACGAAGTTGTGTTTCTTAATCTGCAATTGAGCTTGCAGGAAACTTACGCTTCCAGGATCTTTGTCATGGATCATGTCAAGTGCGACAACGCAAGCAAGAGCAACGTCGGACTTTGGATCGGAAAGCGTTGCGACACTGCGAACAATCGCTCCAAACTCAGGTGGGCCAAAGCCCAACGCTATTACTTGCCCCTCCGAAACGCGAGTCGGGTCCGATTGTATTCGATCTGACACGCTATTCAGCAATGTACTTTGGGGACGGATGCCCATCCTCGGGAGATCTTCGAGGCCTGGAAAGTCCAGTGTTCTGATCAACGATTGCATCCCTACTGCTTGGACGTAATCAAGGACATGGTCCCATCTGCCATGCGATGCGAGGATGACTGCGGCCCTGCTTTGTTCGAGGTAGCTATCATTGCGCCTTTCCAGATCTGAAGTGATTTCCGCCAGCCGTTTGAAAGTCTCTTCATTTGGTCTCCGGTCCGCAAGAAGGATTGCTTCAAGGCGGATATGCCTGGAACCAGCTCTAAGCATTTCATTCACAACCTGCGTGAACCCGTCACCTGCAATTCTGAACAATACTGCCAGCGCGCTTCGTAGCAAGAATGTATCGTCCCAAGATCGTATACCGATGCGAAGCACGAACTCCGTCAACCTCGTCTCTAGAGAGGTTCCACATTGCCCCCGAAGATGTTGCACCAAAACTGTAGTCTGGCTTTGAGCCAGTAGATGCAGTTCGCGTCCCAATGGCTCTGAATCGCCCCAGTCAGGCCCGGAAAGAAGAATCTCAAGTTGCTTAGTCAAGTCGACCAGCAACACATCTAAAGTCGCTACATCAATTTGATGCCAGCGCCCATCATAAAGTGCAGCCACGGCCCACAGATTATCGCTCTTATCCATGAGCTCAATCAGCCGACGCCGGGTAGCAGTCGGTTCTGTTGCGAAAAGAAGATCAAAAACGGCAGCACGGCCCAGAATCAATCCACGTAATGGGACTCTGTGAAGTTCGTTAATTAAGTCGACAGGACGAAATCTCGCCAATGCCTTCGCCGCGGTCACTGCAATAAAGTGCTCTTTGTCGAGCGATTCGATAAGCCACTGAACCTCATCTTCATCAGAAAAACTGTCAATGCAGACTGCAAGTGCACGGTGATGCTCAGCGGGGACCTTTTGGAAGAGTATTGGCTTAGCCCTCCTCCACAATTGCCCTCCGTGCTGCGGTTCAATTCCGGACAAAAGGTATGCCAGATCAGCAATGCACTCTTTATTGGGATCTGATCGTTCAATGGCATAAGTCAGCCAGTCAGGCGATACGCGACAACATTCCAGTAACGCAGGAAAGGTTCTGTTGCGCAAGATGTGGGCACTGTGTTTTTCTCGACCCCGCAAAAACCTCTCTGGAATCGATTGGCAAGCATTATGCAGTTGCCACAGTTGATCAAGGGGTGCAGCGGACGGACACTTTGCAAAAACATCGCAGGCGGACAGTTGCAGGAACGGATTCTCGTCATCAAGGAACGTGAGTGCCGCACAGACCACAGCCTCGCCACCGATCTTCCCGAGGCCGTTCGTAATGAGCGAAGGCACAAACCAATCGTCGATCTTTGACCTCAACCGCGAAAGCAGACCATCAATCACGGTTGAACCTAAGGTTGGTAACAAGTGCTCATAAAGTGCCTTGGAACGACTGTAGTCGCCTTCAAGTGAAGCGATCACCGCGGGGACCTCATTTCGAAGGTCTAGCATTTGACACATCAGCCAAATAACATCCATGGGTACGAAGCCCAGCTTTCGGCCATGCTTGGGTGATGATCCTTCGAAGAATGACAGAACATCTTTGCGTAGTTGTTCAAGATCAGGGCTCTTTCTTTGCTGAGCGGCGACCACAGCGACTGCGCAGACCCAGTTCAGAAGCCGCAGATGCACGAATTCCACCGATATTCCTGTTATCGATGGCTTAGTTCGCAACCAACCGGCTTGCTCAAGCCTCTTAATCGTGGCATTGTCAGCCCCCGCCTCGTTCACTTCCCGGATTGGCCAGCAGTCTGCGCCATCGAGCAAGAACGTTTCCCCAAGCCGAATGAGTATGTCGGCGTCCGATGGTTCCAATTCTTGCGCTCTCGACCAGAACTTGGCGCACATGTCGTATTCTGACTGCGGATTCCAATTCTGGTCGCCGGAGTCCAATACAATTTGGCGATATAGGTCTGCGAGAAATGGCACCTTCAGGAAGTTTCGCACGAAATCCGGCATTTCTGGCCAGTGTTCGCCGAGTACTTCAGCAAGGTAATCATGAAGTTCCCGAGTCGTAAAGTTCTCGACAACAGATACCTTGCAACGTGCTTTCGACTGATTCAACAGCGAAGCTGATTCTCGCTGGCTGACCGTAAACACGAGGCGAATTCCCCAGTCTTCCCATGGCTGACGAATCAATTCCCCAGCGTGCTGACGGTCGGTGATGCCATCAATTACAAGCGTCAACCAAGGGTTCGGCTTCGTTCCGACAACAGCGCCAACTCTCTTGGCAATCTGAGAGAGCGGAATTGCAACGTCATGACCCGCGATTTCCTGCCAAATTCTGACTGCAGCCCGATTGAGAGTTTCATCTAGTGTTGCTCCGGCAGAAACGATTACGCAAAGCGATTCGCCATGTTGTGCCAAATTACAAATCGCATACGCTCGCCACGATTTTCCTGAACCACTTTCTCCCGTGATGGCAAGAATCGGAAACTCTTGGGGCCAAAAGTCGAGTAGTTGTTTTGCGGTTGCAATTCGAACGTCACGCAAAGGCTGGTATCCGAGAATCCGAAAATAGCGGTCCGAAATCCTTTGACTCCTCCGTCGAATGCTAGCCCATTCGGTGAGCGGAGTTGCATTGATCCCAATTTTTTCAAAGACCTCCCTACAGTCGATTTCAGCATTACCTTGAGTCGCGAGTCTCGCGAGCTCCATCGCGAGAGCATCGCGGATTACCGGTATGTCGTCGTTTCGTGGCACAACCGTCAATAAGTGAGCATCGATCTCTTTTTGGACGTTCTCCATGAACTGGCCACCAAAGAACTCAAAGTTGGCCAATACTGATCGGAGGCCCTTTTGCGTTTGGATCTCCGTCTCATTCTCTGAAACCGAGTTGCGATTGCGAACCTCAGTCACAACCTGCACGAAAAGCTGCCTTGCTGTATACGTATCGCGATCCCAGAATGAGGCAGAAGTTGAAGCAGTTGAGCCTGAATCATCCTTCCTGCGTTTGACTGTTCTCAGCGGAAGGGTGTCATCGATATCTGAGAGTGGATCTTCAGGACACGCAGAACTCGAAAATGAACGAAAAAATTCGTACTCTTTTGCCCACCGCCCCATTCGTCCTTCCGTCACAAATCGACAGTTTGCTGGGGAATTGTCCTTGAGATTTGCCAAATAGAGATCGGGAATAACTTTCTCGACAACTTCCCTCAAAGACCATGTACTGCCGTCTGGTCGTGCCTTCAACTGTTCGACCGAACGCCTCTCCTTTGCCTTTACCACTAAATCCCCACCACCTCCACCGGGCTCAAGAACAAGCGTAACTTCTTTAAGTTGACTGTTCTCGAAGAGTGTCGGCTTTACCAAGCGGGCTCGTGACGCGCGAAGCAGAGTCCACAGCATTTGGTACAGGACGCCGTTGATTGTCGCTGAACCGCCCGCCGGAACGTGTCGGCCAGCACTTGAGGTCCCACCCATAGAGGTCTCCGAGAATCAATGGCAAGAAATCTGGACTACCGCATCAGTTCATCCCCAAAGCCTTGAACGCGGCCGCCTTGGGGTCGCCGTAGAAAACGGGATCCACGTGTTCCATGATGTCGCCGCTGACTTCGAGGAATTGGCGTTTGTTTTCGATGGGGACGAGAGCCCGTTTCACGCCGTTGTCCTTGGCCAACTGCAGTGGCTCAGTGAGTGAGCGGACTTCTTTGATGTTGCCCTGGATGCTCATGTCGCCAAGAATCAGGGTAGCGGCGGTGGCTGGTGTGTGGCGGAGAGCGGAAAAAGCGGCGACGAAGAACGCAACACCGATTTCGGCTTCGACTCCGTTGTTCAGTAGATCGATTGACTCGACGTGAAAGTCGGAGTTGTCAATCTCTCGCCCCATGCCGAACTCGACCTTTTTGGAGGTCAGATAGCTGAAGGCGCGGTTGATGGATTCCTTCATCGCCCCGCGCACGCCACCAGCCGCCTTGAGCTTGCCGGTGCCGGATGTGATCGTCACTTCGAGACGGTAGAGCCCGACAGTTCCATCAGCACCGATCGCCCCGGTGTAGACAGAGCCCGGAGCCAATGGGTCGGCAGCAACAAGGTCGCGGCCGCCTTGTTCAGGCACGCCGACGAACTTCTCTTCGCCCAACTCGCGATCGCTGTAGCTGAACGAAGTCTGGTAGTACTCGAATGAGCCCATCTTCTTGAGTTGCTCTTTCACACGTCGACGGCCTTCGACGGCAAGTTCAACCAGATCTGCCAGTTCTTGTTTTGAAACCTCCCCGTGCGGATAGATGATCTTCATCAGCCCGGAAACGGTCTTCCGAACGGCCTTCTGATCGCGAGTATTCAGGTGACTGCCCAGAACAAAGTGCCTGTCCAGAGCTTCCGTGAAATTGTGTTTGCGAAGGGCTCGCAGAGCTTCGGCAAAATAGTCGACAACAAATCCATAGTGGCTGGTGAACAAATCAGGCCGCATCTTGGGGACTTCCCAGCCGGGAAGATAGAAGTGCATGCGATCGATGAATGCCATGTCGTCGCGAATGACATCTGGCATCGGGGCAAAAAGGTGCCCCTGTTGAACCATCACGTCGATCGGCTGATTCGTATTTCCAAACATCGCGATACTGGCATCACCGGTGTCCGCCTCTTTGCCGCGCTGAAACTGTCCAGATTCGCAATAGGTCTTCAGGGTGGTAATGACTTCTTTGGGCATTTGCTGAAGGTCTGCGACCTCGTCGAATGCCACAACATCCCAAATCGTGACCATCCCCTTCTGCTTGCCAGTCATGTGCCCAAACATATTGGCAACGGTTGTTGGCCCAGTCAGCAGCGCTCCATACGGAGACAATTCCTGGACCGCATAACTCTTGCCAGTTCCCCGAGGTCCGAGTTCGACAAGGTTGTAGTTTCGTTCGGCGAGCGGAATGAGCCGAATCAGGAACAGCATTTTTAGTCGCTGGTCCATCACGTCGGGTTCGTAACCCATCGTGCGAATGATGACGTCGATCCATTCGTCGGATGAAAAGTTCGCTCGCCCCTGCTGATATTCCGGGAGGTCAAACGAAGCGATCTGGATCGGCTGCAGTTTTCTGATCCAGAAAGGATTCTTGCCTTTTGTCTGGTCGTCGTACTCATGGTACATGTCGACAGAGCACCAGACGCCACCGGTCAGCAGGCGATCATAGTCACGCACATACTGTGGCGACACATGCACAAACTTGTGATTGAAATTCACAAGTTCAGCCCAATAGTCCGAATCCGTCAGACGCACCTTCACCTTGTCGATGAATGTGTGAGTTTGCCCTTTTAACTGCTCCACCCGGGACTGGGCCTTCATGAATTCATCGGGACGGATGTAGTTTTCCGCCAGCGAGTCATTGACAACCTTCAGGCCCATCTGGATGGCCATTTCGTCTGACGACGCGCAATACTTCCCGAGCAGAAACTCCAGCACGAAAACCGGAACATTTGCGCCGACCTTGACCTTTCGGACAAGGTCTTTGCGGACCACCTTTCCGTCAAACGCGCGAGCGAGTTTCTGATCCAGAGCATCCTGTGCCACAGTTGTGTTATCTGCCGTCATTCTTCTTCTTCCAACTTATTCACAGTTTGACTGGGATCTTGCCTGATTTTGCCAGAACCCTGTCGGTATTTGGGTCAAGGACCACAATTTCGACACTGTCCATGTCGTCTCTTAACAGCTGAATGCCGACAGTGCAGGACGATCCAGGCTTGATCTGCACGCAATGGGTCAAAGAATCGTGAACTGCATCCAAAGCCATGCCGACATGTCCCACATGCTGACCATTGCTGAGCAGTAGCGGCCGCACGACAACATTCTCAGGTGTGAACAGCGATTTGCTGGTCGAAAACCCGAAGGTTACGATGCGATTGGCGATTTTCTCCGGTACTTTGGTCAGCGTGATCTGGACGTCAGTAGACTCTTCCTTCACCTCCGCCGGCATGCGAATCGACAGCACCGGAATCAGCAATTCCTGCAAGCTCAGGCCGCCGTGGTAGTAGGTCAGATCGCCGCCTGCTTTGAACACTGAATTGTTGGTCGGAAACACGAAATCCAGGTCAGAGTCATACCCCAGCTGGGCAGCAGAGATACGAACCGTTGATGGTGGCGTAGCCCCCCCGCGTCCGGCCCAGCAACGTCGATGCAAAGAGACCTGTTCGCCCCCCGGTTTCTCTATCCGTTCAGACTCATCGCGTTCGTTAATGAACAAGTGCCCATGGTCGGCAGCCACAACGAAACGTGAAATTCCCAGGCTGGACAATCGCTTGATTGCCCTTGCCAGATTGTTGATCGCCGTGTCCATGACCTGCCGGGCAAGAAACGTATTCCCGCCCTCACCAATCGCATCGATCTCGACACTTCTGACGATCAACATTGGCGCACCGGAGATTCGCTTTTGCAGCTGTGCATTTGATTGGCTGAGCACCTTATCGAGTTCCAGATCGACAATATCGGGTACTCGACCTTTCCAGAATCGCTTTCGGTCATTCAGGTTGCCGACCACGGAATCTGCAATTCGCCCCGCCAACTCTGCACCGCCATCAACGACTGAAAACGACTCGTCGGCACCTGGCATCAATGCCGCCATGCCAACAGGCGTAATTGTGGGGATCGCAGCGATGGCCGGCTGCAGACTCAGCTCGACCGCATTCTCCAGCAGACTCTTCAGTTCCACCGCCATTTCGTACCTCAGAGCGTCGGCAAGCAGCAGGCACACTGGCTCTGCCGGATTGTGAACCTCCTGCTTAAAGATTTGCGACTGATGCAATACGCCCGCAACCGCCCATCCAGACTGTCCAAACGCGGTGATAAACCCTGTCGTCATTCTTGCGGTCAGTGACTCATAGTCGTGGCGCACGCGATGAATGACCTTCTCCGAAGCGATCGTGTCGGTCATCGCTGCCAAAGTCGATTCCAGTCGACGGTGCAACAGATCCGCACGGTACCAGCCACTTTCTGCGACATAGCCTTCGATCCAGTGAACTGCAGTCTTTTTCGCATCAGGCAGTTGCTTTTCAATCTCCCGGACGGCGATTCCCAACTCGGCAGCCAGGCAATAGGCCTGCCACTGCTCCTGACGTTGCAACTGGTGCAGTGCCCAGAAACTGCGTCGTCGATGCGTGATTACCTCGAGAGCGTCAGTGAATTTCCCGGATGTGATCAGATTGCCGACATGATCAAGAAGCACCTGCTCTTCGAAGCGAAACGTGTCGATTCGTCCAAGCTTTTCAGGAGAAATGCCCTGCGTCGACAAATGCAACTCTTTCTCCACGCTATCCGCAATCGCGACATACTCCGTGGGGAAACGCTGCCGGAAGTACGCGGCAACTTCAAGTGCCAGTTCCAGCTGTTTGCTGGTTGGTTGCCCCACAAGATTCAATGAAGCTGGAGCGTCCCCGCGCAGATCATTGCGGAATTCAGCCAGTAACACATAGCGGCAGACTTTTTTGCGGCAGTCCCCCAGATCATCTTTCTCTGAACACTCAAGTCCCAGGCGTGAGCTGATCAACTGAAAGAGCTCTGTCGTCGCGCCCTTTTCAACGATAGATTTGTCCCCGGTATCCCCAGACATCCATGCCCCCAGCAGCTCAGCATTATTCCCCTTCGCTTCGGGATAGATCACTGCCAGCAGCGACCCTGAGCCTTTTGTTCCCGAACCAGACTCAAGCAGGCGAACGATGTCCTGGTACGTCACATTCGGCGAACTCAGCATCTGATCAATCTGGCCGTCGCCGTACTGCTTCTTCAATACTCGGCGGGCTTCGCGTTTGAGTTGCGGTTCCCAGCGGATACCGCCGGCCTCCAGCTCCATCAGGACAGCCGTGTCATCATCACGCTCGGTTGCTGGCAGATAAATCAGCACGGGATCAGGGCGATCTGGCGAAACGATGGGCTCTACGGCAAATTTGACGGCGAAGAAGGAATCCTGCTTCACGCACAACTGGGCTGAGATATCACCTATGACAGTCGGCTGCACTGTGCATTCATCAGGCAGTGTTCCTCCGGCCAGTTCCGCGATGTACTCTGAGAATTCACCGCGAGGATCGTACCAGGTCACAACGCGACGCGTCTTCAGATAGTCTGAAAGCAGAGTTCCCAGATGTTTATGTAAGTCATGCATCGCTTGTTGTTTCGTAACGAATGAATCAATCGAGCCGCCCGGCCAGTTCTGACGGCCCCAGCCCCACAGCCGCACTGCTGCATCGCCAGAACTCTGTGCCATGCAATATTCTCCACTTCTGAACGGCCTGTTCCCAGCCGGGTTGCCAATCCCGTTCCAGCAGACTGCGTTGCTCGACCGTCAGGTCGACCAGGTACAGACGATCGCCGCCAAAACTTCGCAGCTCACCGAGCTCTCCCTCCACAGCTCGTTCCTTGGCTGCCGTCATTCTCCTGCCAGGATCAGACACTTTGGGGTTTGCTTTACCGGCAAGTTCTCGAGCCTTTTCGCTGACTTCTTTCGAAGCAGCTTCATACAGTGTCTCTGGCACTGCAGCTTCCAGCACTCGAGGTACCTCATCAACGGAACAATCGGTGACTCTCTTTTGAAAACGGGACTTCGCATCTTTCCGGCCGTAGACGGTCTCGGATAAATCTCGCTCGCTCTG
The DNA here is from genome assembly GCA_903858815.1 of uncultured Planctomycetaceae bacterium. Taxonomy (GTDB): domain Bacteria; phylum Planctomycetota; class Planctomycetia; order Planctomycetales; family Planctomycetaceae; genus SXXK01. Next base: position 48,552 of record CAIOKE010000238.1, on the reverse strand, counting down.
GAAAACCCGGGCGGCACCCGACGATGCGGCCCGTTCTGCCAGACCATGAACAACGGCCTCTGGAACAATTCTTTCAGACGCACGCGATGTCCGACGCTCTGCGGACGTATTCAATTCAAGAAAAGTGACTCGCAGTTCCATCGGATCGATGCGACATATTTCCGTAAACGAAAACCAGACGGTGACGAATGGATCTGCATTCAGCTGTTTGACCGCATCGTCCAGGCATTCCTGCAATGTCGAATTGGGAATCCGCGACAGCAAGTCGTCGGATTCATCCGAGCTTCCGGTGAATGCTTTCGACTCGACAAATGCGTAACGTTCGTCGCGGCAGAAGAAGATGAAATCCGGCCAACGGCGAATCGGGCGAACAATGACCCAGGGCGAAATATAGGCCTGACTGAACAGCCCCGTCATGATTTCCCCGAGGACCCCGACCGATGTGGGACTCGTCGATTTGCTCGCCTGACCTGTGATACCAAGCGGGCTAAACAACCCGGGAAACGGAAACCGCCGGATGTTCTGTCGCCATTCGTCCCAGATCTCCAGATCGGCCAATGGATCTGCGCTGACAGATTCCGGAAAGACTTCGTTCGCGCAAATGATCTGTTTACGTTGAAATCGACAATCCAGTTCGCGAACAGGTCTCCTCGTTCGTTGCGTCACAAGCGGCAGCAGCGTTTGCCCAACTTCCTTCTTGCTGACGTGCGGGCTGCCAAGTCGAGACAGCTCGGCATCTTTCAGCTCACATGACAGGTGCGTAAACTGAACGCGGATCGATGACGAACTGTGGTTCACGTTGCTGCCCCCCGGCGACCGCGGCTTCCTTTTGTCCCTGAAGAAGCCACCGGAGCTTCCAGCAGGCTTTTCAGAGCGGCCTTCACAGCGGGGCTGGAGCGTTCCTTCACGAGTTCATCAATCACCGGCTGCCAGCCACCTTGCGGCTTCTTTTTTGGCTGGAATCGATCGCGATCGTCCTGACCCCAGAAGACTTCTTCGAGGCCGTGAGCGATCGCCAGGCTTGCATCGCCGACACACTTGGGAACAACGCGTTCCGGCCACAGGTGCATGGCCAGATGGGCCCAGTCGTAGTCACCAGCGACCAGTTTATCCCAGCAGGCCTTGCACTCCGTTTGCCATACCTTGTGCTGCGGAACAAGTCGCCAAAGCGGTGCGAAGTTGATGATCACGCCATCATTGAGGTTGGGGTTCCAAAGTGGTGCGATCCGATTGACTTCCTCCAGAAGAGACGTGATCTCAGCGACGATCTTCTCCTGTGTCTCCAGCTCTTTGGACTGAGTTCGCGTGGGGGAGTCTCCGAATTCCGATTTGAGACGCGTAAGCTTCTGCTGTTCGTGGTTGTGCTTCTCTTTGACGATTTCGCTGACCTTGAAGAACGTGTCTTTCGCAAAACGGTGATAGTACAGCCAGACTGTGTAAGTCGCTGATGGAGTTGACAGGGGCCAATAGATCGGAGCTTTGCGGCGGCTCTTTGAGTAGCGTTTGAGGTGATCCGCATAGAAAGACGCGGGACGGCGGAACCATTCTCGCAAAGTTGGCACGCCGAGTAGTTCGCAGGCTTCTTGCTGAATCGCGTCGGCTCGCTCGCCCCAAATTACCGCAAGGGCGGTGTGGACGTGGCGTTCGAGGTCGAGCGGGTGCTCCGGGTCGTCCACGAGAATGCCGTCCCAAGCCACGTCGAGCGGGTAACGGCCCTCGGTCCGCAGCCGGCGGCCGGCTGCGGGCGAAAGTGGCAGGCCGTCGTCGCCTTGGAGCATCCCGGGCGGGCAGACCGGCAGCGGCGCAAACGGGTCCGGCAACTCCGGCGCCGGCCGCTCGCCCGTGGCATACCGGATGTCCCAGCGGCCGAAGACACAGCCGAGCGCTACAGACATCTCATCTTCAGCCACCGAGGGATGAAGTTCACTCCACAAATTGAGCGCATTCAAGGCTGCAACGATACTTTCGGGATGCACCTCAAATATGTGACACAGCAACTCAAGCCGCCGATTGGCGACGTATGTTTTCTTTGTAAGTTGCCGACGCGGTCCATGTCGTTTCAGTGCTTCTGCAACCAGCTTGTCTTCCGCGAGCAACAAAACATCGGCGTGCAAATCCCCGACTGCTTTAGGATAGGCGGTTGGAAGGGGGCCGTAGAGATGGGCAAGTAGCTCATCGGAGAATCCAAAAAACGACTGCGCGGTTCGGTCTGCGAGCTCACTCAATGCAAGTAGCTCGATGGCTATCTTGAACTCAGACTCGACCGTCGTTGCTGCATAGCTCTTTAACGAGCGCAGTCGTCCCGAGGAGAAACGAAAGTTGAGAGACGTCTCCTCAGTAGCGGCCACTTTGAAAGCAAGGTGGACACTTTGCTCCCCAATTTCTTGTGCGTCGCGGCCATTAACATCAGTGGGAAGCGGAAGGGCGTTTACGAGACCAGTTCGGTAAGTGTTGGCTGCTGAACCAGAAACGGAATTGTCGCCAGAGCAGACAAAGGCATCGACGATAATCTTGAAAGCCCGTGTAAAGGCGCCTCCCAAGTAGCCAAATGCCTGAGCGTCTTTCGGAAAAAGCAACGCCTGGCCAGATGCTGTGAATACACAACCAGCAGGAAGAATACGTGGACAAAAATCGCTCGCCGTTCGTGCCGGAAAAGTTAGCCCGGCGCGGAAGTAATCTTCATGACTGTTCATCCACGGAGTCCAATCAGGGGAGCCCTGCGTTCTCATTCGTTTCGCCGCCAAATACTCCTTAAGACGCCCGCCCCTAGACATCCAATCAACGCACAGATGAAGATTGTCGAAATATGGGGCGTATTCGCCACCCTTTGCCAAAACCGGCCATCGTCCTTCGGAGGAGACGCTGCCTTGGGGAACTTCCCAGGCCAACCGCATGAATTGGAAATCGTCAGTCGTCTGAACACCGTGCTTCGTGGCCGCTTGGATGCTCTCAAGAGTGCCGATTTTCTTGATTGTCACGGCAACGTCCCCAGGCAACCAATACGCCATGATCGACGTTGGAAGGTCTCGCATCGCGGCCAACGGCGTCAAAAACGCGTGCACGCCTTGACCACCGTCGCCGTCTTGGGAAAAGAACGCTGCAACCGACGCGGCTTTGTCGGTCGCCTCCAGTGCTCTCAAGAACCGGCCGTGCTCAGTCTTTTGGTGCTGCACCACATATGCGCAAGTTTCCACTAATGCGTCGTCCAATACGCCAATTCCAAGGTCCAAAAGAACCCTTACGGGTCTTGATGATAATAGGACGTCTTTTCTCCAGTCATCGAACGAGCCGCCTGCCAAGAATGTTCGCGAGGTAAGTGCACCGAGTTGCCCTCGCTCTTCAAGTCGGTGAGAGAAGCCATCTACGAACGCAAGGCCCATGTCTGGCTTGAATGTACTGTAGTGCTCATCGAAATAGATGCTGCTCGGGTCGGAACGTCTTCCAAACGGCGGATTCATCACCACCACGTCGTAGCGTTTGCGGCAGAGGTCGATGAAGGCGAAGCCCTGCGCGGCGTCGTCGGCGAAGAGGCGGCGCTGGAATCCGCCGCCGTTCTCGGCCTGCTCGGCGTAGGCTTCGAGCGCGTCGTAGATCCGCTGCTCAGCCGCGTTCCAGAATTCGTCATCGGTAAGTCCACGCAGGTCAAACTCCATTTGCTGCCGGCGTGGTTGGTTAGTGTCAGCAAAGAGTTGTTTCTGTCGCTTCTCCGACTGCTTGCGTGCGAGGGAATGAGCTTCCGTAACCGCTGTTCGTATCTCTTCCTCAATCTGCAGCAGTGATCCAGCCTCGCCGGCGAGCGACATCTTGTCGAATATCTTTTCCAGCAGAAAAGCGAATGCTGGACGTTCTGACTCCGGGAACTGCTGTTCCACAAAGTCACGCAACATCCCTTTCTCACCCGGCATCGGTTCGGCACACACAATGTTTGAACGAGATATCTGGGGACGATCCTTCCGATCAATTCCCGATTCATGCCACGACCGTTGTGCACGAAGCCAGATCGCCAGGTTGGCGATCTGTGCAGCACGCGGATCGATATCAATCCCATGAATATTGTGCTGAATGATTAGCCGTGGGACTTCGCGCAGGAACAGAGCTTTATTCGCAAACGTCGCTGCAAAAGTCACAAATGGGGCAAATGTCGCAGCGGATCGGGCAGCCGCGTCCGGACTATGTGCGATCTCCCAGGCCTCGTCATAAATGACACTGAAGAGTTCGAACGCATACAAGCCAAAATGCATGGAGCCGCACGCTGGATCGAGCAGTCGGATTTCACGCGGGTCTTTGAGTGCCCGATGCGGGATATGGACCGGCTGTCGAAGCAGTTCTTCCTGAGTTTGACGTTCAGCAGAATCGGATAGAGTTGTCCCTGCCGTTTCCGGAGCCAACTCTCCCAGCTGAAGGAATATTTCAGTCGGCCTCCTAACCATATACCGACACTGGTCTTTCAGACGTGTTTGGCCCTGACACATTTCGTACCAAATGCGGCCCAGCGTATTGTCGGTCAGAAACTCAACAACATATCGCGGCGTGAAGAATTGGTTGCGCACCGCCAGTTCGCGACTGTTACGCGGGGCGGAGGATTCTTCCCGCATTTTCTTTCGCTCATCCGGATCGTTGTGATACTGATAGACCCATCCGATGGTCTCATCGATAGCCCAGATCGCGGCCAGATCTTCCTGCGCAAGAATCTCCAGCACCGTGTTCAATGCTCCCCGCCGGGGCCATAGCAAACTGGCAGATTCGCGACGGTCAAACAGAACCTTGACTTCAACACTCAGTTCGTCAAACAGGCACTCCAGATACAGCCGATAGCCACCATCGTCGACGCTGGCCAGCCCCGGGGCAAGACCACAAAACTCTTTGAAACCGTTGGACTGATCGCCCCTGGCAACGCATTCCTGCAACATGCCGCGCGCTTCCAGCATCCGCAACGCGACAAAGCGATTCAGGAACGTAAACGCCGCCTCCCGCGTGTACTGGGCAACTGCCTCCTGCGGTTTCTTCCCGCACGCTTTGACGTGCTCAATCGCATCGACAAGCTTCTGCCGCGTCAGCCTTTGCCTGGCATCCAGATGCTTTCCAGCCTCCGGCAGAATCTTTCCGTTTGCCAGAATGTCAAACGTACCTTCCAACTGCTCCGCAAACTCGTCCTCCAAAAGACGACGGATCTGCTGAGTAGCCCGCTGAAGCTTGTTACGGGTTTCTTGTTCCATGGGGGCGATCAGTTCTCGTCTTTGCGTTCGAGCAGAAGTGCGTTAAGAAACGCCATCAGCGGATTCAGAGGCAGACAGCTGCTTATGTCATCAGGAATCCATCTCTGATCCTCGATGGAAGACGCAAGGCCCTTACCGGGTTTGAGTAGACTGACCATTGCGGAAAGTGTCGCCTTGAGCCCGCCTTTGGGCTTCCGTAATTCCTCGTGATCATTTGACGGGGAAGCTGCATCCTGCTGTTGCCAAGTCTGCACGAACGAAGTTGCATGTGCATGCAGATCAGGAAATCGTGTGCCAGCAAGCGGAATCAGGACATCCTCCAGCGTGCCCGGTTGGCCACCGCCGGGAAAAGAGAACACACCGGCACACTGTTCTCCTAACTCTGCCACAGAATCAAGCACAGTTGGCCGCGGAAACCCGGTTTGCTCAATCAGATCTGCGAACTCCCGAAAACGTTTTTCAGGAGCTTTGTCGTCGGTATCAAGGATTATTCCTAAACCACCAGGGAACCAGCCATCTTCACGATAGAAGGCCTCGAAATCAGCACTGAGGCGTTTTCTGATCTCTCCGATCCCTCTGGCATTACTGATTCCCACAAAGACCGCGTCGTTCTCGAGGAACTCCGGAGTTGGGACAGCTCGGCGCGTGATGTCGCCCTTAATTGGCCAGGGAAACATCTTCAACCAGCTCTTGGCGTTTTGAGGCAACCCCGCTTCGTTCTTGATCACGGAGAGGCCAAAACCACGCTGCAGAACCTGTGAGATCAGCAACACATCGTGTACGCCCTCGGTGATGATATAGATAAAACGTTTCATCGCAGATCAAGCCCTGCCTCTCTATGTGAAACAAGAGTCGGCTGGTCATAGCGACGTACAACGTGCCCGTCTTTGGTTTTCTTAACGTAGAATGCGACGGTGCTGTCAGGCCTATCCATCGTGGCAGCGAGCAATCCGTCAATCGCTTCAAGACTATGCGTTGTTGCCAGCAACTGAACGTCAGCCTCTTCTGCGGCTACGAGCAGACGCGAGAGAATGTCAGGCAGAATTGTCGGATGAATCCCAGTTTCAATCTCATCTATCAGAAGTAACCCACCATGTGCCCTGGCCAGGGACAGGGCCAGGGCAGTGGCTCTTCGCATACCATCGCCGAACGATGCGAGGTCCACCACACCTCTTGATTTGTGGGTCACACGAACTGCATACCGCCCCCTGCTTGTACTTACATCAAGGTCCACAACATCCTCATCAAAACGTTTGAGCAAATCTACGGCAAGCCCCTTTTGCCCGTCGTCAATTGCATTGCTCAGATGATCGACCAGGAGACTCGTTGAGCGATGCGTTGCCGGTGTGACAGTAAACGCGCGGAAGAGAAAGACGTCCGTGCCGAACTCCGCCCTCGATTTGTGCCTGAACTCCATTTTATGCCGTTTGGGTTCGTGTCCATCGGCTTTGACAGTCGCCCGTACATCAAGAGTCACTTCCTGATCCGATTCCGCGTCCCAACTTAAACTGGCAATTGCTTCAGCAGTCAGTTCACGCTCAGCGTTAGAGACGCGACCACTAACACGCAGAGGCCTCGTCTGCTTTGGTCCATCCTCGAGATACAGGGGAGTATCGGTAGGGAACAAGGACCAAAGGCCATCGACAAGATTCATGTCAATGTCGCGGTGTTTGGCCACCTGTACCCACTGTGACGGGTCGAATGGTCGCAGAAGTAATGTTGCTGCCTCGAGAGCAGTACTTTTGCCTGCATTATTCGAGCCCACAACGATACTCAGCGGGGCAAGACCGTTGAAGTGGACATTGGTCATCCCGCGAAAGTTCTCTACACGCAGGTTGTGCAAAATCATTGAATACCTCGTCTATTTCCAATATTCATAACGTCGGGCTACTGAATCAATACGCGTTTGTTCTTGCCGATATGGTGCAGACACTCGTCCCGAAGCGATCCGATGGCGGCGTCGAGCTGCTCTTCGGTGTCGATGCCGCTGGAAAAGTGCGTGACAACTTTGATCTGCACAATTCTGTCACCTTCAATCAAACGATGAACTTCCGCAATCGCATCCGACAGACGCTTGTCGCGAGCGTCGATGTCGGAACGTAACTGCGGGATGGGTGTCGATTCAGAAACCTCTTTGCTGGTTCGGCGTGCCAGCGGTTCAGCAATGCGATTTTTCTGATCATCGCTTAACTGGTCCCAGCCGGTCGTTGATTTCAGCTGGTCTCCAGCGACGAGGTAGCCCTCTGCTCGCTCCGCAACGGCTTCTGAAAATGCTCGCCGGTAAAGCCTGTCGAGATGGCCGGACGCCTGATCAATCCTGGGCAGTTCCCGGTAAAATGTTTCCCGCTGCATCAATTCAGAAAGTTCGTCGGCTTTCTGGCGATCCTGATCTGATGTTGCAGGCTCATGCGCCAGAAATGGCCAATGATGATGCAACACTTTTCGAGCGCGACTTAAGATATGAAGTTGAGGCTCAGCAATAGTCTTGCTGATGTCGGCCGCTTTCGCGAGGGCATCCTTCAGTCTCTCGTGTCCACCAGCGAAGCTGAGAATGACCTCTTCTTCATTGGCCGTGGAGATCTGTTCCATCTGACTGATGGACGAGGTGAACAACTCACCGCCCGGCAACTGGTGCCGTTCCAACAGTGACAACACTGATCGCAAATCCCGTTGACAACTGATTGCCTTCGCGCGTATTGCCTGAGCGACCTGTTCCTGCGTCAGGCTGGAGATCTTCTCTCCAAACGTCTGCTCGAATGCTGTTCCAGCCTTCAGAATCTCTGCAAAGTCCAGCACTTTCTTCGGGCGAAATGTGCAGGCCCTGAATTTGGTGTTGTTGGTAAATGCGTCGACTGCTCCCAAATCGACGACAGATTCAATGGTCACACCCTGGCTGGTCACCGTCACCTGCCCGCTGCGCAATAGCGACAATGCGAACAGCTTGATGACATCGACATCCCAGCCATACGGGGTGCCACCAAACTCACTTTCCAACGCTTTGCCCGTGGGATTAATTCCGTAATCACTTTTGTTATTGATCCAGGTGAGCATTTCCGCCAGTGGCCCGGATTCCGTGTTCAGCACCACGGAGCTGCCTTCGTTTCTCAGAAGTTTCAGCTCTGTATAGACGGCTGGCAGACCTCGCAGGTCTTCACTGGTTAGAATCGCATCCAGATCACGACGACTGACTCGGGCTGCCCCATCTGCAAATCGATCAAAAACCTCTGGCAGCGCCCTCGCCATCATCCCTTCAGCAGCCTTAATGACTGTGACGTCATTTTCATCGGGACTGCGGTCTTTCCCCTGAAAATACGCCACTGACGTCAGAGCGGCTCGTTCCAGCAGACGGCGCACTTCACCACGATGGTTGTCGCGACGACGGCCCTCTTCCGACAGCAGTCGTGCTTCCGCAGCTGTATGTGCCCCCCGTTCCTTTTTGGTGATCATCTCCTTCGAGCGAAAAACTTCCGTGACTTCTTTGTCAATTTGTTCACTGACAGGGATGACCCAGAATATCGTCGATGTTTCCACCTGACTCTGTGGACGCAACTCTGCCTTCAGTCGGTCGTAATCGTCCTTGTCGTCCTCGGCCAGCCGGACCTGAAACGTCAGGTCTCCCTTCACCCGTTCACGACCGTCCAGATACAGGCTGCCTTTGAACACTCGTGTTTGCAGAAACGTGTGTGCAGGCTGTGGCTGCCAGAGCTTCTCCATCGTTTCACGCAGAATGGCGTTTGCATCAGCACGCTTCGGCTTCAGACTGGCCCGCTGCGTTTCCCAGTCGTCTTCCGTCGGCGTTGGAATGCGATAACCGTCGTCACCCAGCCGGATTTTGTGAGAGTCAATTAACGCCTGCAGAGCCTGGTCGACACTGGCTCGAACGGCATCCGCTCCCACGCCGGGGTAGAGTGTCGATGCGATATTTTCTGCAGTGCGATGAATGTTCTTCACGAACTGCAGCAAACAGATCGCTTTGGCAACCTTTTGTGCAAACGGGTGGGTGACTTCTGAAGGAATACGATCGATTTTTTCGCGAATAGTGCTGTCAATATTGTCACGAACCAGATCATAAATGTGCTCGCAGGTGACCAGTTGTCCGATTTCCCGATCTCCCAAACCAACCTTGGGATGGGCCAGCAACTGCTGAGCCAGCTTGATGACAGTTCGATTGGCTCCGCCAACGTGGCGACTGGCTCCGCCCTGAGTTCGCAGCCCCGACACAACGTGAATAACAAAATCAACCTGATACGGCAGCATCGGGTACAGATCGATGAAGTTCTGCCGTGCAACCTGTGGCAGGCGAATGTCGGCTGTCAGGTTTGTGTTAGCGGTCAGGCTTCCTCGATTGGCTTCATACAGGTCTGCCAGTTGCTGTTCGGCATTGGCTTTCTTTGCCAGAACGCGTTTGCTGGTGACTTCTGAGATGTCGTTCGGTTCCAGGTGTACCTGCAACGGAAACCGGTCCATCAGGCGGGCAAGCTCTACGCGTGAATCATCCAGGCCGCCGACCAACTCACTCAGTTTTTCCTGAGATGTCACAACGACCCAGAATTTGCCCTGACCGACGCGACCGAGAGCCTGAACGATGCCCTGAAGGTCGAGCATCTTATTGACGGTCCGTGCGACAAACTGGCCGACCTCGTCGATGACGAACACAAGATTGCGGTTTTCGCCACGGCGAGCCGTGAGTTCCCTGCAGCGATCTGCGAGGTGGTTGGGGCTGACATCTGCGCGTTCCCGAGCCCCGCGGATCCAGGAATCCGGAGAGGAATAGGTTTCCGGTTCCAGCTCATGCATGACGCGGCTGGCTTCGTTCATGGCAAATGCAATCAGGTTCTTACTCTTATCCCAGTCTTTCTTTGGATAGAGCTTCTTGTATGTTTTCCGGAATGCGTCGAGTCTTCCCTCGCCCTCCAGCGTGATTTCCAGCTCCGCCAGATCGAGGTCTGAAGCGTATCCCAGGTGTTCCAGCAACTGCCGATACATGATTTCGGTCAGCATCTGATTGCCGTGCATGACGCCACGTTCGGTTGCGACGTCAAAAATGACGGCATTCGTCGGGATTTTTTCGACGATCGTTTTGATCAGCACCTGAACTTTCGGGTCGCCGATGTGTCTTGCCAGCAGGTCGCTCGTGGTATCGCTGCCGAGCTGCTGATTGGCCAGCGCCAATCCCAGCAGCTTGGCAAAGCTGGATTTACCGGAGCCAAAGAATCCGGAGATCCAGATGGCCATACGATCGCTCGGCTTATTGGGCGCAGCACTGTAAGCCTCGAGGATCTCGACAAAATTACTGAGGATCGTCCTCGTGACGACGTATTCGCCAATTTCCGAACGAATGACATCTTCATCCGTCTGGTCGACCTTGATGACTTCGCGAATGTCGCGATGAATATCTCGGGCGAAGACCTCGTTGATGAACTTCAGAGGCATTGATTTCGTTCCTGTCAAAACACTTTGGCTCGGTAGTTGTGTTCGGCTTCGTGGACGCCCATAAAACTCAATCCCGCCGGCGGGATGATCTGTCCGGGATAAAACAGCACACCAGGGATTTCCAGCTTTGCCTGAAAATGCTCGATCAGCGTCGATGTTCGGTAGCAGGGGTAGAGAGCGCCGACCCGCGTGATCCACAGAATGTCACGTTTGGGATCACTGTCTGGTGGTACTTTTTTGAGCACCAACTGGTCAAGGGGAACGGATTTACTCAGTACCTGGTGTATTGTCTGGGCCACCGTTTTGTGTCCGTTGCGCCCGAGCATTCTTTCGTTCTCAATCAGGGATTCCGAAGAAGCACTTGCTTCCGCGAGAGCTTCGACCATGCAGTCCATCAGGGAAACACAGGTGATGCGCTTGCCTTTCTGCTCGAGTCGGGTCTTCAGCAATGAAAGCTCCTGTCGTAATGCAAACTCGTCGGCAGGCTCATAGATAAAAATGCATAGTGGCATGTCACGGTATGCGCTGATATCCGGACGGGGATCCTCTTTGCTGAGAACAGGCTCCAGCTTGTCTCGTAAGCGTGCTTTCCAGTCGCTCATCCCGCTCGGCTCCTGATGAATTCCTCGGTATGTTCACAGGGCAGAGTCAGCTCAAGAAATGTGCCAGCCCGCTCAAATCGCAGCTTGCCGTACTGATGCAAGCGAAGAAGCTCTTCTTCCACATCTTGTGACTGCATCAGAAAGATGCGCCAGTCCGGCGAGTCCACAACCCGTCGCGTGCTTTTATCACGCTCCATCAGCGTGTGCAGACAATAGAGGAAACTTGATTCGGGAATTCGGTAGGCAGCAAAGGTTTTGATTTTTCGGCCTTCGAGCAGGCGAAATTCGACGGCTGTCCGAAGCAGCTTGCTCGCTGCACGAGAAAGCGTTGATTCCGTCCAGGCTGTAGCAGAACCAAGTCGTTCCTTAATCAACCCTGACAGAAACTCACGGACGGAATGAGCGGTGATCGCCACTACCCCTTCTTCGCGTTTGGAAAACAACCAGTCGCAGATGAATAATCTCAACAGCTCGTCTGTGCTGCAGGAATGCCAGAGCAGTACAGGGCGCCACTCATCTATGTGCCATCCGGCCCTGGCAAGCTGAATGAGCGGCAGATACTGAGCGACGACACGATACCGTCTGTGCGTTACCCAGAGAAAATTTCTCAGCCACCCTGCGGAAGGCGCTCCGATAGAGTTGGAAGTTTGGATTTGCTTCAGATTTTCTTCGAGTGAAGCATCCAGATCCCAGTCACGAAAGGCCCGAAAGGTCTCTTCGATGTAGATTCCCTTGATTGCAAGGAAGGAGGAAATTTCTCGGTCTTGCACTGTCATGCAATCCCCCCACCGGCAATGTAAGGGACCGCCAGTTTGCCTGTCTCGCCTCGTGAGAACGCTGCCGCAAGCAGAGCAACCATTCCTTCGTCGATCGATGCCGTTTCGGCAATGGGCACCGACCGGAAGTCATCCGCTCTCCGCAGACGCTTTACCTGATCGGCTGTTGCATCCGTGATGAGATCAAGGTTGAGGAGGATTTGGAGCAGATCGTTACTCTGCTCTTGATTCACGCGATTCAGAAACTCGGTCCATGGTGTGGGATCTTCCAGCCATTGCGACCATGCGTCCTGTAGTCTGTCTTCGATCTCTGCAGGCAGCTTCCACAAAGTGAAAGCGTCCGGTGGGTTGAAGATTTCGTCACAGCGATGGGCAGCTACTGCGAAGACAGCTCTTGCGCGAGCAAACAGATGTGTCTTTGCAAAACCTCGGCTGATTGCCATCTCGCCAAGATTCGCAAGCACCCCTTTCGTGTTCCACCATTTCGCCCGATCCATTTCGCCAAACCGCGCAACCACAAATCGTAGTTTTGCAATGCGATCAATGTCGGAAACTTCGGCATCCACAACGCTCGAGTTCTTCGTTCTGTGTGCCATGCCTACTTTGCCTTACGGATTGCTGGTGTCACGGGAGTTGGGTTTTCGATCTGCTGCAGCAATGCTTCGACCTCTGCCTTCCTGAAAAGTCGGTAGTTGTTCACAGGATGCCGATACTCCTGCAACTTCCCGGTAGAGGCCCATGCCCGCACGGTGTTTGCCGAAACACTGAGTAGCTCCGCAGTCTGGTTAACCAGCAGATACTCATCGGTTGCGTTCATTTCGACTCACCCCACCGACACAATGTTCACGGAAGCCCCCCTCTAACATTACCAATCGTGCATGCTGATCACAATCGATGACGATTGCGACTCTCAGTGTTCTCTGTGGCAGTCACCATTGGTTTTTTTCACGTACTGTGATGAATCACCCTGGGAGTCCGGAGTCACGAAATACAGCCTGTGCTTCGGGGTGTAAATTCCCCCCAATGAAAGTACGTTTGAACGTTGCCCACGCTGGCCCCGCCTCGTTCGCCGGAGGCCCCTTGCGAATTTGACTGTCTGCGTCGCCAGCAGCACCTCGATAGCAAATCGCTGAACGAGACTAGTGAACCGACTGCCTTTCTCCGCCCATGGCACTTGAACTTGTTTGACGCCATGCTCAGGTCAGTCGACTCGCGGGACACTGGGGTGCAGGAGTGTCTTGAACTGACAACTGTCAAGGTGTCGCCACTGTCGCTCTGGAGTCTGGTCGTAACAGGGAAGTGTCAGCGACCACTCTGGACGAAAGAATTTTGTGCCAGAGGGATGCTCCGCAATCACATCTCCCTGCTGCTCTTTCAGGTTCAGGGCCACATGCGCCACCGACCATGGCCGCTTCAAGCCCAGAATCTCATGGTACAGCTCTCGAACCTGCATCGGACGCCCATCCAAAACACAAAATCATACCAAATCCACACAAAAACCGGATGGACCAAAAAAAGTCTGGAAAATACTCAGAAAAACACCCAAAGCGAAACATGCGTACACAGGGCCGGACATCACTATGTCCGACCTGTTGCCGGTGTCAGGTCGGAGTGGTTAGCTGAGGGGAATTTGAAGACTTCCCAAAGGCAGAGGTTCCCGGTGGCGTGCAATTTGGGGAGTGGTTTTCGGTTTTCGGTGACGGCCCCCTTGGGAGGGCGAGGCTGCTGCCGTGCCGCAGGGGCGTGGATGCCGGACCCGAGCTGGTGCTCGGGGGGCCCGGGGAAGGGGTGGTTCGGGGGAGCAAAAGAGGCGGAGGGGGGGGACAAAATGTCGGATTGGGGTGGCGGGGAGGTCGAAAATAGTTCGGCAGGGGCGTGCAAAACCAGTGTTGGGGTGGGCGGGGGAACTGTGATGGGGTCGCGGACGCTGTGTGTTGCTGGACTGATGTTGGCGTGGGTGGCCGGATTCAGCTCGGATTGCTGTGCTCAGGGGCTGTTCGGGCAGCGAACGGTCGGTGGGTCCATCAGTAATCGCAATGAACGGCTGGCGGGGCGGTCCAATGCGGCTTCCGCCACGTCCGGCAGCGCAGGGTCAGCGGTCGGTCGCTCAGGCGGAGCAGCCGGCACCGGGGCGGCTGCACAGTCGATGGTCCCGCAGCGGTTTCTGCGGGAAGAACGGGAGGCCGGGGGATTCGTTGGAGGAACAACCGCAGCCGATGCGGCGGCCGATTTCGTGGGTCGCAGCGGGGCAGCACAAACGGCTGTCCAGTCGGCTGTGGGCATCACCGAAGCGCGACCACCCGTTAATCGACCGCGAATCCCACGCGTGGCTGGGTTGTATGCTGAACGCCTGACTCCCGCTGCCGAACTCAGCTCGTCCGCAACATCCATCCGCAACCGACGCTCAAGACCTCTGACCCCGTCCGTCACGGATTATCTGCAAACCGCCGGAATGTCTGTCGAGGTGTCGTCGGCAGAGCGGTCGGCCATTGTCCGCGGAGCGGTGCCTTCCGACGAAGACCGTCAGAAGATCGAACTGCTGCTGCTGCTGGAACCAGGGATTCAGTCGGTTCAGAATCAGCTGACTGTGGATCCCACTGCTCCTCGACCCGCTCATAAGACGCGGGGGCCACAGCGGAATCCCTGATCACCGGTTCGGTGACCTGCGGCGGTGGTGCCTGCAACATCCCAGGCAATCGCGGCTGATCGTCCAACGCCACTACCCCCGCTGTGACTCCGGCATGCCGCGTCAGAAACTGCGGACTGACTGGTATCTCCAGAGCTGCTCGCCGCGGTGCTCGCGGGCCAAGCACTCGCCCCCGTCGCATCACCGGTGGTTCCACTTCTCCCGCCTGCAGCTCGGTCTGCTGATCAGCCATTCGCTCAGTATCAGCAACCACAGCAGCCGACAGCCTGCCCTCCTCAACATCCCTCCGGCGATCGTCCTCAGCAGCCTCGGGCAGACGCCGCGACCTGGCCAGTGACTGATAAAACGGCACTCCATCCCCCGGGCCCGGCAAGACCACATGAGCCGGTGACGAGGTCAGTTCCGCTCCGTCCGTACTGACAAATCGCGTGATCAGCGTCAGATGCGTCAGCTGCCCGCCCGCCGCATCCCACGGCAACCAGAAACTGTAGGAATGCCCCAGCCGCGACTGACTGTAGTGCTGCTGCAGATCTTCCGTCGGAAATACAAATTTGCGATCCGGACTGCGTTCCTGCATCCCCTGACTGTCGTCCCACGCATAGACAACCAGCGTTCCTGCTGATCGAACCGCTTTGTGCTTGTCCAGACCATAAAACATGATCCGCCCACCGACTCCTCGAGTGGCCGGTTCCCCCGACTGATGCAGCACCGTATCCGACCACACCGGGACCATCTGCCGCGGCGTCTGATACTCAGGCTCACGATCGGCCCACAGACTGCCCACACCACTGCCCAGCATGCAGCCCGGCAGAACCAGCATCTGCAGCAGCAGGACACAATGCAGAAACATCCGCGATGGTGATGGGGGAAAGACAGTCACTGGGGAGGTCCGGGTTGGGGGGTGGGGGGTGGGGGGTGGGGTTTCGGGTTTCGGGTGTCGGTTTGAGGTTTGAGGTTTGAGGTTTGAGGTTTGAGGTTTGAGGTTTGAGGCTTGAGGCTTGAGGTTTGATGGGGGTTAGGGGCGGGGGGTGCGTTGATTGCTGGTCGGGTTGCGGGTGGCGGGTTTCACGGCGGTTTGGTTTTGTTTTTTCCAGGAGAGTTGACGCACGGCGGAGGGGCGGGTTTCGGCGGTTGTCTGTTCGATCTTCCATTCCGGTACGACGGCTTTGACGGGTGCACCCGTGCTGGTTGCCTGCGGGACGGTGCCGGCTGGTACCGGGGGAACCGCTGGCGTGGGTTCTGCCGGTGTGGGTTTCGGCAGACTGCCGGCAGCCGGGGTTCTGTCCGGATATATCGTGGGTACCTCGTCGCTGTCCAAACCTCCGCTGATCGGAGTCTGGGGATTCATCCAGTCGAAAATGTCGGATGAGATCCATGACATGCGGGACATTTCCATCTGCTTCAACAACTCGGCTTCTTCCGGTCCACGCACGACATGCGGGGTCAGAATAATCAACAGCTCGCGGCGATTATTGGAACTGGAGTCGTAGCGAAACAGCTGTCCCAGCAACGGGATGTCGCTGAGATACGGAACGCGTCGCGAGATACTGCGATTGTCTGTGGTGATCAGCCCGCCAATCACGATCGTCTGTCCGCTGGCGGCACTGACGGTCGTCTGGGCCGTCGTGATATTGACTCGCGGCGATCGAATCACCTGGCCCTGACTGGACACCGACACGGGGATGCCTTCGATCTCCGGTCCGACATCCGATTTCTCTGCGTCAATTTCCATCACCACCATGCCCTCGGGACTGATCCGCGGAGTCACTCCCAGAATCAGACCCACATTCTCGAGGGCCACACTGTTCACCTGCCCGACCTGGTTGATGGAGGTTCCTGTGATGCGGGGGACTCGTTCCCCCACCTGAATGAAGGCGGGCTGATTGTCCAGTGTCATCACCTGCGGTCGGCTGAGAATTTCCATGGTGCGTGACTGATTCATAGCTCGCAGCAGCACACTGATATTCTCACTGCTGGCCGACAGCACAAGTCCGCCATATTCCGTGTCGCCACTGGTTCGTCCCAGACTGAAATGCGACAGTGCCTGCCCGCCCACTTTGCCTTTACCGGCCATTGATGCGGCGGACCCGGAATTGCCCAGTGACTGGTTGTTGAAATTGAATCCCGGGTTGACTGTGGCGGCTGCCGGATTGACCACATTACTGAGCACACTGCGGTCAAACAGCAGTGAATCCTGCAACCCCAGCTCGACACCGAATTCCTGCAGATTGTCCAGTTCCACTTCGGCGAGGATCACCTGAATCATCACCTGCGGTGGCTGTGCATCGAGGCCTTCAACCAGTTCCAGAATCTGATCAAAGTACCGCGGTGTGGCACTGATGATCAGGGCATTGCCAACGGGTTCCGGAACGACCACGACTTCTGATTCGATCTGAGCGAAGGGGTTTTGTCGTCCGGGTGCTGACAGGGCGACAGTGCGTTCACTGCGCAGGAAATTGTTGACAGCGTTGGCGACATCCAGTGCGGGCGAATTCTTCAATCGCAGGACTTTGTTGATGCGTTCCTGTGTCCCGGCTTCGTCCAGTCTGAGCAGCAGGACTTCGATGATCCGCAGATCTCCCGAGCTGCCGGTGGCGATAATGCTGTTGGTACGAATGTCAACAGAAAACCGCACGGGAACCAGTGCAGTTTCGTCGGCTGCGGATGGCAGTTGTGGCACAGTAGAGACGCCACCTTCGGGGAACAGTGACCTGAGCACCTGCACAAGTTCACTGGCATCGCCGTTGGTGACCTGAAAGACTTTGATCTGAGCGGCAGCAGCCGGCGTCTCGTCCAGTTCGCCGATCAGCTGTTCCAGCAGGTCGAGGCTTTCGGCCGGTCCTGTCAGAAACAGTCGATTGGTGCGGGCATCGGCCGTGATACGAACATCTTCCAGCATGCCTGAGGCGGCCAGTCGGCTGCCATCCGGTTGAGTCAGCAGCAGTTCCAGTGCCGCGTTGCGTCCCGCTGCAGCTCCGGTCCCACCGCCACGAGCTGCCAGCAGTGCGGCATTGAGCGTGGTGGAGACATCCAGTGCGAGTGCGTTTTTCAGCACGACGATGCGGACCTGATTGACGGATTCACTGCTGTCGACGTCCAGTTGTTCCACCAGCAGTCGAACTTCGGCCAGATCCCGCGGGGCGGCATTGACCAGCAGTGAATTGGTGCGACTATCGGCCGTCACAGTGACTTCCGGTCCGAGTCCGCCGCGGCTATTGAGGAATTCTGCGATCGTGGCTTCCACGGCCGTGGCGGCGGCCCGGCGCAGGCGGAAGACTTCCAGCTGCGTTTCCGGGGCGACGGATTCATCCAGTCGCTGGGCCAGCTCTTTGGCGGCTTTGACCGCTTCACCCCAGCCGATCAGCAGCAGGGCATTGGGCTTGATCAAAGGGGTGATGGTGACCTGCCCCTGCAGGGGTCCTGTCAGGTCTTCCAGTACCTCTTCGATCAGTTCGTTCAGGCTTTCTCCTCGAACCTGCTGCAAATAGACGATCTCGATGGCGGGAGTTGTTTCGGTGCTGAGTCGTTCGATTTCCTGAATAATGCGGGCCAGTTCTTCGACATCCGGATCGCGACCTCGCAGGATCATCACGTCGAGGTCCGGCAGCGCTTCGACTCGCACGTCGGCCGACGGGCGACGGAGTGAATCTTCGCGACGTGGTTGTCCGGTGGCTGTGTCCGTGGTGTTCGGGTCGGCGGTGGCTGGTTCGTCGGTGGCTGCAGTAGGTTCCTGCGGTGACGTCAAGGAGGCGAGGCGGAGCGGCCGGGCGGGGCGGCGTGTGCTGCCCTGATCGGGCAGGGCGGGCAGCTCCGGCATCTCGGAAGGAGAAGGTTGGGCAGCTTCGTCAGTTGCGGGCGACTGAGTTGTCGCCTGTTGCCACAGTCGGACGGCTCGTTCGACGACCGCCGGTTCCATCTGCGACAGGCTGACGAAGTGAATGGTATCGGCTTCTTCAGTGTCACTGGCGGCATCGAGGTGTGCGAGCAGTCGCAGCATTTGACTGCTGAGCTGGGGATCGCCTGAGACGGTAATGGCGTTGTCATCCGGTCGAATTGTCAGGACTGCGCGGCGCGAGCGACCTTTCTGCACGCTCCACTGACTGCCGTTCCGTCGCAGACTGTTTCCCAGCATGGTGTTCAGTGCGTGGAGGGCTTCATCAGGGGTGATGGTCTGCAGACTGAGACTGCGTTGTGAGGTCGTGCGCTGGGGGATGGCAGGTTGTGAGGTTGCGGCTTGTGGGGTGGTGGCTTGTGGGGTGGTGATTTGTGGGGTGGTCTCGTCGGCCAGGAGCTGCAGTGAGGGCAGGGTGGCCAGTTGTTTGTGAGCGGTGTTCGTGGCAGAGATGAAGAGTCTGTCGTTGGTTGGTGCGACGGTGACGCGGGCATCGTTTCCGGCGGCGCGTTTGGCGGTATTAACGACAGAGCGGGCCTGTCCGGGTCGGGTCAGGTAGGTGCGCAGGACGGGTGGTTCGGCGGGTGTGAGGGGCAGTTTTCGGGCGGCTGTTCTGCGGGGTGATGTGTCCGCAGCGGGTGTTTCGGGCAGTTGTTCCAGCTGTTGCAGCAGTTGTTTGGCAAGTGCGTGCAGTTCTGGAGGACCGTCAATCAGCAGCTCGTGTTGATCGTCGTTGACGGTGATGTTGGCATGTGTGGCATCTGGCCCGGCGAGTTCTGTGAGCATGCGTTGTGCTTCGGCAGCTCGACCGGGGGCGACGGGGTACGCGCGGAGCGTGTTGGTATCCTGTGCCGCGAGGCAGTTGTGCAGGGGTGCGGTGACCAGCCAGACCAGCGAGGTCAGCAGCAGTGAAGGAAACGACGGCATGGGGCAGGATTCCGGAACCGGGCATAAAACCGACGGGGCTCGGGCAAGACCGAGCGAAGGGCAGGGGGTTGAGGGTATCTGAGCGTGGGGACGGTGGGCTAGACGAGCCCCTGGTTGGGCGTTGGAAAACGTGACGTTGCGTGTGTGGGGGGACGTGGTCGAATGCAGAAACCTGCCGAAAAATCAGTGTACAGGCGGCAGAAGCTGCAGGACGGCGATGCGGTTCGGCAGAAACGGCGGGACGGGGGTTGGGGGTTGGGGGTTGGGGGTTGGGGGTTGGGGGTTGGGGGTTGGGGGTTGGGGGTTGGGGGTTGGGGTGTGAGGTTTTCGGTTTTCGGTTTTCGGTTGTGAGGGGGCAGTTCTGTTCGGGAGGGCGAGGCTCCTGCCGAGCCGAAGTCAATTGCCCGTGTTCAATTGCCGTTGCTGGCCGACAACCGTAGACCGGGCATTCCTGCCCGGCAGCCTTGTGCCCACACAAAGCCGCGGCGCACGTTTGCCCGTTGCTCAGCCATTCCGTCGGTTGATCACCACCAGGCGAAGAACGCCTCGGCATCGTCCCCGAGCTGGTGCTCGGGGGTCGTAGCATGGGCTTCAGCCCGTGTCGCCCACCGCGTTCAAGCTCCCCCGAGGCAAGCCGGTTAGCGTAAGCTGACGGGTGGTGTTGGCCGTTACCGAGCTGGTGCTCGGTGGTCCCGGGGGGAAGTCTCCCCTGGAACGGCAAGGCTCCCGCAGAGACGCGGAGAAAACGCAACAAACAGCAAACTCTCTCAGCGTCTCTGCGGGAAATCGGCCCATGTCCGAACACGAGGGGGTCGAGAGGGCCTCACTGGCGGCCAGCGTTGGTTCGCTCACGGTGGTGTGCGTGGGGCAGGCTCGAGCGTTAACGGCCGTGCCGATTGGGGGGGTGGTACCTTCTTTGTGCTGAGGTCTCGGGGCCGAAATCCCAATGGAAGGTTGGGTTACGTGCGGCAATAGGCTAAGATAGCCACTCTGCCGCTGGTCTGTTTCCCACCGTGTGTTCCTGCCTTTCGAAGAAGCTTCCGCATGAAGACGTCTCTTTTCGCGCGGCTGGTGTCGTGTGTAGCCTGTACGTGGGTGCTGGCGGGCGTTGTGCTGGTTGCTTGTGGTCAGCAGCCAGCGCCGGTTCCGGCAGGTGGGGCTGTTGTGCCGTCCGCCCCGGTGCCGGTGCCAGTGCCGCCTGATTTTGCTCGCCTTGCTGACCCTGGCATCGCTGCGGCATTGAATCTGTCGCTGCAGCAGACGGAACAGATGCGTCAGCTGGTTGAGCAGCGTCAGGTGGCATTGACAGCGGCAACCGATGAGGCGTCGAAGTCGGCGGCGTTGTCGCAGTCTGATGCCGCGTTTCGCAGTTTGCTGACTGAGGATCAGCAGCGATTGTTTGTGGCGTTGTTCAGTGAGAAGCAGCTGCGTTTCAACTTTCGTGCTCAGAAGTGGCCAGAGGTTCTGGACTGGGTATCGCGTGAGGCGGATTTGTCTCTGGTGATGGAGACGCCACCTCCGGGGGTCTTCAGTTATTCCGATTCGAAGGAGTACACGACGACGGCGGCGATCGACCTGCTGAACGGCTGGCTACTGACCAAAGGGTTTACTCTGGTGCGTCGTGAGCGGATGCTGATGTGTCTGGATCTGAAGGCCGGATTGCCTGAGGGTGCCATTCCGCGGGTGGTACCGGCCGAACTGGCGACTCGTGGACGCTTTGAATTTGTGACCGTGTTGTTTCCGCTTGAGAACCGTCTTCCGGACGCTGTGATGCTGGAAGTTCAGCCGCTGCTGGGCACGTACGGCAAGGTGAAGGCGTTGCCTCAGACGTCGCAGTTGATGGTTTCGGATACGGTGGCGAATCTGCGGTTGATAGAACTGGTGCTGGGTCGCATACCGGCATCTGCGGGTGCCGCCAGTGGTCCTCCCGAGTTGCTGGTCTATCCGTTGACTCTGGCGAATCCCGAGCAGGCGGCCGTGGTGTTGAAGCAGATCATTTCGGGGACGGTGGTGGTGGATGTCAAGGCGCGGCAGATTTCGGTGAATGCGGTTCCGTATGAGCAGTCGAAGGCGAAGACGATACTTGACCAGTTAGAGGCGAATCAGGGTCCGGAGCTGCAGCCGCAGCTGAAGCTGTATCCGTTGACTGCGGGGGATTCAGAGCAGTTTCTGGCGACGTTGAAGCTGATTGTGCCGGACGGGCAGTTTCGGATTGATACGGCATCTGGTCGTCTGGTGGCGTGGGCGACGGCGGCCGATCAGTTGAAGATCAGTGAATCGTTGCAGCAGCTGGCACCGTCGGGAGCGGCGGTACCTCTTGAGCTGCAGGTTTATCCGCTCAAAGGCAGTACTCCGGCGGCGGTGCTTGCGGTGCTGCAGCCGCTGGTGGACAGTTCGGTGCGATTGACGGCGGACGCTGGTGGTCGGCAGCTGTTTGTGCGGGCACCCGCAGAAAAGCAGGCTGAGATTCGGCAGATGCTGGAGCAGATTACGGCGGGCTTGAATGGGACTGGCCGTGAGACTCGGACGTACTTCGTGGGTGCTCCGAACGCCGATGAGGCTCAGGAGTCTTTACTGGCGATGTTTCCGGATGCGCGGCTGTTCATTGATGCGGATCGCAAGCTGTTGATTGCCACTGCGACTCCTGAGCAGCACGTGACGATTCAGAAGGTCACGGACGAGTTGAAGGGGCAGGGTCTTGACGGTGCGGTGGCAGTGCCGTTGATTTATCAGTTGAAGCATGGCGGTGCCGTGGATACTCAGACGCTGCTGCAGTCGCTGTATACTCGTTTTGACGGCGTTCGGATTACGGCCAACGATCGAGCCAGTCGGTTGGTGGTGGTGGCTCAGCAGCATCAGCACGAGGAGATTCGCAAGCTGATTGAGCAGCTTGATGTGGCGCCGGCGGCGGCGGAGCCGAAGGAGCTGGCGGTGTTTCGGCTGGGTACGATGGACGGCCTGACGGCTCAGCAGACCTTGCAGTCGGTGCTGCCGGCTTCCGTCGTGGTGACTCCGGATCGCATTGGTCGTCAGTTGTTCGTCAGTGCTCCGGCCAGCGAGATGGAGGCGGTGCGAGCGAAGGTGCAGCAGATGCTGGGTCAGTCGGGCAGTGGTGGTGCCACCCTGGATACTCGCAGTTACTGGCTGCGTCCGTTTGAGGCGGACGAGGCAGAGGAGGTGCTGGTGAAGTTGCTGCCGGATGCGATTTTCGTCACGGATACGTCTCAGGAGGTGCTGGTGGCGACGGCGACTGAGGAGCAGCATCGGACGGTGGAGCGAGTAGTGCAGCAGATGATGGTGCGGAAGTCCACCGGGGAAACTCCTGAGCCGCGTGCCTATCGTCTGCGAACATCGGACGGGACATCGCTTTCGAATGCGTTGCAGACGCTGTTCCGGCGGGCGGACAATGTGCAGATCTCCGTGGATACTCAGGCGCGGGCATTGATTGCCGTGGCGCGACCGGAGCAGCATGCGGTGATAGAGAAACTGGTGAAGCAGCTGGAGCCGGAAGCGGCGGCGGCACCGCGACAGCTGGAGCTGTATGCCTTGCCGGGCGTGAATGGGATCACGGCCGAGCAGCTGGTGCGGGATGTGCTGCAACCGCTGGATCCGGCGGCCATGATTTCGTGGGACAAGTCCAGTCAGCAGCTGATGATTTCGACGACGGTGGCTGGTCAGGAGGCGGTGCGGGGAGTGATGGAGCGGCTGCAGCAGAGTGATCCAAAGGAGATGGATGTGATTTCGCTGCGGGTGTTAAGTGCGGCATCCGCGCAGAACGCGATTGAAAGTCTGTACGGTGACAGTTATGTGCGGACTGGTGATTACCCGACGATACAGGCCGACGAGGATACTCAGCAGCTGCTGCTGCGTGGCACGAAGAAGCAGTTGCAGGACATTCGGGTGCTGCTGCAGAAGATGGGTGAGCCCGGGGTGGCGGCGGTTGATGCAGTGGGCGTCGGTGGCGGTATTGGTGGAAGTGGCAGTGGCAGTGGCGGCGGTGGTGGGAATGTGCGTGTGATCCCGGTGACGGGTGATGTGGACGGTGCAGTGCGGCGGATTCAGGACCTGTGGCCTCGCGTGCGTCGCAATCCGTTGCGAGTGCTGCAGCCGGGTGGTGCAGGTGGTGCGGGTGGTGGTAGTGGTGCAGGAGTAGTGGAGCCCGTTGTGGAGCCAGCCGCAGGAGGTGGTTCGGTGAGTCAATGCGGTGTTGTGGATGAGTTGCAGGGTGCAGCAGTTGTGGAAGCGGGTGTGGCTAAGAAAGTTGTCTCGGACGAGGTTGTGGTAAGTGGGGCGGTGGATGAGTTGCCGGCGGTGGTGGTGATCCCGGGAGTGGATCGGATCACGATAGCGTCTGAGGATCAGGGGGCATTGGATCAGCTGGAGTCGATTGTGCGAGCGACATTTTCGCGGGCGGGTAGTCAGCGGGGTCGGGATTTTTCGGTATACCAGTTGCGAAACGCGGGTGCCGAGGATGTGGCTCAGACCCTGCGCTCGATTTACACAAGTCCGGCGGGGTTGCTGGCTTTTGGTTCGGTGGTGATTGTCCCTGAGCCGCGATTGAATGCGTTGATTGTGTATGGAGCGCGTCTGGATCGGGAGCGGATTGAGCAGTTGCTGGAGATACTGGACACAGAGAAGCTGCCGGATTCGGGTCGGGTCTTTCGAACTGAGGTCGTGGAGGTGCGGCATGCGGATGCGGAGGACATTGAGGACGTGATTGAGGGGGTGTATCGGACGGAATTGAGTGCTGGGGGCAGTCGCCGAGCGATTGAGATTCCGGCGGGGATAGACAGTTCGGTAGCCAGCGTATTGCGTCAGATTAATGCTCAGTCATCGGCTCCGTTATTGACCGTGGAGGCTCAGCGTGAGACGAATTCGCTGATCCTGAAAGCGCCGCAGAATCTGATAGAGGAGATCACAGAGCTGGTGCGTCAGCTGGACGAGTCATCGCGTGAATCGCGAGCGCGGAGTGTGCGACTGGTTCCGTTGCAGCGGACGAATTCGCGTCGTGTGATGGAGGTACTGGACGAGGTCCTGGGCCGTTGACGGTGATTCGCGTGTTTTCGGCTCGGCGGGAGCCTTGTCGTCCCGAAGGGTGTGTTACCGGTGTCTTTGGGGGGAGGGCGAAGCTCCTGCTGAGCCGAATCGGCCGTCACGTCGCCGGGTGCGAGAAAGATAAAGCATGGGTCATGAACCCGGAGTCTGTACACTTCGAATCTAATTGACTTACGTCAACTTGAACGATAGAATTAGTCAGCTTTTGAGGGTCTTGTCGCTGCGATTGATCTCCCTGAACCGACTGGGCCTTTTCGATGGCTCCTTTGACAGATCCGCAGATTCTGCAGGCTGTGCTTGAGGCACTGCGGAACTGGAATTGTCACGGGTATGTTGTGTGGCTGCGCAGGCCGGGTGAATGGCTGCGAAGGAACATTGACAGCGTCGACATGCGTGATA
Organism: uncultured Planctomycetaceae bacterium; assembly: GCA_903858815.1. Classification (GTDB taxonomy): domain Bacteria; phylum Planctomycetota; class Planctomycetia; order Planctomycetales; family Planctomycetaceae; genus SXXK01. Next base: position 23,605 of record CAIOKE010000238.1, on the reverse strand, counting down.
CATCAAGGATGATGTTGGAGCATGTTGAAGCTGGATGAGCGATTGATCAGGTTGTTGAAAGGCGTGACCCGTGGCGTGATCGGTATGAGTTTCATTATGACTTTCGATTTTCGATCGGTGGTCGCAGGGTATACATCGAAACTGTATTGGACGTAACAAGTACCGGCCCGACTCTCACCGTGGTGAACATGCATGATGAATAAGCCCGGGACATCAACTGACGAGCGAGTGAAACCGTATCCGCGACGGTGTGTGACCTGCGGTGAAGCGGCGGTTTCGAAAGTCTGCATCCCTTACGACGCGGAAGTGCGTCACGATGGGAAGTTGCATAGTTTCTTTATTGCAGGTCTGGAGATTGACCAGTGTGACCTTTGTGGTGAACAGTATTTTACAGCATCGACGGATGAGGAAATCAATCTGGCTCTGCGCAGTCATCTTGCTTTGCTGACGCCTGCAGAGATCCGCAGAGGGATTGATCTGTGTCAGGTGACTCAGAAGGCTTTTGCAGAGCATTTGGGTATTGCGGCCGAGACGGTATCGCGATGGCTGACGGGAACTTCTATCCAGACTCGGTCATTGGACAGGCTGATGCGTCTCTATTTCACGATGGCTGATGTCCGGGTCGTACTTTCCACGTGGGATGCCGGGGTGCGACCGGCGAACACGAACTCCTGTTGACCCGATGCAGGTTGCGGGGCCGTCAGGTCGCGCGGGGGTCGCAGTGCAGATGGGACCACAGGGCACCAGCTCGGTGATGGGATTCGCGTGTTTTCGGCTCGGCGGGAGCCTTGTCGTCCCGAGTTCGTCGTTATCCAAAGAATTGCAATTTTTGTGATGCCGCTCCGCTGCTGCGGAAGAGGAAATCCATGATTTTCGGCTGGGGTGTTCCCTGGGCGTTGCCCAAGGTTACGGTGTGTATGGTCGTTGGCCAAATTGTGGGCGGGGGTGCCCCAGACCCAGGGCTGCCGGAAAACGGCGATTCAGGCTTGAATCGCAAACAAACGCATGGCACAAACCAAACACACGCCGCAACGGCCTTGTGGTCTGACGGGGTTCGTGGGTAACAACACTGGCTGAAGCCCATGCTACGACTACTGGGCAGCAGTTCGGTGACGGCTCACCCTGGGGGGGGAGGGGGCAGGTACCGGGTTTGTGTGGGCAGAAGGCGGCCGGGCAGGAATGCCCCGTCTACATTTTGGCTGAGCGCCGACTACTGACAACTGACAACTTGTTCGAGGGCTGTTGTGGGAAAAACCTTGGAATTCGGGACTCAGCCAGGGTGGAACGGTCCGGAAATGACGATCTCATCTTCTGTAATTCCCCACAGACTGCCGTGTTTTCCCACTTGCCCCTTGATACAGCAGCCCCGCTGAATTACACCAGTGCTGGTTTCCTCAACCACCGATCGGGTTCCGGCCTGACCGGTCCCGCCTGATTTTCCTTCCTGAAATTCTCGTTTTTTCAGCCCGCGGATGCTCAGCCGCGACTGAAAATCCCTCCTTAAATTTTCCTGCCTTTGTCCTCAATTCCCCCGGTCTGGGTGTTGCAACTCAAGCCGGTGCTGTTGCGGGCCATGTTCGGACATTCACCATGAGTTCCCTGATTCAGCGTCCTGTGACGTTTCGCGATGGACCGCGTCGTCTCCACGCTCACCAGCTGGACGAGGTGCGTCAGGTCTTTCTGCAGGACGGTTTGGCTGGTGTCTGTCGCGACTTTGGATTTGCTACTGACCTCGATGCTTTGCGGGCCATCGCACAAGCGCTGGTCCTGCCCGTCATCGACCTGGCTCGTGAACAACCGTCTCGTGACCTGTTGACGGACTTTCCGATCCGTCTGATTCACCGGCACAGCATCTTCCCGGTGTCTCGCACAGAGCAGTCGTTGCGGATTGTGTTATCCAATCCGTTTGACGTGCAGGCGGCAGATGCGGTGGCAGAGGCGACAGGTTTATTTGTCTCGGTGTGTACCGCGATGCCGACGGAGGTTGCGGGTCTGATCAAGCTGCATCTGGGCGTGGGTGCTCAGACGCTGGACGGCCTGATGGCTCAGGCGGCGGCGGACGATGAGATTGAGGTGCTTGGTGATCTGTCGTGTGAGGATTCCGAAGTCGCCGCGATGGCTCAACAGGCCTCGGTTGTGCGGCTGGTGAACGACATTCTGACTGAGGCGGTGACGGTTCGGGCCAGCGACATTCACATGGAGTCGCAGGCGGCGGGGATGAAGATTCGGTATCGCATTGACGGTGTTCTGCAGAACCAGCCGGTTCCGGCTGAGCTGAATCGGTTTCAGGCGGCCATTCTCAGTCGCCTGAAGATTATGGCTCGACTGAACATCGCCGAGAAGCGTGTGCCGCAGGACGGTCGCATCAAGCTGCGAGTTTCGGGTCGGGAAGTTGACATTCGTGTTTCCATCATCCCGATGCTGCATGGCGAGGGTGTGGTCATGCGAGTGCTGGACAAGGACGCGATGAAGTTTTCGCTGTCCGGCGTTGGGATGGAAGAGGACACCTGTACGAGATTCCGTGAGTTGATTCGTCTGCCGCATGGAATTGTGCTGGTGACGGGCCCCACGGGTTCGGGCAAAACGACAACGCTGTACAGTTCGCTGGCAGAAATTCGCAGCGAGCGGAACAAGATCATCACGACCGAGGATCCGATTGAGTATCAGCTGGAGGGCATCAATCAGATTCAGGTGAATCACAAGGTGGGCTTAACGTTTGCGGCCTGTCTGCGAAGTATTCTGCGGCATGACCCGGACGTGGTGCTGGTGGGTGAAATTCGAGATTTTGAAACGGCTGAGAATGCGGTGCAGGCCAGTCTGACGGGTCACATGGTCTTCAGTACTTTGCATACCAACGACGCGGCCGGGGCATTTATGCGTCTGTCGGACATGGGCGTCGAGCCATTTCTGATCAGCAGCACTGTTGAGGGCATTATGGCTCAGCGTCTGGTGCGGACGCTGTGTCGTCATTGTCGTGAGCCGTACATGCCATCGGAGGACGAGGTTCCATCGGACTTCCCGCTGTCCCACTATACGGCTCAGGCGCCCATCTACCGTGCAGTGGGGTGCCGTCACTGTCGCAACACGGGTTATTCGGGGCGTCTGGGAATTTATGAGCTGCTGGTGACGAACGATGAGATTCGTCAGCTGGCGGCAGAGAAGCGTGGGACGTCGGAAATTCGTCGTGCGGCGATTGCATCCGGCATGAGGACTCTGCGTCAGGACGGCTGGCTGAAGGTGTCTCGTGGACTGACCAGCATCGAAGAGGTGCTGCGGGTCACGAAGGCCGACTGAATTGGTATCGCGTGGAGTCAGCAGCGATGCCTGAGTTTGCCTGGAAAGCGCGCACGATGTCCGGTCAGGACGTCTCCGGGGTCATCACCGCGGAGACTCGCCGTGACGTGCTGGCCTTACTGGCTCAGCGGGCGCTCAGTCCGCTGTCGGTGACTCAGGCGCGTCCGCCGTTGTTGTCGTTACGGCTGCAGCGTGGTGTCAAGGCCGAGCTGCTGGCTGCCACTCTGACTCAGCTGTCCGACCTGCTGACCAACGGTGTTCCGTTATTACAGGCTCTGGATCTGTTGTCTCGCCAGGCGACTCATGAGCGTTTGCGGGACGTGTTGTCGGACATCCGTGCGAAGGTCTCGGACGGTCGGCAACTGCCTGAAGCGATGGCGGCTCATCGGGACGTATTCAGTGAGCTGACGTTATCGATCGTGCGTGCGGGGACAGAGGGCGCCTTTCTTGAGGCCTCACTGCAGCAGACGGCGGAGTTTCTGGAGCGGCAGGAGGAGTTGCGAGCGAAGATTCGGGGTGCGATGGCGTATCCGACATTTCTGGCGTGTGCGGGTTTCACTGTGACGCTGGTTTTGATTGTGTTTTTTGTGCCGAAGTTTTCCGAGTTATTTGCGCAGCTGGAGCGCGAGGGCACCTTACCGGTGCCGACGATCGCTCTGTTGTGGCTGAGTGATTTTCTGGGGCGTTTTGGTTTGCTGGTCCTGCTGGCCGGGGGTGGTCTGCTGGCCTTGCTGCGACGCTGGATGTCATCGGAGCGTGGTCGCGAGCTGGTGGATCGCCTGAAGACGCGGATTCCGGTTTTCGGGCCGATTTCACTGAACAGTGCGGTCAGTAGATTCTGCCGCATTCTGGGGACACTGCTGAGAAACGGGGTGCCGATGCTGAAGGCGCTGCAGATCAGCAGTGATTCTTCGGGGAATGTGGTTTTGGCGCGAGCGATTCGCACATCCGCGGAAAATATTTCGGCGGGCGAACCCCTGTCGACTCCGCTGGCTCGCTGTGGTCTGATTCCGCCCGGCATTATGGCGATGATCAGTATCGCGGAAGAAGCCAATAATCTGGAACGAGTGCTGGGCAATGTTGCTGATGGAATAGACCGCAAGGTGGCTCGACAGCTGGACACGATGGTCCGACTGATTGAGCCGGCACTGCTGATGGTCATGGGCGGCGCTGTGCTGTTTGTGATTGTGGCTTTGCTGCTGCCGGTCTTCGAGATGAGTACTTCGATGAGTTGATGAAAGGAGCTGACGATGAAACGACAGACATTGACAACGGCGATGATCCGCCGCGGGTTCACTCTGACTGAACTGCTGATTGTGATGGCGATCCTGGTGCTGCTGGTGTCGCTGATCGGTCCGCGATTGCTGGGCAGTAAGCAGAAGGCCGATGTGAATGCGGTGAAGACGCAGATTGGGATGTTCCAGTCAGCGCTGGAGCGTTATGCGGTGGACATGAACAAGTTTCCGGCAACGGAAGAGGGACTGAACGCACTGGTGGCGAATCCGGGCGCTGCAGGTGGTTCGGGATCCGCCAGTGGTGAGTCGGCGGAAGCGGGCGGTGCCGCAGCGGGTGGCGACACGGCTGGTGGCTCATGGGACGGCCCCTATCTGAAGACTGAATCGGTGCCAAAGGATCCGTGGGGCAATGTTTATGCCTACGAGTATCCTCCGACACACAACAAGATCAACGTGCCGGACATCTGGTCCTGGGGACCGGACGGTCAGGAGAACACGGAAGACGACATTGTGAGCTGGAATGGGGAAGGTGCGAAGGAGTGACGGGGAGGCTGACTGGGGGTTGCACCGATGCGGCGTGGATATTCGCTGGCTGAATTGCTGATTGTGCTGGCCATCATGGCGGCATTAGCGGCATTGGTGCAGCCGTCGGTTCGCGGGTTACTGGACAAGAGCCGTCTGAATGCCGGTGCGAAGCAGGTGCAGGCTGCACTGGCGAAGACTCGCGCACTGGCCATCCGCGAAGGTGCTCCGGTCTGGTTCCGGTTTGAACCGGGTGGTGAGCAGTGGTGGATTGAGCGTGACCCGGCGATTGTTCCGCTGGCGGTGTCGGTGGATGCGGCGACTGGTGCTTCAGCAGAGATAACGCCGGTCACTGATCCGGTGGCAGCGACTGACGTGAGTCCTGCGGGTGCGGGGTCAGCAGGGCTTCAGGGCGGCGAAACATCGGTGCCCGTCAGTGGCTCGGTTGTGCTGCGGATGGACCGACTGCCGGAGGGCGTGACATTTTCCACGGTGGCACCCGGTCAGTCTGACCGGGTGCGATTTTCCGTGTCCGGGCGCACGACTGGTCGGCAGCTGCGACTGTCGGGGCAGCGTGAGTTTGTGGTAGATCTGACGATTCGCGGACTGACTGGTCTGGCCAGCAGTACGACGCCGTTCAGGGCACCACCGGTGATTGCTTTGCCGCTGGGTGAATCGGCCGCTGTCGATTCAGAGCTCCCTGCCGGCAGCAACTCGGCAACAGACGCTGCGGCTCAGGAGTCGCCATGACAGCCAGACGTCTGCGGGGCGTTGGCAAGGCTGCCGATCGCGGTGGGTTTTCTCTGCTGGAGGTGATTCTTGCGACGGCCATGCTGATGGGGGCTGCGGTGGTGCTGTCGCGTCTGGCGGGGATGGGTCGTGAGCAGTCTCAGGCCGCACAAACTCTGGATCAGGCGCAGCGAATCTGTGAACGCACGCTGAATGAGTTGTTGCTGGGAGCCCGACCGCTGGTCCTGGGTGAAGACCAGCCTCTGCTGCCACTGGACCAGCTTGCGCAGCCTGTGCTGGAGCCTGTTGTGGAAACGGCTGCAGGTCGGTTTGCGGTACCGCCAGCTGCGGCCGGGTCAGCTACTGCCAGTCTGCAGACAACGGACGAGGTGGCGTGGCGATTTTCGGTGCGCATGCAGTCGCAGGCGGCATTTCCCGGCATGTGGACATTGACTGTGGAAGTGGCTGAGGGGAATCAGCAGCTGGCTCGGCGGCGACGGTTTGCCCTGACTCGCTGGATTTCCGGTCCGCCGGCAGCGGGAGCATTTGAAGATCCGTTCTGGCAGCAGTCTCCGGAGACGCAGCTGCCGCTGGGCGGGGCAGCCGGCTTCAGCAGCGGAGGGATTCAGCCATGAGGTCACTTGTGAACTCGCGGTTTTCAGACTTTCGCGACGCAGCGGCGGCGGCGACGCGGAGCTGGTCACCGGCCGGATACACTCTGATCGAGCTGTTGATTGCATCGGTGCTGTCAGCGACGCTGATGACAATCACGTGGGGGCTGTTGTCGATGTATAGTGGCTGGCTGACGGCTGGCCGAGTGCAGTCTGAAGAGCGACAATTGAAACGCAGTCTGCTGGTGCAGTTACAGGATGATCTGGAGTCAGCAGCGTTCGCGGATGGCGGGCGGCAGGTGCAGTTTCTGGAATCGCTGGCTGACGAGACCGGGGCGACTGCGGAATCTCTGGTGCCGGAGGATCTGGAAGACCCGCTGGTATCAGCGATGGAGCCCAGTCTGGAGGCTGAAGACGTGCCGTCGTGGCTGCAGTCGCTGCAGTTACCTAAAGATCTGCGGGGCGTTCCGGGAATTTCGCTGACCGGCACGGCCACCATGCTGCGGCTGATTGTTCCTCGTCAGATGTCAGCGGATGAATTGTCAGCCCCAAACACTGCGCCCGTGGTGAATGGGGGCGATGGAACGACGGAAACGGCAGTGGCAGCGAATCCGGCGGAGCTGAACACGGACATGCAGGCGGTGCAGGATGCGGCAACGGTTCCGGGCGCCCAGAACGGCGTGCCGGGGCCTGTCGTTCCGAGTGTGTCGCCGATGCAGATTATTCTCTGGCAGTTTCGCCCGTGGAGCAGTGGTGTGTTGAGTGCAGAATCGAGTGGTCTGCCGCCAGTCACGGAGTCGGCAAGTGGTGTGCTGCCTGGGGCGACGGTGGGACCGGAGTTTTCCGTTCCGGAAAGCGGATTGACTCGACAGGTCTGGGATGGATTGACGTTGCTGCAGTTTGCGCGGGAGCAAAGTGCTGATGCGGTGATGTTGCCCATCGATCAGCAGAATGATTTCAATGCAGTGACACCGCCATTGCAGTCAGCGAGGCCTTTGGAGGAAGAGCGGATCCCGGAGGTGATGTCGGCGCAGTTTGAGTATTTTGATGGGCGGCGCTGGCAGAGTTCGTGGAAAAGTGGTGGCGGGGGTGGTCTGCCGGTGGCAGTGCGTCTGCGTCTGTGGATGATTTCTGCGGCGGCAGCCGAGGAATTGAAAGCGCAGGTTGCGGCCGGAGCAGCGGGGGCGGGGGTGCCGTTGGTGGAGCCTGTTGAAGTCGGGGCAGCTGCGGAGATTGGGGCATCGATGGACGCGGGGTTGTCAGCTTCGGCGATCCCGATGCAGTCCGTTGAGCGGATCATGATTCTGCAGCCCATCACGGGTGCGATGCCGGGCTTTTCCGACGTTGACGGTGGTGTACCGGGGGGTGCTCCATGAAGACGTGTGTTGACTGCGGTCGCGGGTGGGATGATCGTCGCGGAGTCGTTCTGATTGTGGTGCTGGTGCTGGTGGTGATGCTGTCGCTGGCGGGGTTTGGATTTCTGTCGGCGATGTCGACGGAGTATGAGGCAGCGCGTCTGAACGGAGCTTTGCTGCAGGCCCGTCAGACTCTGGTATCCGCAGAGACTCAGCTGTTGTGGCTGACTGGTCAGCCGCGGATTCGTCGTGAGGTTCTGGGTGGGCTTTACAACAACCCGGGGTTATTCCGTGGGCGTCCGGTCGAGGGTTTGCAGGCTGTGGGGACAGAGGCGGGAGTCGCGGGGCAGGGGCTGACAACGGCGGCGGGGTCTGCAGCCATCGGGCAGTTCCAGTCTGATGCTCTGCTGGCAGATCCGGAGACGTGGCGATTTTCAGTGGTATCGATTGATCGTCCGGTGGGTGGGGCGGCAGTGCAGCGATTCGGTCTGACCTCAGAGAGCGCGAAGCTGCATCTGGGTACGGTATTGCGATGGGAGCAGGCACGGCCTGACAGTGGCCGTCAGGCGCTGCTGCGTCTGCCGGGGATGACTGATGTGATTGCCGATTCGCTGCTGGACTGGATGGATGCGGATGACGTGCCAAGGGCTCAGGGGGCCGAATCTGAGTACTATCAGACGCAGGGGTCGTCTGTGCGTCCGTTGAATGCGGTTCCTGCTTCGCTGCAGGACCTGCTGGCGGTGCGCGGGATCAGTGCTCAGCTGCTGTATGGAACGGGTGCTGGTGCTGCAGCAACGGCAGCGGGCACTGGCAACGAGGCGAGTGGGCTTTTGAGCAGTCCGGAAGGTGGCGATCCGGTGGTGACGCAACCGCTGGCGGAATTGACTGCAGAGACGTTTGGGACAGCGACCGATGCGGATTCTGCGCTGCAGACCGCGGCAACTCGACCTTTGTGTGAGTTGCTGACGGTGTGGTCTGCCGAGCGTCTGGTGCAACCGGACGGGGCACTGCGAGTGAATCTGAACCAGCCGAATCTGAGTGCCGTTCGCAGTGGTTTGCAGGGACGAGTTCCTGAAGCGGTGGTGCAGTATGCGTTGTTGGTTCGCAGCTACGGGCTGGCGGCGACGATTCCGGCGGGTTTACCCGAACAGAGTGTGGGCGAGGTGTCAGTTTCGGCAAATGCGGTCGGGGCATTGCCGCTGAAGTCTCTGGGGGATCTGGTGGATTCTGCGGTGGTGATTCCTGCCGTGGGGACGCGTGGGGCGACAGTTGTCAGAAGTCCGCTGCAATCGGCTCAGGCAGATTCCGATCTGACGTTTCGTCAGTTGCAGGACGCGGCATGTGTTGAGGCTGGTCCGATAATTGTGGGGCGGATAAGTTTGCAGGAGTCTGGTGAGGAGGTTTTGCGGAGTGTGCCGGGTGTAACGGCGGAGCAGGCAGCAGGACTTGTGGCACAGCGGGCCCGACTGCAGCCATTTGAGCGACGCAGTCTGTTGTGGCCGGTCCGAGCCGGGGTGTTTACTGTGGAGCAGTGGCGAGCGGTGTTGCCGGAACTCACCGATGTCGGAGATGTGTTTCAGGCGGAACTGATTGTGTTTCGGGCGGTAGGTGGTCCCTTGCTGCGTCGAAAACTGATTTTGGATACTGCGACGGGGACTGCGAAGCGGGTATATTGGAGGAACGTCACGGACGAGCATCTGGAGTTTGGGCTTGAGAGTCTGGCGGCGCGCAGTGAGGACGTGAAGTAGAGTGTCAGGGTGATGAGTCGACATGTACGGCGTGATCCGATGGATTTTGGCGGTTGTTGGTTGGTGGTGCTGATTTTTGCTGGCTGACGTGGAGAGGCTGTGATGGCACGATTTCTGGCGATTCGCTGGAATGGTCGCTCGCTGCGATTCGTTTGTGCTGATGCGGATCGCGGTGGTCGTCTGACGCTTGTGGATGCCGGTCAGCGGCTTCCAACGGATGCTCAGTCTGCGACTGCGGCTGTTGATCTGCTGCGTCAGATTGTGCGTGAGACGAAGTGTGAGAAGCAGCGTCTGTTGATTCTGCTGGGTCGCGGAGCGATTGAATCCACAACGTTTGATGTGCCACCGGCAACGGAAGACGAGTTGCCGCTGCTGGTGCGTAATCTGGCACAGCAGAATATCGCGGGTCTCAACGAAGACGGGCCGCTGGACTTCATTGCTTATCCGCCTCGTGCTGACGGCAGCCGGACAGTCAGTGCGTTGTCGATCATGTCGGAGGAGCAGGCGTCTGTGCGTCAGCTGCGTGAGCAGTGCGGTTGCCGCAACGTGTCGATTCTGGTGGCTCCGCACAGTCTGCGAGCATTCGCTGCGGCCAGTGCAGCCAGTGCGGCCAGTGCGGATAGTGCGCAGTCGGCGGCTTCGGGTTGGGACGGGCAGACGCCGGTCGAGACGACGTTGCTGGTGGCGCGGGGTGACGAGCAGGCGGATGTGCTGGTGAGTACGGCGACGTTGCCACTGCTGTCGCGTACGATTCGTCTGCCCAATGCTCTGCCGCAGGGCGAAGCGGCTCAGTTTCTGATTGGCGAGACGCAGCGGACGCTGATTTCGGCTGGTGGTCATCTGGCTCAGAGAACTCGCATCTCGCGAGTGGTTCTGATTGGTTCGTCTGAAGCGACTCGGGGACTGGCTGAAACATTTACCAACCACTATCAGGCTCCGGCCGAGCATGCAGAGGTTTTGAGTCTGCTGGCGGGAGCATCGGTTGAACTTCCGGAGGGCAATCCTGATTCGGCGGACTATGCGGCTTTGCTGGGAGCGATCTCTGAGGCAGCGCGGGGACTGCGACCGGCGGTGGATTTTGCGGCCCCCAAACGACCGCAGCCAACACGTTCCAGCCATGGTCGCTGGCTGGCGGCCTTAGTGGCGGTGCTGTTGGTGGCTGGAGGGGGAACCAGTTATGTGTGGTCGCAGTTTGATGAACTGGACGGCGAGAACGCTCGATTGTCAGTCCGGCTGCAGGAGCTGAATGAACTGATTAAGGATACGGAAGCGCGGCGGGCGCTGGTCACGGCGATGACCACATGGGAGAAGAATCGCTTCAGCTGGCCTGACGAATTGCTGGACATCACGACGCGGATGCCGGCACGTCCCGGGATCACCGTGCAGCAGCTGAGTGTTTCGGCAGCGGGGCCTGGAACAAGTGTGGCGACATTCAGTGGGATTGGTAAACCGCCCGAACTGATTGCTCAGATGGAGCGTGCGCTGCGTGACGGTCGCCATGACATTCGGATCCCGGCGATCCGTGAGCAGCTTGTGGGGAAGGAACTGCAGGGCAGTTTTCAGGCGACGCTGACGATTCGCAATGCGGGGCCTGCTGAACCTGCAGCGAAAGCCGGGGTGACACCATGAAACTGACTCGACAACAACTGCTGCTGGGGGTGTTGATTGTGATCGGCGTAGTGCGTGTCGGGGACTGGGTCCTGCAGTCGCTGATTGAGGGGCCATTGCAGGAGCGGCGGGCGAAGGCAGCTCAATTGCAGAAGGACATTCGCAACCGGGTAAAGCAACTGGCGGACCTGCGTGCGGCGGGGCAGCGAGTGGAGCAGTGGGTGCAGCAGTCGTTGCCGGCGGATCCTGAGACGGCCCGAACGGCTTATCGCAGCTGGCTGCTCAGTCTGCTCCGCAGTACTCGCATGACGGATGCCGTTGTGGATTCGGGTTCGGCGGGAATTCGGAGACTGCGCAGCGGAGCGGTCCTGTCTCGTTCATTGCCGTTTACGCTGCGGGCACGTGGATCGCTGCTGCAGTTCAATGATTTTCTTTACCAGTTCACGCGGGCAGGCCTGCTGCACCAGATCACCAGCTTTAATCTGACTCCGGTAAGTGGTTCAACCATCTTTGATGTCTCAGTTTCGATTGATACGGTGTTGCTGCCATCGCGGAAGGGTGCTGAGCTGAATACAATGCCGGGAACGTTACCCGCGCGGGCCACGGCGGCCGAGTATTCGGCGATTGCAGCCCAGAACATTTTTGCAATCGGTCTGAATACAGTAGATCCGCTGAAGCATACATTTGTTTCAGCGATTACATTCAGCGATGGACAGCCACTGGTTTGGATTACTGATCAGCTTTCCGACCGAGTGACTCGTACAGGGCCTGGCGAAACTTTCAGTACGGCAGCCATGAGTGGTTCGGTGGTGGAGGTGCGGGCTCAGGATGTGGTCGTGGAGAGCAGTGGGCGACGTCTGCTGTTGACTCTGGGCAGCCCGTTGTCCGAGGCGAAGGCGGTGGTCCCCTGATTCTGTTGAGAAACCTGAACGAATGACGGCAGACACGGTATCGCTGGGCAGGTCGTGGAACTGGCGACAAACGGCCGGTGATTGTCTGTGGTCCGCAATCAGCGGTGTGGCTACGGGGCTGATGGTCGCGTTGTTTCTCAGTCTGCTGCAGATGACGATCAGGATCTGGTGGTCTCATCCGTGGCTGCTGTATTGCCTGCCAGTGTCGGGACTGGTTTCGGGGCTGCTGTATGCGCGTGGGGGTCTGGGGATTGAGCGGGGTAATCAACTGATCTTCGAGCAGATTCGGGGGACCGAGGGTCGAGTCCCATTGCGTATGGCGCCGCTGGTTCTGGCATGCACGCTGCTGACTCACCTGTGCGGGGGTTCGGCTGGTCGTGAGGGAACTGCGGTTCAGATGGGTGGCAGCCTGTCTGGTGGGCTTGGTCGTAGACTGAGGTTGTCCGGGGTGCGTCTGCAGACACTGTTGCAGTCCGGTATTGCAGCTGGTTTTGGTGCCGTCTTTGGAACTCCAGCTGCCGGGGTGATCTTTGCGATGGAGGCCCCGCGAACGGTAGGAGTTCGCTGGCATGCGTTGCTGCCGACGATCGTTGCTGCGGTTGTGGGACACCTGACCGCAACGTTCTGCGGGATCAGACATGCTGTGTACACGATCGCCCCTCAGCAGAGTCTGCCGTGGGAGAGTTGCATCTGGCAGTTGGGATGGATTGTGCTGGCGGGGGTCACGTTTGCGGCGATCGGTCGAGGCTATGAGTGCTGTTTGCATGCAGTGCAATTCATGCAGCAAAGCTGGGTGCGCAAAACTGTGCTGCGTCCGGTCAGCGGGGCGGTACTACTGATTCTGCTGGTCGTTGTTACGGGGCAGACGGAATGTCTGAGCCTTGGTGCAGATTCGAATCCGCAGCAGCCGCAGGCCACGACTCTGGAATCGGCATTTCATCCCGGTGGTGCGGGCTGGTGGACATGGTGGTGGAAGCTGGTGTTTACGGCCGTGACGGTGGGCAGCGGGTTACGTGGTGGCGAGGTGACTCCGCTGTTTCTGATTGGAGCAGCTGCGGGGCACAGTTTTGCGCGGATTGCGGGGCTGCCGGTGGACCTGCTGGCAGGACTGGGATTTGTGGGAGTCTTTGGTGCGGCCACACGAGCTCCGGTAGCGTCGCTGGTGCTGGGACTGGAATTGTTTGGGTGGAATGGAATGTTGTGGCTGAGTGGCCTTGTGGCTCTGCAGGGGGCACTGCAGTCGCTGAGATTCCTGGAGGGTGGAACAGCCGGGCGGCTGAAAAAACGAAGTTTCAAACTCGAAAAAACTTCGGATTCAGACAAGGAAAGTGCAAAAAGCGGCAACTGAATCTGTCGTTGCGGCGTATTGGATAGCAGAAGTTGCAGGCAAACACAGGAGAACCAGCATGTCTTTCAAGCGTCTTTCACTGTTGGCCAGCGTATTGGCTGGTGGGGTCTGGACCGTTTCCAGTCTGACCACGTGGGCACCGGCGACCGTTTCTGCGGGTGGGCCGGCCGATGAACCGCCGGCTCCCGAACAGCTGGCGCGTGCGGACGAATTATCGTCAGCCTTTCGCTGGGTTTCCAAACGGACCTTGCCGGCCATTGTGTCAATTCGCAGTGTGCGGAAGCTGTCTGAGCAGCGGCAGACGATGGCCGACCCGTTCGAAGGCAGTCCGTTTGGTCGGCAGTTTGGTGGAACGCCGTTTGAGGACCTGTTCGGGGATCTGCGGGAACGCATGCGTCAGCAGCAGGGGCAGGGCGGTGAATCCCCGGGCGTTGCGACGGGCGAGGGTTCCGGGTTCATCATCGATTCGAAAGGTGTGATTATGACCAACGCGCACGTGGTGCGCGGAGCAGACGAGGTTATTGTGTCACTGGCTGACGGCACGGATTACAAAGCCACCGATGTCAAGTCGGACGATTTCGCAGATGTCGCGGTTGTCAGAATCAAAGCCGACAAGCCCTTGCCGACGATCCCACTGGGTGATGACTCGAAAGTGGAGATCGGTGACTGGGTGCTGGCGATTGGCAGCCCATTTGGACTCGACAGTACGGTGACTCAGGGAATTATCAGTGCCAAATCCCGCGGTCTGAAAAATCTGCCATCGCGGCAGGAATTTCTGCAGACGGATGCAGCGATCAATCCGGGTAACAGTGGCGGACCACTGGTCAATATGCGCGGCGAGGTGATTGGCATCAATACCGCGATTGAAACTCGCAGTGGTGGCTATGATGGCATTGGATTCGCTGTCCCCGTCAGCCTTGCTCGGTGGGTTGGTGACCAGCTGCTGACTGACGGTAAGGTGCGTCGAGCCTATCTGGGAGTGACACCGGAAGATCTGAACACGGAACTGGCCGGAGCTCTGGAACTGGGCAGTCGTCGTGGCGTGGTCGTGGCGGAAGTCCGCAGGAATTCTCCGGCCGACAAGGCAGGTCTGAAGGTACAGGACGTGATTATTCGGCTGAATGACCGAGACATCAATTCGCGACAGCAGTTGATTGCTACGGCCGAACGGCTGAAGATTGGCGAGACATACGGGCTGGTGGTGCTGCGAGATGGCAAGGAAGTGAAACTGGACGTCACGGCCGCTGAGTTCCCTCAGGAAGTGGCTCAGGCGGACGGTAATACGATTGAGCAACTGGGAGTCCAGGTGCAGGTCTTGACGGCTGAGCTGGCACAGCAACTTGAGATTGAGGGCGAGGGTGGGCTGTTGGTGACGAATGTCGATCGAACGGGCATTGGAGCTCGAATCGGCCTGCGTCCCGGCTATGTGCTTGTTCGCATTGGAAAAACTGACCTGACGAATCTGGAAGATCTGCAGACCGGGCTGGCGGCGGCGAAGGAACGCGGTCAGTTGGTGCTGCTGGTCAGGACTCCAAACGGTACCCAGCTGGTCAGCGTGCCTTTCAACTGAGCAGAATTGCTGAAATTGTCACAGATTGCTGGCGTTCAGGCCGGGACTGAAATCAGTCCCGGCTTTTTTGTTGGCTGGGTCACGAAAACCGCGTGGACAGATTCGGCATGGCACCTAAAACGTTCATATCGTTCACCGCCGAACCTCACACAGATAGGATCGGCAGATTTCAGGACACTGTTATCCTATTTCAGTCCTCTGGAGGCCTGCATGCGATTGTTGTCGCTGGCGATGTTGAGTGTGATTGTGATGTCTGGCGCGAGTGCTGCTGGCGATCGTGAGCAGTGGGTACAGTGGCGAGGAAATGCTCGAAACTGCGAAGTTTCGCAACCGGTTGAGTGGCCTTCTTCGTTGAAGCCTGAGTTTCTGAAGGAGTTGTATCGCGTTCCGCTGGGTCCCAGTTATTCCGGTCCGATTGTGGCTGCGGATCGGGTGTTTGTGACGGAGACGGAAGGCAAGAAAAACGAGATTACTCGGGCACTGGACCGCGACACGGGCAAAGAGTTGTGGAAGGTGGAATGGGAAGGTGCGATGGCGGTGCCGTTTTTTGCAGCATCGAACGGCAGCTGGATCCGCGCGACTCCCGTGTATGACGGCAAGCGGCTGTATGTTCCGGGGATGCTGGACGTGCTGGTTGCGTTGGACGCATCGACGGGTAAGGAACTGTGGCGGGCTGATTTCAAGGCCATGTTTGAGACGGTGGGTCAGACATTTGGTTTTGTGTGTTCTCCGCTGGTGGACGAGGGGTTTGTTTACGTGCAGACCTCGGGTGGTCTGGTGAAGTTGAACTGCGAGACGGGTGAGGTTGTGTGGCGTGGCCTGAAGGAGCAGGGCGGGATGATGGGCGGTGCCTTTTCATCACCGATTCTTGCCACTCTGGCCGGGACTCGGCAGATCGTAGTGCAGACTCGGGCAAAGCTGTGTGGCGTCGACCTTGCAACCGGAGCAGATTTGTGGTCAGTGGCGATCCCCTCCTTCCGCGACATGAACATTCTGACGCCCACGATCATCGGCGATCGGATTTTCACCAGCTGTTATGGTGGCGGAGCGCTGATGTATGAAGTGACGAAGGGTGCTTCCGGTCTGGAGGTGAAAGAGATCTGGAAGAACAAGACTGAAGCCTACATGAGTTCCCCGGTGGTTGTGGATGGTCGGATTTACCTGCATCTGCGGAATCAGCGATTCTGCTGCCTCGATCCGACCAACGGGGAATCGCTCTGGCGAACGACTCCGTTCGGCAAGTACTGGAGCATGGCAGTGAATGGCAAGCGAGTCCTGGCTCTGGACGAAGCTGGTGATCTGATTCTGTTTGAGGCGGATCCGGCGGAGTACAAGGAGATTGACAAGGTACATGTCACGGATGCGACTGCATGGGCCCACATTGCCGTGGCCGATGGGCAGGTCTTCGTGCGAGCACTGGACAGCCTGATTGTCTATGGCTGGAAGTAGTTGATGGGTCAACTCATCAGCGATTGAATTCCGGCGATTTACAGACGCAGGAGCAGTTGGCCAGGGAAGGTCGGCGGCTCCTGCGTTTCCTGGATCAACGCAAAAACATGTGGAACGGGCAAATTGCATAGCCACAGGTGTTCCCAAAGACGTGTTCACGCAGAACTCGGCAGCTTCCCCCGGGACGACCGATCGCCGGTTTCGGTGACGTTCTGACGACAACACCCGTCAACTTACGCTAACGGATCGCCTGACACGGCCGCTGGGACCACCGAGCACCAGCTCGGTGACGATGATCCGCGTGCCTGCGGCTCGGCGGTGGCCTTGCCCTCCCGAGGGGGGGCTTCACTGATCGCTGATCACGGCAGTTCAGGGTTCTGGTCGATGTCGCAGGACTTCTGCTCGGAAATCACCAAGGCTGTGCCAGACTGCGGGGCGTCCAAGCTCGACTTCGGCGATCACGACATCGCCCTGTTTTTCCGCCCTCGCCAGCACGCGGCCGTCCCGATCAAAAACTCCGGTGATCATCCAGTTCGACTTTGGATCCGTATAGGTACTGCTGACCACAACGGTGTGATTTTCGCAGGCACGTGCGGCGGCCAGCAGCGGGTTACAGCCCCAGACCGGAAAGGCGATCACTTCAGCGCCGTTGCGACTGAGCGCACGAGCAACTTCCGGAAAGAATCCGTCGTAACACACCATCATTCCAAGCTTGCCAAAACGAGTTTCGAAGACGGGGTACTCAGTTCCCGGTGTGATCCCGCCATCGATCTCCGTTCGTGGCAGTGCCACTTTACGGTACTTGCCAGCCAGTGTGCCGTCCGGCCCCAGCAGTACAGCCACGTTGTAGACCTTGTGCTGATCGCGTTCCAGCAGCCCGGCGACAATGTACAGATTGTGCTGTCGGGCAAGTTCACCGAAGTACTGAGTCGACGGCCCCGGAACAGGCTCGGCACAGTCTTCGGCCGGCTTGCCGGCGTTGTACCAGGTCAGTGTTTCCGGCAGCACGACAAGTTCCGCCCGCTGTTTTGCAGCCTGTTCGACAAACGGTCCGAACTGACGGCATTTGTCAGCACTGGTCTGGCCGTCTGCAGGTGCGTAGTGCACGGCCGCCAGACGCACTTTGCGGGCGGGCGGTGGCTCAACAGGCACCAGTTGCACATCAGACCAGTCCACCGTGGTGTCGGCAGCCCAGCGAAACGACAGTTCGATTTCTGCCTGAGTACTGGCTTCAGGGCACCGAAAGATTCCGGTTGTCCGCACCCATTCGCCCTGTACCTCGCCGTCTCCCGGATACTCGGGCTCCGCACGCGGACGTTCCCCTTCTCGGTATGTGGTACGTGCCTGGAAATCGTGCAGTGGCGGATTTCCCTTGGCGTCCTTCCAGAAGATGCGTGCGACCGCGGTCTGCCGAGCGATGGCCTTGCCACGCACACGACGCCACGCAGAAAACTGATACCAGCGACCGCCGGCAACCGAGATCGTGCGTTTCCACCAGCCATGCAGACCATCACGAGCATCAGAGGCAGCCGTCAGAAGTCCACCGCCGGCAGGCCCACCCTGATCACTGCTGGAAAACTTCGGCAACAGTTCGGCACGAGGTCCACCAGTGGTCCATGCGGCAGGTGACTGACTGAGTGACGAATCTTCGCCCTGACAGGCTGCAGCAATCCACGTGACCGCAGCCAGCCCAACGAAAATTGGGCACAGAAGTTGTTGCCGCATGAACGAAGTCCCCTGAAAAGCTTATTGCGGTATCCGGCAGCAGTGCGGACTGCAGGGACCGGCTTCCGGAGGTGGGCAGGCAGACGCCATCGGCAGGCTGGAACTGCCTCCGGCGACTCGCCCGGCAAACACGCTGAGCTGTTTCTGCATCCTGGGAGAACCACACGACGGACAGGCTGGCTGTTCGTTACGCCCCACCAGCAATTCGGCCTCGTGCTGACACTGTTCACAGACGAATTCAAACAACGGCATAGTCAGAGATCCTGAGGACTGACAGGTATGGACAACTACGGAGCAACCGGAACTGCACGAATGCAGACGGGTTTTCCGACTTTGATTGAACGACCGGTGGGATCCAGAGCGCCAGTGGTCTGATTGATCCCGAAGACAAACACAGTATCGGAGTTCTGGTTTTCGGCCAGCAACCATTTTCCAGTGGGCTCAATATAGAAGTTGCGCGGTTCACGGCCACCGGTCTGCTCATTTTCCACCCACGTCAGCAGTCCGGTCGTTTCATCAATCGTGTAGGCCGTGATGGATTCATGGCCACGATTGCTGACATACAGGAATTTTCCCGACGGGTGGCAGAGGCATTCTGCGGTGCTGCGACGTCCGTTATATCCACCGGGAACTGTGGAAATCTCCTGAATCGCAAACAGACTGCCATCTTCCGGGCGACGGTTGAAGCCCGTCACGACCATTGTCATTTCATTGTTGGTCCACGCAAATTTCCCGGACGGGTGAATGGCAAAGTGTCGCGGGCCACCACCCGGAGTAACGAGCGCGGCAGGCTGCTTTGCCGGTGACAACTGATGAGTCTCAGCATCAAAGTTGTAAATCAGCACCTTGTCGATCCCGAGGTCGGCAGCGTAGGCAAATCGATTGTCGCTGCTGAGGTTGATTGAGTGCGCGTGAGGCCCTTCCTGCCGCGATTTGTCGATACTGGACCCTGCGTGCTGAATGTTGCAGGATGCGGGCAGCAGCGACCCGTCGGCTGCAATCGGATAGACCATCACATTACCACCGCCATAGTTGGCAGTCAGCAGTGCAGTACCGGTCGCATCGACGTTGCAGTGGCAGGGAGCACCGCCACCGCTGGGCTGCTCGTTGATCTTCGTCAGACGACCATCAGCTTCGATCTTCAGCGCAGTCACACCGCCCTGACCTCGACCTCCGCCCTCGCTCAGCTCATTCACCGCGTACAGGAATTTGCCTGAAGGATGAACGGCAAGAAATGACGGATTCCTGAGCTCCGCGGCAAGACTGGGTTCACTGAGCTGACCGGTGGCATCGTCGAAAGTGCATGTGTAGACACCTTTGCTGAGACTGTCACCATTCGTGTAGGTTCCGATGTACAGACGAATGGTTCCGGCCGACACGGAGGCGGCAGAAGTGACGGCCACCGCCATGAACAGCAGTGCAGCACAACACAGACGCCCGCAGGAAACGGCCATGCGACAATGGTATGTGCCGGCAGGAAGGCTGGAATGGACGGCAGAAATCATAAGTAGTTTCCGGGCAGGCAGAGGGTGGTGGGAGCATTCACGAACTGGACTTGAAGCCGCAGATCATAAAGCCTTGTCGCCGGAAAGCCAAGTTGCGGCCGGTTAACTGGCTGGGGCGGCAGGTTGAATCTCGGCCAGTAACTGCAGCGATTCCAGCAGTTCGTGCTGCATGTTCAGCAGAGCTCCTGCTGATGCAGACGCTGATTCCTGCCGCAACAGCAGGGATGCCTGAAACAGCCGGCTGGCCGACTGGCTGCGGTGATGCGCAAGATCGACGAGTGCTCGGCAGAGCATGGTCAGTTGCAGTTCTGCAGGATCGTCTGTCAGGCCAACACATTCCGCCGATTGCAGGTGGATGGCCGACAATTCCGGGCAACCTGACATCGAAGCAGCCGCTGCGCGCAACAGCAATTCATGTGTCTGGCAGCGTTTGCGGGACTCATCTTCGGCAGATTGCTGTTCGGCAACCTGCCGGGCAGCCGCTGCGCGATCGAGGAACAGCAAACCGCCATGCAGGTCATCGCGCAGGAAAGCCAGTCGGGCCAGCATGAGCCACTGAGAACCATTGAGGACCGCAACGGCGCCCGAACCGAACGTGTCAGACAGCCATTTCTGCATCAGTTGATCTGCCGAACAGAAATCCGCGGAGAGCAGCCTCTGCTGAGCCTGCTGGACCACGCTCTCTGACGCCTCCGCCGACTGCTCGGGCCACCAGTACCGACCCGCGGGATTCAGCGACCGACGATGGCTGAGCCGTGCAGCAGAGTCTTTGTGAGGTGCAGTATCAGTGCTTGAAGCATTGTCGAAGGAAAGCAGCAGGTGTGGGGCCGGTCGGGCACAGCGATCAAAAGGCTCAACCCGACGCTCTGGCGAGCCGGATTCCAATGAACGGACTGGCATGCGGCACACGAGGAATTGGAACAGCCGGTTCCGGGTTTGAAAGTGGAGAGCCTGCAGTTTGCGGGAGGGGCGTCTGCGAAAGTTCACGTTGAGTATCTTTCCTGGGATGGCCACGGAAGGCGTGGCAATGTCAGTCAGAGAAACTCGGAACACGTGCGAGAGTGAGAATCCAGAGCATAGCGACGTTCGTGAAGTGCGAACAACAACTATTTTTCCGAATTTTCCGGATTTTCCAATTATGCCGTTTGAGTCGATCATGCGTTGTTGGGCGTTCTGGAGCGATGGCGGGCTGGCAAGGTGCTGCATTTGCCGGTAAAGCAGCACTGGTGGGCGGTAGCCGGCGTGTGTCAAAACGGCAGTCTCGAGTCACCCACCGCCGCCTGCAACCGACACAAAAACACCGCAAACCATTGAATCCAAACGACTTACGAAACAAACGCAACATCATGGCACGTGATTCGCATGGGAGGCCTATATGAGAGACTAGGCTGCTGAACTGGCTGGAGCCATGATTGGCGGTCAAGTTCGAATCAATTGGATTTGTATCAGCGAAGTGCATTGAAATTGAGGTCAGGAGAGGGTCATGGCAAAGAAGGCTTCCGCAGCAGCAACTCGCATTGTGCCTCTGGGGGATCGCGTGGTTCTGAAGAGGGCCGAAGCGGAATCGAAGACTGCTGGCGGGATTTTGTTGCCGGATGCGGCTCAGAACAAGCCGCAGCGGGGCGAGGTAGTGTCTGTGGGTGACGGTCACGTGAATGACAAGGGCGAGCGAATTCCGCTGTCGGTCAAGGAAGGCGACCGGGTAGTGTTCAGTTCGTACGCTGGGGACGAGATCAAGGTTGGCGACCAGACCTACCTGTTGCTGCGAGAGAGCGACATCCTGGCAACTCTGTGAATTCTGTGATTGTGGCCTGTTCAGTGGCTGTCTCTCAACCGCATGCGTCAGGTTGGCAGTCAGTTTGGCAGGCGACAAGCAACGCGGGCTGGAGCCGTGGGTTCTGGCCAGTGGCTGGTGAGTGAGATTTCGGCACCAGCAATCCTCTGGAACATCAGTTTCGCGAATACCATATCAGACTGGAGAATACAGCAATGGCAGCAAAGATGATTGCCTTTGATCAGGAAGCACAGGAAGCCATGCGACGTGGCGTATCGAAGCTGGCTCGAGCCGTCAAAGTGACGCTCGGCCCACGCGGACGCAACGTGATCATTGAGAAGAGCTTTGGCTCGCCGACGGTGACCAAGGACGGCGTCACGGTTGCTCGTGAAGTCGAGCTGCCGGACAAGTTCGAGGACATGGGTGCTCGGATGGTCCGCGAAGTTGCCAGCAAGACCAACGACGTCGCTGGTGACGGCACAACGACTGCGACCGTCATGGCGGAAGCGATCTACAACGAAGGTCTGAAGGCTGTTGTGGCCGGCGTCAGCCCGCTGGAAATGAAGCGGGGCATGGAGAAGGCTGTTGAGGATATCATCAACAGCCTGAAGAACATGTCACAGAAGATCAGCACTGCCAAGTCGATCGCTCAGGTCGGCACGGTTGCTGCAAACGGCGACGCCGAGATTGGTCGCATTCTGGCTGACGCAATGAGCCAGGTGGGCAAGGACGGCGTGATCACTGTGGAAGAAGGCAAGAGCCTTGAGACGAATTTCGAAGTCGTCGAAGGCCTGCAGTTCGACCGTGGTTACCTGTCACCGTACTTCGTGACCAATTCAGAATCGATGGAATGCGTCCTGGAAGATGCATACGTTCTGATTCATGAAAAGAAGATCAGCAGCATTAAGGACCTGGTGCCTGTGCTGGAGAAGGTTGTGAATTCCGGCAAGCCTCTGCTGATCATTGCCGAAGATGTGGAAGGCGAAGCCCTGGCTGCACTGGTGATCAACAAGCTGCGAGGCAATCTGCGTATCGCCGCTGTGAAGGCTCCTGGTTACGGCGATCGTCGCAAGGCGATGCTGCAGGACATCGCGATCATGGTCGGTGGCACGGCGATCTTCGACGATCTGGGCATTAAGCTGGACGCAATCGACATCACCGATCTGGGCACAGCTCGCAAGATCGTAGTGGACAAGGACAACACAACGGTTGTCGAAGGTGGCGGCAAGAAGGCCGACATCCAGGCTCGTATCGAGCAGATTCGCCGGGAACTGGAAAACAGCACCAGCGATTACGACCGTGAGAAGCTGGAAGAGCGCATTGCGAAGCTGGCCGGTGGGGTTGCCCAGGTCAACGTCGGTGCCGCTACTGAAAGCGAAATGAAGGAAAAGAAGGCACGCGTTGAAGACGCTCTGCATGCAACTCGTGCTGCCGTTGAAGAAGGTATTCTGCCTGGTGGTGGCGTGGCGATGCTGCGTGCCTCTCTGGGCGTGAAGCCCGGCAAGCTGAGCCACGACGAGAAGGTCGGTTACGAGATTATCGTCCGAGCCTGCCGAGCTCCGCTGACGCAGATTGCTGACAACGCGGGTGTTGACGGCAGTGTGGTGTGTGAGAAGGTCGCGACCGGCGAAGGCAACTTCGGCTACAACGCTGCCACTGACAAGTACGAAGACATGGTGAAGGCCGGCGTGATCGACCCCACCAAGGTTGCTCGTACCGCCCTGCAGAACGCCGCCAGCGTGGCTACCCTGCTGCTGACCAGCGATGCACTGATCGCTGAGAAGCCGAAGGAAGATAAGAAGGCTCACAACCACGGTGCAGAAGACATGTACTGATGGTGGTACAGCGGTGCTGGCACCGCTGTAAGTCGGAAATCCAGGAACCGCGTGCAGACATCTGCACGCGGTTTTTTGTTTGTGCGTCCCGGTTCGGCAGGAGCCTCTCCCGCCGGGGCGGGGTCTGAGTTGACCGTTCCTGGGACCACCGAGCACCAGCTCGGTGACGATAATAAACGTGCTTGCGGCTCGGCAGGAGCCTCGCCCTCCCGAGGGGCAACCAACGTGTGTTGACAACTGATTACTGACAACTGATTACTGATTACTGATTACTTTCCGCGGCTCGGCGGGAGCCTCGCCCTCCCAAGGGGGCCTTCACCGAGCGTTCCCGGGACCACCGAGCACCAGCTCGGTGACGGTGATAAACGGGCTTGCGGCTCGGCGGG
>CAIOKE010000237.1 GCA_903858815.1 uncultured Planctomycetaceae bacterium | reverse complement strand
TCGCAAGTGACTGATATCATTCAACTTCGGATCGAGGCTAACTTGCGTGATAGGCTGCGTTGGTGCAGCCTACAGGGTTTAGGCGGATCCACATAAAAACAAGTTCTGTCTTTCTATGCTAACCATCACGCCTCAAACTACGCCCTGGAATGAACTCGATGCTTCGAGCAGAGGCGTTGCGTTCGTCGAGGATATGTATGGCACTCTACCGGATGTGCACCTCGAACAAATTCATCGCGTCACCGCTTCATCGCTGAGCGAAATGAATCGATGGTTGGACGTACTGCTACCGCCGACCGTTTCCGCTGATCAATTGGGCTTTTCAGAATCGCGGTTCCTGCAACTTGAGGAATCATCATGGAACACGGACGACGGCATTCAATCTGTGCGACAATGGCTGCACGATTGTGGTGTCCCCTATGGCACTACCGTATTCCTGTTCTATGACCGCGCGATGATCCTTGCAATGCCTTGGAAACTTGTACTACGGTACTGGAACGCGTGGGCTTGGTCTGTGGGCTATTCAATGATCGCCGTGGACTCAACCTGCCAATGGGCTTGCATGTTCCACCATGAAAACGTGATACAATTTGGTCGACACACAGAAAACAAGACAGAACAATGGGTTGCAACGGAGCGGGCGAATCGGGCGGTTTGACTATGGCAACTCGCTCGCGCCCGCCCGCTGAACCCAAGCGTTATGCGGACTCCTTCAGGGCTTAATGGTGGCTGTGCCGTAGGGGGCTGGATGGTGGCCGTTTCTGCGGGACCTTTCGAGGCAAGCCGCTCGAAAAGGGCGTTGAGTGGTGCTGCTGCTTTTCGCGGAGGAAAAACGCTGGTCCGTTCGGTACAATTTCTTTGAGCGGAGGTCCAACTGAGGGGACACGATGGCGGACCCGACTTAAGGTCCACTCACTTCATTGGATACTTTGCTCGCATAACAACCCATTCCACCGGAGCCGCAGGGCCGCGCGGCTTTTCGATCGTCAACTCACTCACTGCGGCCCGGTGAATGTGAGCGTTATACGAAGAGCAAGGAATGAAATGAATCGGTATCATTTAGCACAAATTAATATAGCTCATGCGCAAGCCCCAATGGATTCTGCCTTAATGAAAGGGTTTGTTGATCGTTTGGCTGAAATTAATGCACTCGCGGATAGTTCGCCCGGTTTTGTCTGGCGGCTCCAAACTGAAGACGGCGACGCTACTGCACTACAGGCTTTCGATGATCCATTATTGCTTGTAAATATGAGTGTTTGGGAAAATATTGATTCATTAAAAAACTATGTTTATAAATCACTTCACGTTGAACTAATTCGTGATCGCAATGCATGGTTTAATAAAATGACTAGGCCTCATCAAGTACTTTGGTGGGTTCCAGCGGGTCACATTCCATCTGTAACAGAAGGAAAGGAAAAGTTAGAGCTATTGCAAAAGGTGGGGCCAAGCATAGCCGCCTTTACATTTGCAAAGCCATTTAGCTATGAGTCATAAATCGTATAACAATGCGTTGCAGCACCGTTCCGCTTCGCTACACTGGACAGCTTTTAAGTCGCATTTTTGTGGTTTTGCTGCGCAAAAATATTCCACAAAAATACAACTTAAAAGCTGCCGCTGAACTTAACGTTATGCAGTGATAGACTTCCGAACAACCATTGCTCGCACCGTCCCAGCGAATCCGCTATCGAGTCCGATTCCATCGTCACACGCTTTTGTCGCCAGACGCTTAGTCGCGTACAGGCCGACAATGC
Organism: uncultured Planctomycetaceae bacterium; assembly: GCA_903858815.1. GTDB lineage: Bacteria > Planctomycetota > Planctomycetia > Planctomycetales > Planctomycetaceae > SXXK01. The sequence goes on along the minus strand of CAIOKE010000237.1, from coordinate 2,088 downwards.
CGTACTTCATGTCGATCACTGCCCAAACCTTCTGGTCCGGCTTTCGCCTAGATTTAACACGGTCTAGTTCCAATTTGTGCTTACGCCGAAGGCAATCATCACATACGCCGTTTAATTCGCACCTTTCCTGATTGCACTCGCAGCATTCTGAAAACATCGTCACCATCTCGCATAACAAACCGTTGCACCCAAGCCGCCGTAGGTGCGTTGTTGACTTTGGAACCGTTCACCGGCGGCTGGGTGAACGGTAGCGTTCGGACCTTCATTCAGATGCGGACGCCGCCAACGAAAAGGAGATGCTCCATTGAGTCTGGAAGACGACGATGATGATCCCGATGGCTGGACTATGCCGGTTTCGTCGGAATACATCCCCGAACTTAATGAGCTAATGCTGAGGATTGAGGCACGGTTGGAAAATGGAATCCCTTTGACGCGATTGGAACGCGCTGCTCGTGAGGTCTATGGAACGATCGGCTACGTCGAATGCGACAACCTTCTTCAATTCTGGGACTCTGAATACGATCCGCTTCAAGCTATAGAATCATTCCGAATCGTAGAAGAACACGAGGTCGCCGATGCACTGTACGCTTCCCGATGGCTTCGCACCGTCGTGGCGCGAGGGATCGATTCCGAATATCGATACCCTCTGACCACTGCCGAAGAGTCTGAATATCAAAGACAGGAGGCAATCGTGTATTCTCTCTTCATTGGCGTTCCAACTCGACTTTACACCCTTCTCTGTAATTCAAATCCAACAACCAAAACCGCTCCGAAATCGGGTAAGGATGCCCGTTGCCGGGCACCCTCCCCACACCACCTAGCATGCGGGTCCGCACTAGGCGGTTCCACGAAGATGAGCAAGTTCTGCCCAGAGGGTTTTCAGACTCAAGACACCCTGCGAAGCTAACCAATCGTTCGTCATTCCGACACCACTTGCGATCGTCTTGGCCATATGCCAAGGTCCTTTGCGACTCTTGCCGTGTCGGATCGCTTGCCTACGGGGCACATGCATCGCAATAAGTTCCCGGATGCGTGTGCGAACATGTCGCCAACGCTTCCAGTAACAACAGCGAATACGTCTCCGGATCCACTGTTCCAAGCTTGCGAACAGTTTCAATTGAGAGGCAAGTGCAAAGTACCCCATCCATCCTCGCACATAGCGCGCAAGTTCTTGCAACCGATGATCCATCGAGATTCCGCGGCTGCGCCCGGTGATCTCACGGATACGGTGCCTGAAACGATGGATGGACTTCTGCGACACGTTGATCGTCGCTCGGCTACCTACGAAACGGAACCCGAGATATTCGAGTTCCTCCGTGGTAACGATGCGGCTCTTCTCCAGGTTCACGACCAGGTGAAGCTTGCGGGTCAGATAACGATGGACCGATGCGAAGACACGCTCTGCACTTCGCTTAGACCGCGTGAAGATCACGAAGTCGTCCGCGTAGCGCACGAAGCGAAGCCCTCGGCTTTCCAGTTCCTTGTCCAGATCATCCAAGAGGATGTTGGCTAGAAGAGGCGATGCAGGACCGCCTTGCGGCGTTCCCTCGGTCGTTGCTTGGAAATGCCCGTCGACCATAACACCTGCTCGCAGGTAGCGTCCTATCAGTTGCAGGACCGTTTTGTCGCGGACTTTCCTGGCCACGCGAGCCATGAGAACATCATGCCCGACGCGGTCAAAGAACTTGGAGAGATCCATGTCCACGGCATAACGATAGCCACGACGAATGATACGGCGTACCTGCTTGGTTGCTCCATGAGCAGAGCGTTTCGGTCGAAACCCGTAACTCGATTCCGAGAAACCCGGATCGAACACAGGAGTTAGGATTTGTACGATGGCTTGCTGGATCAAACGGTCGATTAGATTTGGGATACCTAACAATCGCTTGCCGCCATCGGGCTTGTCGATGGTCACTCGCCGAACCGGTTGGGGTTGGTAAGTGCCTTCGAGAAGCTGTTGTCGAACAGCGTTCCAACGGGGACGAAACCAGTCTGGGAATTCCGTGATCGTGATACCGTCAGGGCCAGGGGCTCCACGGTTGGCTTTCACGTTCTTCCAAGCCAGTTCGATGTTGGCTTCTTCGACTA
>CAIOKE010000236.1 GCA_903858815.1 uncultured Planctomycetaceae bacterium | reverse complement strand
GGCCGGCGGGATCGATGGCGCTTTCCGCGGTGTAACTCCCGTACCAGTCGTTGCACCACTCGAACACGTTCCCGTGCATGTCGTACAACCCCCAGTTGTTACAAGCTTTCAGGCCAACTGGCTTGGTCGATCCGCCACTGTTTTTAAAAAAACATCCCAACCGGTCCAGCGCCGGGTCTTTGCCTTCCGGTTGCGTGCAGGCCGAACCATCATGGTACGCGCCGGTCGTACCCGCCCGACACGCATACTCCCACTCCGCCTCTGAAGGCAGACGGAACGTCAACTCACTGCCCAATTGCCCCTGCACCAGCTGACAAAACTCCACGCACTTGTGCCATGTGACAGATTCCACTGGATGATCCGGCTTGCCACTGAAATGGCTGGGTTTAGGCGTCAGCTTAGACTTCCCTTCTGCCCGCACCACGGCCGCCCACTGCTGCTGAGTCACGGGCGTCTGTCCCAACCAGTACCCCTGACTGATCGTGACCTCGTGCTGCGGTCCTTCATCACCGTCTCGTCCATTTTCATCCTGCGGTGACCCCATCAGGAATCGCCCGGGGGGGATCCACCGCATGACAAAGGGCACGTTGCCGATCCGGAATTCCGCGGCCAGTCCCCACTGGTCCTGCCAGAACCGCTGTGCCCATGTCGGGCGGGAGATTTTGTGCAGTTGCAGGCGTGAGGCAGGAGTTTCGAGTTGCAGCGAGCGAGCGTCAGTCGGCAGTGATATTCGTTCGGGTACGCCACTTTCCAGAAGACGACTGACCAGCTGCCGCGTGCCCGCGTCATCCTGAATCGACACTGTCAGGTGTCGGCGTGCCACGGCGTGAAGCTGGCCCAGTGGCCACCACGGCCGCAGCGATTGGCCGACAGGTTTCAGAACCAGCATGGATCCCTGCAGGCCGACGTCAAGATGCAGGGGCTGCCCAGCCTCTAACCTGTGTGCAGCCGCCTGCAGCTGCTGCCGATACTGCTCGACACACACACCTTCGGGCAGTGTGCGTTCCTGCTGCCACCACGTATCAGTCAGCGCCAGTCCTTCAGCAATCAGTGGGGCCAGTTCGTTCCTGCTGCAGACCTGTGCCGGCAGGCGTTGAATCATGTCATTGAACCATTTAGGCAGGCCACTGCTTGTCCCTTCTGAGGAATTCGGGGTCAGAGCCAGCTGCCGCAGTCGGTCGATCACCTGTTGCAATAGTTTGAGTGCGTCTGTCTGTTGCTGCGGCTGGCGTTCATTCCATGATCGCAGTTCGGTTTCCAGCTGCAGTGCGCAGCTGTAGGCGGAGTGCTGCTGATCGATAAGGGCCTGCACGTCACGTACAAGCGTGGGGGCTTCCTGATGCAGCAGTGCGCGATTTTCCAGACGCCACGTCACGGGTTCTCCGGATTTCACCCCGAATGACTCAAGACTTCGCCAGCAATCCGGATTCTCCCACGCCATCCATTCGGCGCGGACATCGACATCGGGGCGATGCCTGCGAACCGTGCGTCGAACAGCCCTGAGCAGGGCCGGCTCAACCAAAGGCGCCGTCGCAAGCAGATTCAGCAACATGTCAGCGGCCACTGGTCCACAACCATCCTCGTAAGTGTTATCAGACGAGGAAGTCAGCCGTTTTTTCCGACCTGGCACAATGCCGATATCCCAGACCTGTGGGCGCCAGGTCCGTTGAATCGAATGCGGTATCAGTCGAGCCGGTACAGGGCAGAGTGCCGAGACGGTGTGCCCCGTTTCGCTGAACGCCGTGCCCAACTCGCTCCACCACGCAGTCAACCGCCAGTCCTCAGCATAGAGGCCCATGCAACTGAGCGCCAACACTGGGATATCCGGGGAAACGGCAGGTGGCTTGCCGAACGCTGACACCGTAATCACAGAGACAGCCGATTTCCCGGCTTCACGAATCAAAGATTTGACTAACAGATCAACGTCTTTTGCAAACGACTGGAATTCGCGTGAGCTGTCAACGAGAAGCACGATCCGGGGAGACCACGTTCGGCGCAGTAACCGCGGAATTTGGTCAATCGGGCGAGCGGTTACCAGTTGACGGATCAGACGGTCCGTATCAATCTGTGAACCGGCAACATTTGTACCTAACCGACCGCGAAGAAAACCGCAGATTCGTCGCCACGGAATCATAGGCTTCAATTTCAGCCGGGGTTGGTGATACCGTATACCCAATTCCTGATCAGAAATAGGGTTTCCCCGCCGGACGGCAGATTCCGTTCGCAGTAATGTTTCGGCAACAGATGCCGACCACAGTGGCAGTCCCGGTGTACCTGGCGGAAACTCGTACTGGATCAGCGGTTGAGGGTCAGTTACTGAGGGCTGCGGCTGAGGGCCAGGCTGCATATTTTCACGCTGATTAGTGGGTTGCGGATCAGCATTTGTCTGCAGTTGAAACCCCAGTATCGCAGCGCATTCCGCCATTCCAGGCGCGGAACCGAGGCGGGCCCAGACTCTGAGCAAATCGGCTTTCGAGACAATCGGCAGCCGCAGCATCACATTAATCCTGCAGGGTTTTCACAAGTGCAAATCGTTGAATTTCTTTGAGGGCACGCAGTTGTTCAGCTGCCCGTTTTTTTGCGTGGACAGTCGCTCCAATAGTGACGAGGGCCGTGACGATATCAAGGAATTCGGCCGCCCCCGGTCCGTAGACTCCTTCAACCTGTCCCTGCTGGGCGATGGCGCGTTCTGCCAGCAACTCAGCGATGACCTTGTGACAGACTTCATCAGAAATCTCGGACTCGTTGAAACGTGGCCGGACTCGTTCTTCCATAAGAAACCGCGTCGCTTCCTGATCAGTTTTCGGAAACGCGATGGTGATGACCAGACAGCGGCGCAGGAACGCAGGCGGAAGCTCACGCTCTTCATTCGTGGTCAGAATGATCAGCGGTCGTAGACCGGATTCCGACAGGGAAACTGACTGCGGCAGCAGCGGACTGCGAAATCCATCTGTTCCAAGGCATTCCAAAAGTCCATTTGGAACGGAGGGATCAGCCTTATCGATTTCGTCGATCAGTACGACCGGTCCACACAGTGGTTTTTCCCGGGACCGACTGGCGGGCTGAGCACAGGGTTCAGGACACGGCCGGCAGTATGTGCTGAACAATTCCGCTTGATCCCTGGCGGTGTTCCAGTTCAATGCCCACCAAAGGATTCCGGGCCGAATAAAACTGCTTTCCTGCAGCGATTGCGGCAGACCGGTAATCCCGTTGTCCGAACGTCCGCTGGCTGTGGGACGCGGCACCTGAATAGCTGCCAGTCGTGCAACGGCATCGTAATGGAACAACAGGTCATCACGTTCTGTACGTTCATTGACAACAAAGGACAGAAATGGAACTTTCAGCACTGCAGCGGCGGCCCGAGCAATCTGACTCTTTCCGATGCCCGGTTCACCGCGAATCAACAACGGCCGACCAGTCTCAGTCGCCATGTCAAGGGCCCACAGCGAAGCTTTTGTAAAGCGATGCTCAGCCTTAGGCCACGGATCCTGCCGCAGAAGTGGAATCGTTTCATTCGTCAGTTGGTCAATTCGCGACCGCAACGGTTCAGTCATTCGTGGCTCCTGTCAGTCAAGGCGATACGTAATATCAGGGCTTTGCGTTTTTCAATGCCGTGTAAACTTTTCGGAGATAAAAGAACGTATCGAAATACTGCGGCATCACATCACCCAGTTCGCCGGACACACCCACCAACCAAACCAGACAGTCTGCTGGGATAGTGCCCTTCGCAAGACATTCCTCCAGTCGCTTCTGCACATCATGAGTACCATAGAACGGCTGTCCTTGCTTCATTTGCAGTTGCCCCATGCGAACAGCGTCTCGAAATCGCTCATCGATCCGAGCCCGTTCATCTTCAGTAATCCCGGCCGGGAGAGCCACTGCCCCCAGCAGACTGCGAATCAGGAATTTCTGAAATTCCAGTCGACGTTCCGGCAGCGTGATTCCCGGGGTGACCTCCGGCAGGTCAAACAATGCTCGATCATCCTCACGTGGCGAAGAGAACAATCGTTTGAGATCTGGGGGGTGGCCCGCCACAGCAACGGCAGCCAGATGAAGCATATTGACAAACTGCGTCTTTTTCCCGTCCTTACCGACACTCAACTCAAAGCCGCCTCCCGGGAGTTTGACGGGGGCATCGCCACCCCGACTGCGCTGCTGCGAGACCCAAAATGGGCTCATCGAGATGACCAGCAATTGGCCGCAAAGGGAGAAGATTTTCTGTTTGTCACCAATTCTCTCTCTGGGATTGCCAGCGATTTCCGCTAACCGCTGGAACGTGTTATTCACTTCGGCGCGGTCCAGCATTTCTGCATTAACCGACTGCACCTGAAACTGCTTGTGGCGGAACAGCGTCGAATTGGCCCGCTGAAACAGGTCCGCGACAGCCGGATGATCAGCAAGGATCTGATTGATTGCCTGCAGGTTTTCGCGAAATACGACCGCAAAGGGTTGTTTTTTGGGCGGCCTCTTCTCCCTCGTCACCCGCACGACAGCAGCTTCTGAGGGCGTCACCTTGACGGCAGGCTTTCGGGGCCCTGTCAACCCGTATTCCTCCTTCAGTTGCCGCAAGCCATCTTCAAAGTCCGTTTTTCCAAGATGACCAAACGCGAAGTCGAGAATCTCGACCAGGCTGGTCTTTATGTCTTTAAGCCTTTTAAGTGCAGCAGCGGTCGAAGGCTGCGGCCCGTCCCCCTCCGATTGCTGCTCGCTGACAAGCGATTCGTGTTCGGTAATCTGTGCTTGCCAGAATCTCTTCAACGCTCTACGTGGCTCCCCAGTGCGTTTTGCGTAAGGCAACACATCCGGCAGTAGAAAAATCCGGAGCCGCTGTGCCAGTTTCTGCTCCTCATCACGGTCGCGTTGAAAAGCTATCAGCAGTTCGTACATACAGTTCTCAGAATGCAAATAGGCATCACTGAGAAAAACACAGATTTTACCAGCCCGACCAACCCTGCGCATGAACCTTCTTAGATCTGCACCGAACTTGACTTCATCAACATCGCGGATCACCTCAAAATCAAAGCTCCGCAACTCTTCGCACAAACGACTAACGGCGTTCCGGAATTTTCTGCCCTCCTTCGCTTTCCATGCGTAAGAGATCGCAATCTTTTTCTTTGCCATGTGCGTTTGCTCTCTGACATCCCGCCACAGTACCAAATGACTGTCACGGGTTACCCCGTATGCAACTGCAGCAAATTCTGCCCCCTGTGGAACGGGAATTCCAGCAAAGTCAACAGAAATCGGCGTGGATCTTTACGGGTTTTCCCCGGGGCTGCGGAAACTCGGGCTGCAGGCGTGCAGGAATCTGCCCCGGTGGGGGTTTTCAAATCTGCCGTCCGCTCCGCGAAAACCACGGGACAGGGGAACGCCGGGTGAACGACCGGTTGACAACGCCGGCAGACAGAAGTCGTAGCGCGGGCTTCAACCCGGGCATTACCCACGAAACCCGTCGGGCGTGGAGCCGTTGCGGCGTATGTTTGGTTTGCGCCCCGCGTATGTTTGCGATTCAGGCCTGAAGGGCCGTTTTCCCGTAGCCCAGGGCGCAG
>CAIOKE010000235.1 GCA_903858815.1 uncultured Planctomycetaceae bacterium | reverse complement strand
CTCCGTGTTAAAAAAACGCCCCCCCCCCACCACCACACCCGTCAGCGCCGCCACCAGGTCGCCTGACAACTCCTCCACAATTCCTTCTTTCGTGTGATTCGTGTTTTTCGTGGTTGCAAATCGCCCCCCAACCTCCCCCGCGTTTCTCCGTGTCCCTCTGTGTCCTCCGTGTTAAAAAAACGCCCCCCCCCCACCACCACACCCGTCAGCGCCGCCACCAGGTCGTCTGAATCACACTTCGATCATTCGTGCCTTTCGTGGTTGAGATCCCTTCCACTTCGCAGATGACAAAATCTGTCTTTTCCCCAGCACCGAAGCCCCTCACAAGCAGAAACCCCCGCAGCCTGATACAATCTCAGCCACGTCGTCCGCGTCCTGCTGATGATGCACCGCTTAAGACTTTTGATCCTGCCATCCGCAGTGCCCGCATGTTTCGTTGATCCGTTTATGAACACCTCACAGCACTCGCCCACATCGCCCGATCCCAAAACGGATCCCGTCATCATTGTCGGTGCCGGTCTCGCCGGACTCTGCTGCGCCCGCGAACTACAGCGACGCAACATCCCCTTCCTGCTGCTGGATGCCAATGCTCAGGCGGGCGGCCGCGTCCGCACAGAGGTGGTGGATGGGTTTCGACTTGATCTGGGCTTTCAGGTCCTGCAGACGGCCTACCCGGAAGCTCGCCAGCAACTGAACTACGGTGCCCTCAACCTGCGCAGCTTTTTCCCAGGCGCCCTGATTCGCACGCAGGGGCGATTTGTCCAGATGGCCGATCCGTGGCGACGACCCGGCCGGCTGCTGGCCACACTGTTCAACGGCATCGGAACATTCGCGGATCGGCTGCGTCTGGCTCGGCTGCGCTGGACTGTCAGTACTCAGAATGAAGACCTTGCCGCAGATTCCACCACAGCCGATTTCCTGCGTCAGGACTGCCGGTTTTCTGCTGACCTGATCCAGCGATTCTTTCGACCGTGGTTTGCCGGTGTCTTCCTTGAACCGCAGCTGGCCACATCCAGCCGTTACTTTCGATTCCTGTTCCGCATTTTCGCCACCGGGGACGCTTCGTTACCGACAGCCGGCATGGGGGCCATCTCACAGCAACTGGCCGACAGCCTGCCAGCCGGCTGCCTGAAACTTTCCACCGCGGTCACCGCAGTATCCCCGCACAGCGTGCAACTGGCGGACGGCCAGCAGCTGGCTGCGAAAGCTGTTGTGCTGGCCGTCGACGGGCCAGCCGCCGAACGGCTGTCGCAGGGTCTCGTCAAATCGCCTGCGGCCTGCGGCACCGTCTGCTTGTACTACGCCGCGGACAAGCCACCGCTCACCGAACCGATCCTTGTACTGAACGGTGATGGGCAGGGGCCGATCAACAATCTGTGCGTCGTCAGCAACGTCGTTCCGGAATATGCCCCGGCAGGGCAGTCACTGATCAGCGTTTCGGTGGTCGGGTTGCCCTCGGAGGCCGGGCTGGAACCGGCGGTCCGAGCGCAGCTGACGGAATGGTTTGGCAGTGCCGTTGCCAGTTGGCGTCACCTGCGAACCCACCGCATCACGTGGGCCCTGCCGGCACAACCCGCCGGATTTCGCAATACCCCCGACAGTCCCACCCCCGCCAGCAGCCACGGACTCTGGACGTGCGGCGATTACCAGCAAACCGCCTCCATCCACGGCGCCATGCTCAGCGGCCGCCTCACCGCCACCGCACTGGCAGAATCAATCGGTTGACTGCTGCTCGCTCGACTGCTGCTCTGGTCCAAGGCACGCCTTGATCGCCAGCATCAAAGGAATCAGAAAGGCGTATTCAATAAAGATTGACTGAGGAGCCGTGGATAATGCCTTGAACATGGAGCTGGCAGATTTTTGGTCTCCCTGTGCAGGTTTGTTGACTTCAGGCGACTTCCCCAGTGCAGATACCGGCAGGAAGTAGCACTCGTCGAATCGCTTCTGCACGAAGTCAATCACGCCGGAATTCACACGCGCCGAGAAGGCTGTCCGGTCCGCAACCGCAGGAGTTTCCCCCAGCATATTCGAAACGTTGGTCCGCAGCACGCCCTCAAACATCTTCGAAATCAATCTCGCCACATTCTGCTGGTACTCAATCATCTGTTTCATTTCACTCGGAAACTTGTCAGATTCCGAACCCCAGACGGCCCCTTCCGGAAGAGCCGGAGTGAGAGCAAACTTTGTCCACAGCTCCTTCAACTTTTCGAATTCGGGGTTGATGCCCGCAGACGAACGAAGACTACCAGAGGTATTTCCCCCGGATGACCCTTCTGTGAACAGCAGGCCTGCCTCTTGCAGTGTCTCGAACATCTCCTTAAGGATGTATGGTGACTTGGATCTGTCCGTCGGTTTGGTATCGCCAGTCACTAACAGGTCTGCCTTCGGAAATAAGCAGATGAAGGGAATCTTCCTGACCTGATCGGCGGTGCGTTCTTCTTCCAGCAGGCTGTACAACCGCTGCAGCAACAGCCTTTGGTCAACGGAACTGCCCTGCTTTTCGCTGCGGGCCTCTTCTGTTCGTGCTTTGTTTTCCAACGCGCCCTTAAAAGCGGAGTCATTGCATTTTTTGACATTATCAGAGACAACCGTATCGCTCCAGATGTCGAACAGGAAAACAACAGCGTTTGCCGATTTCATGATGCGGCGGAGTTCGCTGTCCTGACCGGTACCCGAGATCAATGAAAACACTGTTTCCCCGGGAATATCCAGGATGCTGACACGGCTGGGGTGCTGCCCGTCCGGAAGTTCTGAAACAGCCAGATTCACTGTTACATTGAATTCGGTCGGATCTTCGATTTCACCATTTTGATACCGAGTGCGAATGCGTTCCAGCTTCAACAGAGAATCCGGGTCCGTAGGACTGATATCCAGTTTCAGGGCTTCGCTGAGCTGCCAGACCCGGGCAAGGCCCGTATTGAAGGCACATGTCTTGCCGGCCCCCATGGAACCAAGTATCACGATGCTGTACGTATTCTGTGAAGTAATAGCGTAGTCACAGGGAACGTAAATATTTTCTTCTTCAAATGCTGTGTTTGAGTCACTCCGCGCAGGCTTTTTGTTTGCTGTTGCCTTTTCGCGAATAAACCACAGTTTTCTCATGGTCAAATAGTCTGCCACCTTCTTGAATGGACTCTTCCAGCCAGTGGCGGCGTCTGCTGATGAATTCTGTATTACGGTAGCCCGGACTTTGACATCACTGGAACAGTGCACAGTCACAAGCTTCTCGATATGCCGATGCCACTGAAATACCTTCTCATCATTTTTTGTTGGCGTGCTCTTTTTAAAACGACTGAAAAACCGCTTCCGCAGGTACTGCAGAAGTTCACCGAGGATGCCTCCAGAAGCCGCGGGCTCGTCAACAGGTTCGCTATGCAATGCGGTCTGCAGGGAAAGATTTGAGTCTCTAAAGAAGCCCTTTGAATTCAACATTCTCGACAGCAACAGGGGACTGATCTCCGTTCTCTCAGAGACAACCCATAGATGGCGAAGAAACAGTACGTGGAAATCATCTGTCATCACGTTAGCGTACCGTGTCTGAATGGCCTCTTTATCGGCTGTGGGCAGGCACGAGTATGCGTGGCCGTGCAACATCAACAGCAGCAGTCGCGCGCGTCGCAGGTTGTCGTGTATCTTGACGTACACTTCCTCAGTGCTCTCAACTTCTTTCCTTTCAGAATCTGTGCTTGTCCCGCCCGCCCCCGTAGTCCTGGGCTGAATGGATGCTTCAATTCGTTCGAAATATCTGCTCAGGCCCGGACGCAAATGTTTCAGGATCTCCTTGATGGCTGCTTCAGCCTTCTGGAAGTGCCCGTGCAGCATGAAGTGTCGTAGTTGTTGTTGCTCCAGTGCCACGTCCAGCAGAAGACCGTTTGAGCGACGTTCGAGGCCCACACCCAGCAGTAATTTCACTGCCTTTTCCAGCTGGTCGTCAGACAGGACAGCGTCAGGTCTATCGGGTAGTGTGTCCAGTTGAGCAAAAGCCTGAGAAAAATCGTAGGGGTCAACCTGACGCTCAAAGTACTCTGCCCACAGGCGAACCTGCGGGATGCCAAACTCTGATTCCGCAGTCGGTCGCGGCGGGGCCTGACCGCCCTGCTTGTAAGTCCGCAAATACTCGCCACTCGGTGACATCAGGCTCTCAATCTTCACTGCCTGAAGCGACTGCTTCAACAATTGTAGCTCCGCATCTTTGAACAGATTCACTGTCGACCGATGACTTGAAGTGTTGGCGTCCTGAGGTGCGACGAATGCCGCTGTGTAAGCGTCGGGAAACACTCCGCCATCCACGAGATTTCGTGCTGAATCCTGGATTCCCAAATCCTTCTTTGCTGCGTTTTCCAGAAGGCCACGCTCAATCAAATGCAGGATTTCTTCACGGACGTAGGGAGTCCCGTAGATGTCATGCAGTGGCAGGTTGGTCACGGCGTTGGAAAGGTTGGCGTCAAGCCCTCGCGTGAAATTGCGCAGGTCAACAATGAGTCCGTTGAGATGGCCACGAAATCGATTGTTTGGACGCAGGGCAAAGCTGCTTGGGTCGTGCGTGCAGATTGAGCCACCGCAGGCCGGGCAGATGACTGGTTTACCGTCCTTGAAGGTTTCAATTGGAGCCTGAGTCATCTGATTGCCCTTTTGGTTTGGTGGTTGGATGGTTCTTCTGCGAGGAGACTCGAATTACCAGAAAAAACACGCAGTCGTTGAAGTGGCTTAATGATGTGTCCGCATGAAACTTGGTGCGGGTTTTGTCACGCAGTACTAAAGCGGGGAGAAGATCCGGTTTTTCGATCCGAGTCAGGATCGCTGTGTCGGACTTGGGGTGAGTTATAAGGGGTGTGTTCAGGTCTTCCTCGGTCGCTATTAAAAAACGGTGAACATCTGAGGCAAAGATGACGGGACTGATGTTCATTTCATTCAGTTGGACGCAGTATTTGTTCGCCTCATCGAAGGTCGTGACCTGATTCGTGCAAATGATGGGCGTGCATGAAATCCAGTACGGTGCCGGTTGAGAATTCTTTACATGCGGTATAAACACGAAGGTGTGTTGAAGGTAGGTAATTTTATAAGGAACCCCCAGCGAGTCTGCGATCTTTCTGGCGTCCTCTTCTGTGTATTTCGTTCTGTCTGCGACGCCTTCGATTTCTTTTGTGACGATTTGCCGCTGCAGCTCTGTGTCGACGTTTGACAGGTGTCGTTTTCTTATCTCTTTTTTCAGCCTGGCTGCTTTGACTTCTTCAAATAATAACCAAAAGTCCGTTGTTTTCTGTCCAGTGTATTTTTCGAGCAGGTCAAAGGCAGAATCGACGTCGGATGCGAGCAGGTCCTTTACTTTTTTCTGGAGGTCGGCACCACTTAAGAGATGGCCCGGCAGCAGTACCCGTTGAGTGTCTTCACTCTGGATGTTCGTCTTTTGGCCCTGTTTCGTGGCGTCGGTGCATTGCGCAAACTGTTGCTGTGCCTGCCCGGCGACCTTACAAAGTTCTGCAAGTGTTGGGCGTTCCGTCGGGTTTCGGCTGGTGCATTTTTCCAGTGTTTCGATGAGTTGGTTTTGTTCTGGTGGTAACGGGATTTTCAGCGTCAGTAGTGTTTTGGCCAGCGAGTAGATGTCCGACTGGATGCTGTATCCCTGGGGGCCTTCCATGATAATCTCTGGTGCCACATAATCCACGGTGAAATGCTGTTCGAGTGAATTGCAGAGGTCTCCTACTGCGTCTGTACTGATTGCCAGTCCAAGATCAATCAGGGTTGTGAGATCGTGCTCGATACTGAAAAGCAGATTCGACGGGCTGATGTCGCGATGCAGGAAACCCTTTGAATGGACGAACGACAGGGCCTGCGCGGATTGCAGACAAATGCGCAGAAAATCCGCCGGCGTGAGTGTTTGATGCTGATCACAGAGTTGCTTCAGTGGCCTGCCGGACCAGGCGGCGATTGCCAATGGCCGGGATGGTGTTTCAGTCTTTGCAGGTTGGAAGTCCACCAATCTGGTCAGGTGGTTGTTGTGGCCAATCTGCTGGCAGCATTTGAGCTCGTTTTTAAGGATGACTTCGAGTCCCGGATGCGGAACCTTGACGGCATAGAACTGTGAGGTGGGTCTATGCCGCACCTTATACACGGTGGCGTGTCCACCGAGGCAGGAGATTGGGTGGCCGGTGTCCGTGAGCACGTAGACGTAATCTGAGGGGAGTTCCGGGAGATGGTTTGACATTGAGGCTGGGACGGAGTTCAGGATTCAGCGGGTGGCAATCGGGAGAGGAAAATGGGGCCTCCCCAGACTACTGACGCGGGCTTTGCGAATCCACTGAAATGGTCGTCCAGACAACCGTTTTTACTGGATCAGTCGGTGAGCGCGGCGCGCCCTGCGGTGGTAATTGATCACCCGCTGCCCTAAGCCCATATCGCAGGTCGCCCGATTTCTGTGCCGAGCATCCTGCGCTCACAATCAACGGTTCGCCTGGCAAATGCGTCACCGCCGAGGCGTTAGACGACCTGTGCCGCAATTCTGAACTCATGTGTCCTGATTGAGGATTTGCAGGTCTGGAAATTGGCCGCGCAATTCTGAGCCCTGCGAGCCAACTTCAGGTCAACGAATCCGCCCGCTGGCCCTGGCTCGCGACTACCGTCTCGCGTCCTGTCGCCTCAGTCCTGAACGTGACAACCCCCAACCCCCAACCCCCAACCCCCAACCCCCAACCCCGTATCCCCAACCGTTGATCAGCCCCGCGCCACCACGTCGCCCGAACGCTCTACTAACGGGAGTCTATCGGTAAACGCACTGCCTGAACCTCCGCCACGATCCGAATTCCAATATGGTCGTCCCTGTGGGAGACCGGTCGCAGAGCCCGCGCACTGCACCGGGCATGCACCGGACTGTTGCACCACGCGCCGCCTCGAAGCACCCGACACGGCTGCCCCGCATACCTCGAACCCGGGTCACCCGGAAATACGTCCGAACACCACTGCCGCACATTCCCGTGCATGTCGTACAAACCAAATTGATTTGCAGGGAAATGCCGCACCGGACTGGTAAACCGAAAGCCCGATTCTGTGTCCAACCCCGGCCACGATGGCCACTCACGACGCTTCGTTCCATCCGTCACGTTGCCATAACGGCCCAGATCAGCAATCTCGTCGCCAAACCAGAAGTCCGCCGCACTGCCCGCGCGACAGGCATACTCCCACTCCAGCTCCGTCGGCAGACGAAATCGCAGCTGATGGTTCGGCAACACACGACTGAACTGATTGCAGGCCCCCGCAAATGCCTCCGCGTCATTCCATGAAACATTCACGACAGGATGCTGGCCGGTCTGCGGCCAGCCGACATTCCGCCAGTCAAATTCCTGAACCGGGCCCCGAAAACGTCGCAGCGCAAAGTCATAGCCGAAACCACCCGTACCATCCCGGTCACTTTCCACCTCGTAACCGGTTTCACTCAGAAATCTCTCGAATTCACTGACCGTCACAGGTGCGATCGAGATGTACAGGGGCTGCCTGAGTTCATAGCGGGCGGCCGGCAGCTCCGCTTGCAAATGCTGCTCCGCTGGTCGAAATGCCGCCAGTCGCTGCAGCCTCTCCGACACCGGTCGCGGATCTCTACACACAGCCCAGCCCGGCGGAATCAGACGCAGACTGGCCCACGCCGTCTCAATCTGCAGCGGCAGACCCGCTGCCTCCGCAAAACGCTGCTGCATCCGTCGCGACCCCTCGACCGATCGCGGAAACTCAGAAAACACAGGGTCCACTGTCACATGTCGTGCGCCAGCAGTACCCAACGCACGCTTCAACAGATCAAACAACGCGCAACAGGAACGTGGTCGGCGGTCCTGATCCACATGCAAAGCCTGCTCAAAGACTTGCCGCACTTCCCCGGTGATCGCTGCCGGCGATTGCAGCACACCGTCGTGTACATTGTCCCGCAGGGCCCATTCAGTACCCGCAAATGGTGCCTGACCACAACATAACTCCCACGCTGTCACGGCCAGCGCCCAACGGTCATCCGACGGCGCCGGACGATAGCCCTGCCACAGCTCCGGTGAACAGTAGCGCTCCGTCCCGTGCGCGATCCCCTGACGCGGCAGCTTTTGACGCGGCTCCGAAAACCTGACTGCCAGTCCAAAGTCAATCAACGCGATCTGACCGCGAGCAGCATCCCAGATCAGGTTCTCTGGCTTCACATCGCCATGCACCACAGACTCGTTGTGAATATGGTCCAGCGCTCTGGCAATCGGCTCCAGTAACTTCAGCACCTCAGCCAGCGAAATGGGCCGTCCCGCATTGACTCGCTCATCCAGCAACTGCCGCAGCGTCTGACCGCGCTGATAGTGCATCACCTGAAACAACCCGACAGCCGGATCCTGCTCCAGATCCAGCAGCGGACAGATGGCCTCATGATGCAGCCGTTGCGCCGCCATGTAAGTCGCCCGAAATTCAGCCGTCCGGTTCTCATCTCGCCGCACGTCCGGGGCCAGAAACTTCACCACCACCCAGCCCTCTTCCCCAGGACTGCTGCGATTGGGGTCCACCGCCAGCCACGCCTGCCCCTGCCCACCGGAACCCAGCCGCTCACGCAGTGTAAATCGGCCAACCCGACTGCCACTCCGCGGCTCCCACGGCGTCGACGGCAGCACAGGTTCCGTATTCCAGCTCATTCCGCCGTCAGATGCCATGATGATCTCCACCAGGGTTCGGTCCGGGATCCCGTGGACGCGCGCTCCCGGAGGTACTCCCAACCGCCACACTCGCGCCCACTGACACAGCTTTCGGCACACTGCGAATCACAGCCGGCTGCTCCACTTGTCGCGCCACCACCAAACCCTGCAGCCAGCCGCCACGCTGCGGCAACAACAGCAGACTGCGACCCGCCGGTGACATCCACAGCAGCAGCAGACCGCACACACCCACAAACACGCCGATGACCACACACGCGCCGGGCTGCAACGGCCAATACGCATACAGCCAGTCGCCCAGCAAGACACGGCCTGGACGACCCTCAGTCAGCACGGCCCGAAAGATCCAGCCCGCGATCCCCAGCAGCACCAGTCCGGAAAGCAACTTCATTTCAGACAACTCACTGACAATTCACCCGGAACTCGGCCAGCAACCCCCTCGGTGCCTAAGGCTCGGATGCCGATGGAGAAACATTACTGGCCCCAGGCAGCGTCAGAGAAACCCCATTCAGCATGACCCGAGCGCTACGGTTCGCAGCGGACTTCAGAATCAACTTTCTTGTCCCCCTCGGAACCTGGATCACAATCCGCTGCCGACCCAGAAATCGGCCCAGCCTGCTGTCTGTTCCCAGATAGGGCTGCAGACGCACCGTCTCTGTCGCAAAGGGGGCCAACTCGGCATTGCGATACAGTTCCACTGACGGTGTTCGAGTTATCGGTGTGGCGCTGCCCCCAATATAAAAAATATCCCCGTGCAGTGTCACAGGGCCCGCATCAGTGAAGTCCGCAACCGTGAAGGTCAGCGAATGGCCATCAATGCCCTGATCCAGAAATTCCGCCGTCTGAAAAAATAACTGTCCTTTCTCATCAAGCAGTGGGCCAATAATCCAGGTGAGATTCCGCCAGGGAGCACCATCCCAGTACGGTTTCAACGGGACTCGGTTCCGTGGCAGATCCAGAAACACCATGTCCCCATGCGGCAACTCCGATACCAGCAGCCGAGCGCCCGCATCCATTCCGGAAAACTCGACGTCGTTATACGACGACCGCACGCTGGCCGGTGTCAGCCGCACCAACGACTCCTTCGTGTCCGTTGATGTAAAAGGCGTCTGCAGCGATTCCTCAGTAAACCGCAGCTCCAGTCCCGACTCGCTGATGCGACCACTGAACTTCCCCGATTCCTTCAGGTGCAGCGTCGATGTGATGCCCCGAACCTCCTCACCAGCGATCTCCTGCAACTGCAGGTCAATATTCAGCTGCTGCAGTTCACCATTGAAAGTCACCTGCACGTGGATCGGGATTCGTCGGCCCTGCCAGCTGCGAGCAAGCTCAGTCGCAAAAAAGACATTCCGCAGACTGGATTCAAATACCTGCTCCGTGGCGTCCAGGTTTCCCCCGACCTGCAGCCTCTTCAGCTGCTGTTCCGCCAGCGACCAGTTCCGCACTGCCACCGCATGCCGCAGCAGTCGTCGCCCAGCCTCCAGTGAAACCGCTGCCGGCTGCGGCGGATTCAGTTTCAGATAACGCACACAATCCCGGTTGATCGCCTGTTTGTCGTCCAGTGGGGATAACTCCAGAAGCCTTAGTGCACTCTGCTGATACTGTTCGCGCTGCTGCTCGACGTCCACAACCCTCAGGAAGTCTGTCAGCCCCTGATAATCCTGCTGTAACTGCCCGAGGCGTTCCGTCACCAGCTGCGTCCAGGCTGCACGCTGAGCGGCCAGGACCGGTGCGGCAGCTTCCATGCCCGCAAATAAATCCTCTGTATCCCGCAATCGCCCGGCACAACGCTCAAAATCCTCAACCGTCACGGCGGCCTCAGAATCACGCTGCAGCTGCGCCGTCACCATTCCCGCAAAGTCTTCCACCTCCAGCAGTTTTGTACTGAGCCCCGCCTGCAGGTGCTGTTTTAAAACCGAAAGATCCACTTTCGGCTTCAGTAGTGCGGCCTGCCACGCGCTGGCGACTGCCGGACACTGATCCGGAAAATGTTCGCTCAGCAATTCCAGCAGTTGACTAACCGGTT
Organism: uncultured Planctomycetaceae bacterium; assembly: GCA_903858815.1. Classification (GTDB taxonomy): domain Bacteria; phylum Planctomycetota; class Planctomycetia; order Planctomycetales; family Planctomycetaceae; genus SXXK01. The sequence continues at coordinate 3,448 of CAIOKE010000235.1, read as the reverse complement.
CCCCCGGGGACTGCTTCTTCTGAATTCGGCCCTGCAACTGCCGCAGAACATAGTCTGCCAGTTGCTGACCATTCTGCTGGTTCAGTAATGCGGGCATCCCCGCGAGGTTACGGACACTGGTCACAACCTTCGCCGGATCATCGCCGGTCAGTGCATTGGTGAATGCCGCTTCGACCAGCGCCGGCGAAGCGGACAGCTGCAACAACTCCCGGTAACGCTCGTAAAACTCCAGAGCCTCCGGAAACGTTTCCGCATTCGGTGCCGCCGACGCCGCCTCCAGCGCCCGCGTCGCAGCCCCCTGAAGAAACTGCTCCAATCCCTGCACCGGTGCCGGTTCCAGCAACTGACGCAGCTGAGGAAGTGTCCATTCGGTCGTTGCAGGGATCTGGCTGAGCACAAGTCGAGCAAATGCTGGCTGACGCGCTGCCCGCAGCAGTTCGATGGCCGTCTGGGCATCCACGGCCGGGACAGGATCCGCGACAGCATCCCGCTGAACATCGGCCAGCGCAGCCTGCAGTTCGGAAATCTCCGCCTCCTCAAAATCCAACTCCGTCATTGCCCGCAACCAGCCGGCCCCGGGGGCCTTGCGCCGAAAACTCTCGGCCAGAATCACACTTCGAGCACCCGACTCCCGTAACTCAATCCCCAGCACAAACAGTTCGTCAGCAGTGACTTCCGCTGCCGGCAAACGCTCACGCAGAAGTTCGGTCAACAGCACCCATTCGGCAGACGTCTGCGGGACCTGCAGAGCCGCCTGCAGCACCGGAAGAGACAGCGATTTTCGAGTCAGTACAGAGCGCACCAGACTGGTTCGCTCCGCAGTCGTTGGCACCGCTGCCGCAAACCGCAACCGCAAACGACCGGCGTCCGCTGTTTCGGCACTGGTCAATTGTTCTGCGATTCCCCGCACAGTCTCTGCACTGAGCCCCAGCTTTTCAGCCCGCTGCAGTCCAGCCGTCAGCTGCGGCAGATCCCCTCCCGTGAGCAGAGTCTGCAGTTGCTCGGTCACCGACGCCGCGATCTGCGTCTGCAACTCAGTCGCCATTTGTGGATGCCCCGACACGACCCCGCGCAGAACTGCAGACAACTGATTGGCCGCGTCCTCATCAGTCATCCAGACGGCCATTTGCCGCCGAGTCGCTGTGTCAAGAGCCTGCTGAATCGCCCCGGATGCGGAAACACCCAATTGCCCGGCACGCTCTTCATACGCAGCAATCTCCAACAGCAACTGCTGCGCGTCACCAACCTCGGCAGCAGCCTGCATTTGCTGCCGCAGAACCGCAAGCGGTACGGAAAGCTGGAGGTCTGCCGAATACTTGCTGTAAACGGCCAGCGCCAGCGCGTCTTCACAGGTCTGCAGACGCTGATCAAGCATTCGAGTAATCGATGGTCGCTCAGCCGCCCAATGCTCCAGCAGTCCCGAGATAATCTCTGAACGCAGTTCCATCGTCTGACTGCGAAATGCCAGACCCAGCAGACTGTCGATCAGTTGCCGCGTTGTCTCCTGAGACACCGCGCGTCCGGACACCTGCTGCAGTTCGCCGTGCGAAACCTGCAGGCCCGCCAGACAACTGCGCACCCGCGGAACAGCACCCGACTCGTCCTGCAACCACTCCGCCTGCTGCTGGGCCGACGGCAGAAAACGCTGCAAACACTGATTACCCCACGACGGATCGACCGCCCAAATGGCCTGCTGCATGCCCCCCAGCGCTGCCAGAAAATGCGACTTTTCTCCCTCGGCAATCGTGGGTTGCACAAAAATCAGCTGAAACCGTTCCGCTGCAAGCGATTCGCAGTGCAGGAGCAGGTCCGGCCGCAGTGGCGGTGCCGCTTTCTGAAAGACACCGGCCACAGACTGCTGGACCGACTTGCGATACGCAGCCAGTGCCTGACCGTCGGTGCTGGGATCAATCGGACCCACGGCACTGGTGATCTCGGTCTGCAGCTGCTGTATGCCAGGTCCCCCGCACCCACACAGCATGCCGATGCAGCACAGGATGACCAAAGATCCCGGCCGCATCATGAAAAGCCGGCCAGCACACGCGGCAGCAAACGGCATACAGTTGCCTTACTGAATGACAGATAATTGAAGAAAAACATCGCAGGGACATCCCGTTCGGCAGGCCCCAGAACCTCCCCAATTCTCAGATTCACCTGCGGGTATGTCAAGGCAGCCACCTTAAGACTCATGGGCTATCGCCGGAAATGCAGACGACCGCGGCAATCCTGCCGCGGTCGTCCGTCGCTGAGCATCACTTTCAAGGGCTCACTTCACCACGCTCGGAGACGGCGACAACTGCTCCGCCGTCGCAGTTTCCGGTTCCGGCATCGCCAGAAACTCGGCCACCCGCACCTGCAACTCCTGAATCTCAGGGGTCGCCGTTGGCAGCATCGCCTCCAGCGTCACCAGCATCGCTGTCGACTGCTGCGGCAGATTCTTCGCCGCAATTCGACTGGTCTGGAAGGGAACCAGCGTCATCCGTGACTCCAGCGTATCAATTCCACCCACCATCTGCGCCGTCTCATGATGCCCGGCGCTCAGCTGAGCCTCAAGCAGCACAATCGAACCCTGGATGGCTTTGACGCGAGCCAGCAGAGTGCTGGTCAGACGCTCGGCTGCACCGCGGTTCGCTATCCTGCGGTCACCCACACAGAACGGATAACAATTCTTCGACACTCCCGCATGCAGCAACGCCAGGTCCGCAGTAATGCTGCCAGCGTCCGCATACAGCTTCTGCAACTTCACGTCAACATTGGTCGCGTCATCGTTCAGACGCTTGACCGCTGCCGTCAGCTGCCGATGTTCATCCCCCAGAGTCTTCAGTGTCTGACACGCCAGATCGATAAAATCCGGCGCCTGCTCGACCCCACCAACCACCATCACCACCGGCGTCTCACCGGAAATCGCAGGGCAGGGCTTGGCGAGGTCATCTCCGGCATAGACCCCGGCACCACAGGACACAGCACGAGCCACCAGAACTGCAACCAGAGCAAACTTTTTCATAACCCGTTTCCTTTGCTGAATCTCACAAATACTCTCAGAACCGGCTCTGCATCCACCAACGCTGGCAGTGCACCACAACAGACCTGAGCCGTCAGATCCCGAAAAGTTGCGCCACAAAAACAAAGAAATCCCCAAACAGCTGCTCCGACACAACGAACACTCACCCGTAACATGGGCTTCAGCCCTTGCCCGTCGTGTCGCGTCCTTGTGTGGGCCAAAGGCTGCCGGGCAGGAATGCCCGGGCTGCGGTTATCGGCGAACAGCGACCATTGACGTCCGGCTCGGCAGGAGCCTCGCCTTCCCAAGGGGAACTTCCCCTGGGACCACCGAGCACCAGCTCGGTAACGAATCCGTGGCTTCCTGTTGGTGAATGGTCATCAGCACACGGCTTGGTCAGGCCCCGGACAGATGTCTGCCGCGTCGCGTCCTTGTGTGGGCCAAAGG
>CAIOKE010000234.1 GCA_903858815.1 uncultured Planctomycetaceae bacterium | reverse complement strand
GTGTCGTCCAACGCGTTCAAGCCCGCCCCCCAGAGGCAAGCCGTCAGCGTCAGCTGACGGGTGTTGTCGTTGGCGTCTCAGCGGTTGTGTTCTTCCTTTCACGGCAGCAGTATCCAGCGCGCTGTTCCCAACCGCATCAAACTGCAACCTGCAGGAACGCACATGATTGTTCGTTGACCCAAAAAAAGGGGCCTGCGATCAAAATCGCAGGCCCCCCGAAATGTGCAGTGCAGTGGACCGAGCCACCCCAATGTCATCATTCAGAGACTTCCAGTGAGAACGCCTTCAGAATAATGCCATTTTCGTCGCTGACCCAGAACGATCCGCCCGGGGTCAGATACTTAGCGACAGTGTCAAATTCCGGCAGCGCGGTGAAGTCAACCAGCGAGAAGACTTCGTCCATGCCGGGGAAGCTGTCAGCAGCATCCCCTTTGCGAAGCATGTCGTACATTGATCGCACACTTTCGCTGGGCTTCGAGAAGCCGACCAGTCGAGCGTTTTCCGGGAAGTTCTTCGCGACAGCCTGGAAAGCCGGGGTTTCGGACAGCGGACGAACGTCGGATGTGCCACGAACAGCCATTTCCAGCTGTCCGCCACCAATCCCGATCAGCAGCATGTTGTTGGCTGCTGTCAGTGCGACTTTGCCCGCCCCGGGGCCCAGCTCCAGTTCGTAAAGGGTGGTGCCGTTCAGGTCACGTTCGACGCCGGGGAAACCCGGAGTTGCAGCAACGGTGGCCAGCAGCTGCGTCATTTTCGCGGTGTCCTTGCAGCCCACGGCCAAAAGGATGTCATTGGCTTCAGCAAGATTGCTGGAACTGCCTGTGGCAGATACCAGCTGCACACGACCGTCAAGCTGATCGATGATGTCTTCCTTGACATGGATGCCCGGATCACGTTCCGCAGCTTCGTCAATCATGCGTGCCAGCGAGCCTGGGCCCTGGAACATGTCCACCATCATCTCGACCGTCTTGTAGGCTTCTTCCACTTTCCAGTGAGTAGCAGTCCAGCTGGTGACGTTTTCCTTGACCCATGATGGTGGAGTCTTTTCGACATCGCTCAGCTGAAACATCTGCATCAGCATGGTCGGAGGCTGCTCAGCGAAGATCATCAGCTGCTGGCTGGATTCAAAGCCTTCCGGATTCAGTTCAATGGTGCCACCGAGGCCCTTCAGCTGGTTCAGACCGAGCATCGGGAAGACGCTGATCGCCATACCAGCCTGCAGGCCGGCTTCACCCAGTGAACCGGTCTGAACGAGCTGAGTGAACAGTCCAATCGGGTCGAAATAAACCGTAGCAACACCGTTGCCCGGCTTTGTCTCTGTCTTTTCCAGGATGTATGTCCAGCTCTCGTTCTTTGCGAAGGTTTTTTCGCCCGAGCCGTCCCAGTTGTCCAGAGCCAGTTTCAACAGCGCGCTGCTGTTGGAAACGACCATTCGGGAATCCTTCAGGAACCAGCCAAATTCCTTTGCCAGTGGCGTTGCCTGAGCGGACTCGGAGGTGTTCTTGAACATGGTAATGGTCGTGCCGTCATGTTCGACGTCTGCAGCTTCCAGTACCGGACTGTTCTGCAGGGCTGGCAGAGCCTTGTCAAGCAGGCTTTTCAGCTGGGCTTCGTGGTCACCGAAGTCCATATACAATACAAGCCCCATGCGATTCGGCGGCGCCTTGGAGAAGGCGATAGTCATTTCGCCGGTGGGAATGGACAGCAGTTCTTCAACGGACATGCCCAATGCTGCCTGCACATTGGCAGCACCTTCAGCAACCTGGCCACCTACGGCACCGACGATGCCGTTTCGGAAGTTGTCCATCGCCGGGTCGGCGATCATCTGCCCGATGGCAGACTGCACAGCCTGACTTTTCAGGTCTTCAACGCTGGTGATATTCAGGAACAGGTACGTGTCTTTGGGAAGAATCTGGCTGGCGGTGATCCGCGAACCAGAAGTCGTCTGCCCAGAAGCCGAGCCGACGATGCCACTGACCATCAGAGTGGCGACCAGCAGCGAATGTTTGAAACGAGCCAGCAACATAAGGGTCCTTTGCACGCAAAGAGGAAGATCGCGAGGCCAGGTGAACATTCTGTGAGAATCACAGATTGGGTCAAGGTCAGCAGGGAGTGGATTTCCCCGAAACAGGAGAAGTCCGTAGCGGTTCGTCGCAGCGTGGCCAATCCTGGCGGAATTCAGAGTTTTGTTGTGGTTTTCCCGTGATTTGCCTTTTTCGAGGGGCCATCGAGCCAGAGGCGTGGTACTGAGCGAGCTTGTGACTGCGCTGCGTGCTGAACAGACCGGTTTTCTGTGGCTGCGATTTTCTGTGAGCTGTATGGCTGGTGGTCGAGGGGCCGTTCAGCGGCCGGGACGATAAACGCAGGCTGGGCGTTCGCCCGGATCATTGCCCATAAAAATGCGATGTTTGTGAGACCGCTGCGCTGGTGCGAAGGCGAAGATCCACGATTTTTCGGCCGGATTTTTCCCTCGGCGTTGCCACGGGCATCGCCCGACGGACGCTTGAGTCCGCCCGGCACACAATTTCCCGGGTCCACGGCCCTGTTCTGCTTTTCACCTCGTCTGCACTTGCCGGCAGGGACCGACAACTGGCTATACTCCCGGAATTCCCCACGAAAGGCCAATATGTTTCGTTTTGCAGCCACAATTTTTCTGAGTGCGTTCCTGCTGTTTCAGGTGCAGCCGCTGACGGGACGTTACATCCTGCCGTGGTTTGGTGGCGGTCCGTCGATCTGGACGGCCTGTATGCTGTTTTTCCAGATTCTGCTGCTGGGGGGGTATCTGTATTCTCATCTGCTGACATCGCGACTTGTTCCGCGACGGCAGGTGCAGGTGCACCTCGTTCTGCTGCTGGTCTCTTTGGCGTGGCTGCCGATCGCTCCGGACGTTTCGTGGAAACCGACTGCCGGCGAAGCTCCGCTGTCACGAATTCTGCTGCTGCTGGCAGCCACAGTAGGGGCTCCCTACTTTGTCCTGTCAACGACCGGTCCGCTGATGCAGCGGTGGTTTACGTGGACATCGCCCGGAACATCCCCGTGGCGACTGTATGCCTTATCCAACGTGGGCTCGCTGCTGGCTCTGCTCAGCTATCCGTTTCTTGTAGAGCCTCTGCTGACACTGCGAAATCAAACGGGCACGTGGAGCATTCTGTACGGCGGGTATGTCATTCTTGCAGCGATCTGTTGTCTGCCGGTCTGGCGTCTGGCGGAGGGCCTGCTGGCGGGTGCAGCGGCCGGAATCGAGCCGTCTGCGGATGATCGAGCTGTGCGACCATCGCTGGGAACGATGGCATTGTGGATGTTGCTGGCAGCCGCCAGTTCGGTGATGTTTCTGGCCACGACAAATCAGCTGTGTATCGATGTGGCCACGGTCCCATTTCTCTGGATTCTTCCGCTGAGTCTGTATCTGCTGTCATTCATTTTGTGTTTTGACAGTCCGTACTGGTATAACCGCACGGTGTTTGCTGTGCTGTTGATTCTTGGTTGCCCGGTGGTTTGCGGAGTGTTGACAGACGGTGCCGATGCTGGTCTGGTGATGCAGATTGTGGTATTTTCGGCCGTTTTGTTTGCAGCCTGTATGTGCTGTCATGGTGAATTGTATGGGTTGCGACCAGCCCCGCGCTGGTTGACACTGTATTTCGTGGTGATCTCGGCCGGTGGTGCAGCTGGCGGGCTCTTCGTGGCCCTTGGTGCGCCGCGATTGTTCATGGGTTACTACGAGTATCACACGGGGCTGGCTCTGGTGGCGGCCGCTGTCTTTCTGGCGATGCTGCGGCAACGTGTCTGGCTGCAGGTCCCACGACTGCAGTTCTGGATCTTTGCACTGGCCAGTGTCGTCCAGCTGCTGGCTCAGTACCACTGGTATCTGCGTGTCACTGGGCCAAATCTTTCCGATTCGGACGAGACGATTCTGCTGACCGTTTTTGGCGGACTGCTGTGCGGTGGCCTGCTGGTGACGGGCTTCGTGCGCAGCGAGTGGCGGCGAGTGTGTGTGCTGTGGGGGCTGCTGGCCGTGCTGCAGGTTGCCGTTTTGGTGAGTTTCGTGCACCGTCAGGCGCCCGGGTTCTTTACGTCCGGTGAGTCCGGTGTGCTGGTCCTTGTTCAGCGATTGAGTTTTTCGCGGGAATTCTGGCAGTGTGTGTTGAGCGCTGTCCTGCCGGTGCTTGTGTCGTGTGGCCTGTTTTGGTGGTTGTCTGCAAAAAGTCTTCAGCGTCCACTGATCTGGTCCATGGGTTTTGGTGGCTTTGCAGCAGCACTGCTGCTGTGGGCTGCGTTCGCACAGGGGCTGCTGACAGAACAGCGTCTTTCGTCTATTTGTTATACGGCGCTGTCGGGAATCCTGCTGGATATCGCAGCTCGTGGTTTTCGCAGCCGCGGACGTCCGCCCCTTGGTCTGTTTCTCAGTGTTCCCGGATCGATTCTGCTGCTGATCCTGGGAGTGAATTTATGGGAGCTTTACAAGGCCGATTCAGACCGCGGCAATGTGGTGGCAGTGTCACGAAATTTCTATGGTGTCCTGCGAGTCAGGAAGTATGAGTCGGCAGATGAAGGCGAGTACGACCTGGAGGGCACGCTGATGCCCGACAAAGTCTCGCTGACTCATGGTCAGATTCGACATGGCTTTCAGTTTCAGGACGAATACTGGGGTCGTCAGCCCACCACGTATTATGCGTATGAAAGTGGACTGGGGCTGGCGATTCAATCGGCCCGTGAACGAGCTCGCAGTACGGACGGGCATGGCCTGCGAGTGGGTGTTGTGGGGCTGGGGACAGGCACGATTGCCGCCTACGGTCGCAAGGGGGATGCCTTCCGTTTCTACGAGATCAATCCGGATGTGATTGCTCTTTCAACCAGGGGTGTCTTCACTTATCTGGCGGATACTGAGGCCGAAAAGACGGTCGTCCTCGGAGATGCTCGCATCATGCTGGAACATGAACTGGGAACTGCCGCCGGGGCTCAGCAGTTTGATGTGCTGGCGATTGATGCGTTCAGCAGTGATGCCATTCCGGTGCATCTGCTGACGACCGAATGTGCTGAGATTTACAAGCAGCATCTGCGTCCCGGGGGAATTCTGGCTGTGCATATCTCCAATCGATTTCTTGATTTGGCACCGGTTGCGCGTGGGATGGCCCAGCACCTCGGCTGGACTGCCATTGAAGTGGCGAATGGTGATGACGACAGTACAGGAGTCTTTGCATCGACGTGGTTTCTGCTGACAGACAATCGGGCTGTGATCGAGGATCCGGTGATTGAAGAGGCAGCGGCACTGCCCTCAGAGGATGCTCGAGTCCTGCGCTGGACGGACGACTATTCCGGATTGTGGCAGGTGCTGGAGTTCTAGTTTCGATCAGGTGTTGATTCTGCAGGCGAATGAATTGTGTGATTGCAGCAGTGGTGAGGTTCACGGATGAAATCTCTGGCAGGACGAACAGCATTTCTCACAGGAGCAGCCGCGGGAATTGGCCGGGAACTGGCCGTCACGCTGGCTGGTGCTGGCTGTCATCTGTTTCTGGTGGATCGAGACGAGGCGGGACTGCAGCAGCTGCAGCAGCAGTTGTCAGGGCAGGGCGTTTCTGTCTGGACAGCTGTCTGTGATCTGTCAGATTCACAAGCCGTCGATGCGGTCGTGCAGACGGCACTGCGGCAGACCCACGGCATTGATCTGCTGATCAACAATGCGGGGGTCTGTTGCTGGGGACCTACCGATCAGATGAGTCAGACGCAGTGGGACTGGCTGCTGACGATCAATCTGCTGACACCAATCCGCATAACTCAGCTGTTGCTGCCGCATCTGTTATTGCGAGAGGATCCGCACATTGTGAATATGTGCAGCATTTCCGGATTGGTTGCGGGTGGGCGACTGGCAGCCTATCACACCAGCAAGTTTGGACTGGTGGGGTATACGGAAGCGTTACGTGCGGAATACGGGCGGCGAGGAGTTGGTGTGACGGCCATCTGCCCGGGTCCCGTCAGAACGAATCTGTATGATTCCGGGCAGTCACTGCGCAGTGGAGCGAAGGTTCCGTTACCGCCGGCATGGCTGTGTGCGACGGCCGAGCAGGTGGCAGCAGCCACGATTCGGGGAATTTTGCGGGATCGGCGTCGAGTCCTTGTTACTCCGATGGCTCATGGGCTCTCACTGCTGAGCCGCTTTGCTCCGTGGATGATCGACTTTGCCAACCGTTTCAGTCGTCACGGTCGCAGTCGTCGTCTGGAACTGGTGCGTGCTGAGCAGCAGCGACAGGCAGCTGCGGCAATCGCAAAAGCCGACCTGACTGCAGCAGAGATCGCAGCGGGGTGACTGAACGGTGGTTCGGCACAAAAATCGTGGCTCTGCAACCTGTGACTTATGGGTCTTATGAGTCCTATGGGACCTATAAGTCCCATAAGACCTGTTCCGGCAATTTCGCGTGCGGGTACAACATCCTTCTCACAGATGATTCAATCGCGGCGGTTCAGGATTTTGGGCTGAACGACTGGACTCGTTCCAGCTGGTGACCGGGTGTTCCGCCGGCGTTCATCGCCATATTGCCGCCGTCCAGAGGGATGATGGCACCGGTGATCCACGCGGATGCGTCGGCTGCCAGCAGCAGGGCGATGCCGCGGATGTCGTCAGGTTGTCCCAGTCGATTGGCGGGGATGCCTTTCAGAAAGCGGCCTTCCAGCAGTGGATCGTCGGCCATGCGGGCCTGCAGACTGGGGTTCACGACCTGTGCAGGTGTTACGCAGTTGACGCGGACTCCTCGGTATGCCCATTCGGTACTCAGTTCGCGAGTCATCTGGATGACGGCTCCCATCGCCATGCTGTAGGCGATATGGCCACGACCAAGGGCCGTGCTGCTGGCCAGCGAGCCAATATTCATGATGGAACCGTGGCCCTGTTTCAGCATGCGTCGACCGGCCTGCTGGCACATCGCGAAACGTCCCACCACCAGATTCTGAAGGACTCGGTGCAGGTCATCGATCGACAGGTCTTCAGGGCGTGCCAGACAGCCGTCACCGGCGATGTTGCCCAGAAAATCGATGGACGCGAACTGGCCGTCGATCGTCCGAAACAGGTCCTCAATGGCCTGCGGGTCAGACACGTTACAGTTTGAGACCAGTGTTTTTCGACCGAATGCTTCAATTCGCTGTGCGGTGGCTTGCGCACCTTCCTCGTTACGATCGATCAGTACGACGTCAGCACCGGCTTCGGCAACAGCCAGTGCGGTGGCCCGGCCAAGTCCCTGAGCGGCGCCTGAGACAACAGCAACTTTTCCATGCAGCGACCACATCGATGAAGGTTCCTGTAGAGAGGGATCTGCCGGTTCTGGTCAGGGTTTGGTGACTGCTGGTTCCCACTGCGGTGCGGCGGGAAGCGTGACAGTGCTGGAGAACAGGGGGCTGAGCCGTGCGGGTGCGTGATCGGGCCAGCGCACGCAGTAGTCAGAGAACTGTGGCTGAGGTTCCGGGAAATCCGTGCTGATGTACTGAGCGCCGCTGGCAAAAGCGCGTTCACGGCGAGTTGTGTCATTGGTACGGGCCTGAGTCGTGTCAGCGTCTGCGCGAGTGCGAATCAGGAAGCCCTGTTTGACGAGCGTCTGGATTTCAGCGAATTGCCCGACCGGGTCATTCCGCTTGAACCATGCGGCCAGCGGGTGGTCAGTTGCAGCAGAAACAAAGAGCGGTGCCTGCTGAGGATCTGTTTGTGCGGCCAGGTATCGCTGGACCCAGCTGCCTTCGTTGTCGAGGCAGAAGAAGACTTTTCCGCGAAGCTTTTGCAGGGTGGGCCAGCCACGCCGAATCACGGCCTGACGCACGGATTCGTCGCCCGGTTCCAGCAGGTCGGCTGGTGAAAACATGGTGCTCGGTGGAAATTCCGTGCGGATCAGTGCGTCCAGTTCCTGCAATCGCGGGCTATCCCAGCGGATCAGTTTGACGCCGGCCGGATTGGGGACAGTTTCTTTCAGTTCCAGCAGGATCATGACGGGCAGGTGCTGCGGGGCGGCGGCCGACCACGCTCGAATCTGCTGGAAGGCCGCTTGGAGAGTGGTGACGTTGGTGGCGTAATCAAACCCTGCGGCATGCAGGACTTTGATTCCCGGTGCCGCGAGGCTGCCGTCAGCATTGGGATCGGGGCCGGGGTCCTGACCACTGTTGATCAGCAGATTACGGGCCAGTGGCTTGGCGAACAGGCCACCATCCGGATCAGCAAACAGGTCCAGTTCCAGTTGTCGCACCTGCAGCTGCTGCAGTTGTTCGGGCAGTGGGCGGTGCGTGTATTCAATGCCCTGCAGGACCGAGGATCCGGCAAGACTGATCAGGTTGGCAACCGATTTGTGTGGCGCGATGTGGTAGCTGTTGTGAGTTCCAATGAGCTGCAGCTGATGCAGGCGCAGCTGGTTGATGTCTGTATCGTCGGCCTGTGCGGGCGACGAGGCAAGCAGGGTCAACAGCACTGCGAGCAGTGTCACTGCACGAGCTGGCAGTCTGGTATCAAGACCGGCAGGGCAGACGGGACGGCTCAGGCGAACCATGTGACGGCGTTCCGGAAGATGCGGATTCCATCACCTTCGCCGCGAAGTCCTTTACGGGTCCAGTGCGGGTGCTGGGTTGCGAACAGGAACCGTTCGGGGTGTGGCATCAGTCCAAGAACTTTGCCGGTGTCATCGCAGAGTCCGGCGATATTGGCGAGCGATCCGTTGGGGTTCTCGGGTTCCGGGAGCAGTTCAATTCGGGTGGGGTCACCGGATGTTGCGGCCAGCTGGGCTGCGCGGGTGGACCAGTAGCAGAGTGCAATCTGGTGGCGGTCTCGCAGCTGATTAAGCAGTTCCGGGCTGCGGACCGCGATGCGACCTTCCGCGTGAGCAATGGGGACGTCAAATTCATCGATGCCGCGCAGGAAGGCGCTGTTCTGAGAGGCGACTTTCAGTCGCACCCAACGATCGGTGTAGCGACCGTTACTGTTCCATGTGAGAGTGATGTCCGATTCGAGACCGCTTTCGGAGGCATCAGCAACGCCGCGGCGCATCAGGAGTCCGGCTTTCAGGATTGTCTGGAAACCGTTGCAGATACCCAGGACCAGTTTGTCGGCGGTCAGGAACTGGCGGATGGCGTCATTCAGTTGCCCGCGAAGCTGGCGAGAAAAGATGATGCCGGCGCCCAGGTCGTCGCCGTAACTGAACCCACCGGGAATGCAGAGAATCTGATATTCGGCCAGCTGACCAGGATTTTCCAGCAGTCGGTTCAGGTGCAGGCGTTCGGGCCGAGCACCGGCCAGTTCAAAGGCATAGGCCGTTTCGATGTCGCAATTGGTGCCGGGTGCACGAAGGACGCAGACTTTGGGAGTCGCCATAAGAATTACCGTAAAAAGTCGGTGAAAGATCTCGCTGTTGTAGCAGGTTGCGGGGCGAGATGCACGCGGGAACTGTGGTTTTTCGCGGCTGGTGAAGCGTCGGGCTCCAGGCAGTGGGAGAGCACCTTTCCGGGACCATTCGCGGCTTGAAAGACCGCTCGGGTTTTCGCAGAATACAGAATTCGGGAGCAACAGGAATTGTGTATGCCGAGTGCGGAAACGGTTTGGCCGGGCTGATTCGGTAACGTAAAATGTGCTGTGGCGGACCCCAAGGCTGACAGAAAGCTGACTGACAGGAAACTGGCTGTGTCACTGATTGACCGCGCTGAACGATTGAAGACAGAACTGACTGACAAGTGGGTTGTGGTTTCCACCACGTCCCCTGAACTGAAGCGTTTCGCCTCCCTCACAGGGCGGGTCCGCACAGTCAATATGAACTGTCGTGCTCTGGTGGAATTCGACAACGGTGTGGACATTGGCTGGTACGACATTGACCCAGGCTTTCTGACGGTCGTGGAAGGGCCTCGTCCAAAAGCAGCTCCGGCGGAAAAGGCCAAACCGGCTGCAGCAGCTGCGGCTACGGCAGCAGCACCGGCGGCCGCCGCGGCTGGCGGTGGGTCGCCACTCGACAAAATTCGCGCTGCTGGCGGGAAGCCTGCGGCAGCCGCAGCGGCTCCGGCTGCGGGCGGGTCCCCGCTGGACAAAATTCGCGCTGCTGGCGGGAAACCTGCGGCAGCCCCTGCGGCTCCGGCAGCCGGCGGTTCACCACTGGACAAAATTCGTGCGGCTGCTGCAAAGCCAGCGGCTGCTGAAGCCGCTGCCGCGACGCCTGCAGCCGAACCAGCGCCAGCCCCGCCGGCACCTGCTCCTGCTCCAGCTGCAGCACCGCTCACAGGATCCCCACTGGACCGGATCCGAGCTCAGGGTGCAATCAGGAAACCCTGATGTCAGCGGGCCCCCCGTATTGACTCCGCAGCAACGCACAGAGCTTGCTGCTGACAGATTCTGACCCGGCCATCAATGCGATGCCGGGTCCTTTTTTTGTGTGAAACGTCAAGGAGTGCAGGCAGATGCGCACAGCATGGCTGGAATGTGCCACAGGCATCAGTGGTGACATGACCCTCGCAGCATTGATCGACGCCGGCGCTGATCCGCAGGTCATCCGCGCAGCCATTCAGTCGCTCGGTCTGCCCGATGTGCGGCTGCGGCTGGAGACCGTGATCAAGGGAGGCTTCCGGTCTCTACAGGCTCTCGTTGACCACCCGGAACAGCATGCTCATCGGCACCTGGCTGACATTCAGGCTATTGTGCAGCGGTCGACACTGACCACGCGGCAGCAGAGTCTGGCGCTCCAGATGTTTCAGGTCATTGCGGAAGCAGAAGCTCGAGTACATGGAGTGCCGGTTGAGACCATTCATTTCCACGAAGTGGGGGCAATCGATTCCATTGTCGATATTGTCGGTGTGGCGGTCGCGTTTGACCTGCTGCAGATTGAACGCGTGATCTGCAATGCGGTGCCGCCAGGACGGGGGTTCGTGCGGATCGATCACGGGATCTGTCCGGTTCCCACACCCGGCACGGCAGAAATTCTGAAAGGCATTCCGCTGGCTGTGGTGCCGGTGGATGCCGAGCTGACGACTCCCACAGGCGCAGCGATCGTCAAGGTGCTGGCAGATTCCTTCGGACCGCTGCCGGGGATGACAATTGAGGCGGTGGGCTGTGGTTGTGGTTCCATGACGTTTGCGCAGCGTGCGAATGTTCTGCGTGTCTTCATTGGGACCGTCCCCGGGAATGCTCAGACTGAATCCGTGACACTGCTTGAAACGACGGTTGACGATGTCTCAGGGGAAACCGTGGGCTACGTGCGGGAGCGTTTGACAACGGCGGGCGCACTGGATGTGTGGGTCGTCCCGGTGCAGATGAAGAAAGGGCGTCCCGGAGTGATCATCAGCTGTTTGTGTCGTCCGAACCTGGTTGCGGGGCTGGAGCAGATTCTGTTTGTGCAGACGGGTACGCTGGGTGTGCGACGGTTGCAGCTGGAACGCAGTGTGCGGCAGCGCGAAGCCATGACCGTGCAGACGGTTTGGGGGCCGGTGGCAGGGAAGCGTGGCTGGGGGGCAGGTGCGGTGCCCACGTTTGCGCCGGAATTCGAATCGTGTGCCGCTGTGGCGGAACGGGTGGGCGTGTCTTTGCGAGACGTCTATCGTGCGGCTGAGGCCGCATGGTTGGCGACGTCCGGGGCAGGCGAGGGGGCCGCACATTCGCAGGCACATGATCACTCAAACGATCATTCGCATGATCACTCACATGATCACTCACATGATCACTCACATGATCACTCACATGATCACTCACATGATCACTCACATGATCACTCACATGATCATTCGCACGATCACTCGCACGATCACTCACATGATCACTCACATGATCACTCACATGATCGCTCGCATGATCACTCGCATGATCACTCGCATGATCACGATCATGATCATGGAGGGAGGGCGTAGTTTGGGAGTGCTGATGCGGCGATCGATGGCGGGGTGAGTGTGGAGTGGCTGAACTGGTTGGGGGTGGCCGAATGTCTGAGACTGGCAGTGAAAGTGTGTGTGCGTCTGCCGCTGTGGTGCTGTTTTCAACGGATCTGATGTTGCTCAGCAGTGTCAGTGGTGCAGCGCAGTCGCTGGGTTTCAGTTTTCGCAGTGCACGGACGATGTCGGAAGCGGCTCAGTTGCTGCGCACCGATGGAACTGTGTTGTGTGTGGATTTGTCCCTGGGTGTGGATCCTGGGGAGTTGGCTGGGGCCTGCAGCGGTTCGGTGTTGCAACAGGGGATCGCGTTCGGTCCGCATGTGCATACGGCGAAGCTGGAGGCGGCGAAGTCAGCGGGATTCGGGGTGGTGATTTCCCGTGGACAATTTGTGATGCAGTTGCAATCCCTGTTGGCTGCACGCACTTGAACGCTCTGGCTTACTGCACTGCTGTGCAGTGTAAGGTTTGAGTGTCGTTCGGATTGGCGTCGTTTTTGCGGTGTTTGGTCAATCGTTCTTTTCAGGCGTGAGGAGTTTGGAAGGGTTCGACCTGGCAGGTCTCTGTTTACCGTCTAAGATAGTCCAGTCGGGCACGGCGGTCTGTCTGCACGGCTGCTTGCGGGCCGGAGATTTCGGTTATCAGGTTTTTTTTGGGGAGTGGGTTTGATGAAGGCAATCAAGCTGACGGCATGCATCGCTTTGGGCGTAGCGTCGCTGGCGCTGCCGGGTGTGCAGGCGGCGGAGAAGGTGGTTCTGGGCAGTGATTCGTCATTGACGGCTGGGATACCGGGAACTGGTCCGCTGACAGTGGAGCAGGCTCAGGCGTTTCTGTCGGACGCGAAGAATCACGAAGTTCTTGAGGTGCAACTGCCACTGGGGTTGGCTCTGGGGCAGGCTCAGATGAAGGGTCTTGAGAAGAACCCGTTGACTCGCGCCAAGATCGAACTGGGACGACAGCTGTATTTTGACACTCGATTGTCGAAGGACAACACGGTCAGTTGTGCCTCGTGTCATCATCCGCAGGAGGGGTATTCGCGTCATACTCCGACCGGGATTGGTATTGGTGGTGCGAAGGGTGGCCGGAATTCGCCGATCAGTTACAACCGCATCCTGAGTGACGCTCAGTTCTGGGACGGCCGTGCCGGCTCACTGGAAGCTCAGGCGGTTGGACCGATTCAGGCGGGCATTGAGATGGGGAATACGCATGAGAACGCGGTCAGGACGCTGAAAGGAATTCCTGCGTACGCCTTGCAGTTCAGCAAGGTATTTCCTGGTGAGGGTGTAACGATTGACAACGTTGGTCGTGCGATTGCGGCATTTGAGCGGGTGCTGGTAACGGGGCCATCGCCGTACGATTATCAGGAAGCGTGGTCGAAATTTGCCGGACTCAGCGGCGACGACCTGCAGGACGTTCTGGACGACGAAACGACCAAAGCCGATTATGAGGCAGCGAAGGCTGGTGCGGCGGCGCACCCGATGTCAGACAGTGCTTTGCGAGGCATGGCATTGTTCTTCAGCAAGGAAGTGGGTTGCAGCAACTGTCACGTGGGTGCGAACCTGGCTGACGAGCAGTATCACAACCTTGGTGTGGGCATGGCAGCGAAAGAGCCTGATCTGGGTCGTTATGTCGTGACGAAGGTGGAGAAGGACAAGGGGGCATTCAAGACTCCGACCATCCGCAACGTGGCTCATTCAGCGCCCTACATGCATGACGGCAGCCTGTTGACACTGGAAGACGTGGTTGAGCACTACGCCAAGGGTGGCGACAGGAATAAGTGGCTGAGTGACAAGATGGTGCCACTGAAGCTGACGGCAGCACAGAAGGTGGACCTGGTGGAATTCATGCGGGCCTGTTCGGGTGAATTCCCGGCGGTATCGGCAGCGCGACTGCCGGAGTGATTGTGTCAGTGTACTGTGCTTTGTGGAATCGAAGCCGCGCCGGACTCGGGGCGGCTTTTT
This sequence comes from uncultured Planctomycetaceae bacterium, assembly GCA_903858815.1. Taxonomy (GTDB): domain Bacteria; phylum Planctomycetota; class Planctomycetia; order Planctomycetales; family Planctomycetaceae; genus SXXK01. The sequence goes on along the minus strand of CAIOKE010000234.1, from coordinate 8,047 downwards.
TTGGGTCTATGTCAAAACATGTGCGCACCTGCAGGGTGCGTCTGATGGGGTTTGCTAAAAACGCGCTGGATACTGCTTCCGTGTCAGGAAACCCCCAACCGCTCAGATGCAGGCGAAAGCCCCGTCAGCTTCCGCTAAAGGGTCGCCTGTGTGGCGTCAGGCAGGTGTTTGTGCGGGAAAAAAGGGGTGCAGGGCAGGAATGCCCGGTCTACGGTTGCGGGCGAACAGTGGCAGCTGAACAGTGGCAGCTGACTTCGGCTCGGCGGGAGCCTCGCCCTCCCGAGGGGGACTTTTGCGTGCACTGAATACTGACTAGCGTGTTCGTCGGTGATGAAGAATCACCAACACTCAGACGGTGCAGAAACACCGCGTACAACATATTATGTCGAGGCGGAAATCCTGACACCAGTCGATTTAGCCCTGTCGTCTACTTTGCGGCATCTCGCAGCAACTGCAGATCGGATTCCTGAATTCCGGGGTCAATTTTCATGCTGTTTTCGTGGGCCAGCAGCAGCTGCAACTTATCCTGCAACTGCTGTCGCAGCCCGGGATTGTCGCTGACAACGTAGATGCCGGCCACGAGCACTTCGTCGCTGATCTTCAGCTGTTCGCCAATGCTGGCTGTGACGTCATGCGCTCCGTCTGCATCGACTCGAAAAATCGCAGCCTGCTGGCTAAGCCATGGAGGCCGAGGGAAGGTCCACGTTTCCTGCCGTCGCTGGAAGCTGAAGGTGTTAGTCCTGTCATCGATGGTGTAGCCCACGTCATTGACGATCAGCAGGGCAGCATCCGAAGCGGCCAGCACGCTGATCTCCCAGTCCGGGCGTTCACCCGCCGGAACTGCCTCGTAATGAAACGCTGTGCTCCGCAGCAACAGCTCGTCCAGCAGTCGGATTTCCCTGTTAACCCGCGTGATTGGTGTGATCAGGTCGGGATATTTCAACAGGGATTTCAGGCTGAGATTGAACCAGTACAACGAGGTGATGCGGGCGGAAAGCGCATGCCATGCCTGAGAGCGCAGCTCATCGGCCGTGGGGGAACCACGACGGGGGCTGAAAAAGCCCCCCCAGCCATCATGAGCTCCCTGAGACCAGTAGGCGATGGCGCGTGGGCGATTCAGTTCCCGCAGACTGCGGGTCATCTCGCCAATGGTCTCCAGCGGCGCTCCCCAGCGAATGGATTTTCCACCCCAGCGGTCATACTGAGTCCATGCATCAGCGGCCGGCGCAATGACTCGATAAGCATCGTAATGCGGGTGATCGGACAGCCCGGCATAATATCGCCACGTGCGCTCTTCGCTGAGTGTCACAGAAGTGTGCAGTCGGCTGTCGCGATAGGGGGCCAGCAGTTTATGAACTTCCTGAGGCGGGACCGGACGGCCACCACCGTACTGTGGTTCCCCGATGAATTCCACCGCGTGAATTGTCGGCAGGAGCTCATCACGGTCGTAGCGTGCCAGATCACCCAGCCGATTGAATCGCTTGAATGGCGTCCGCTGATACAGCTCCGGGTTGTCAGTGAATCCGGAAACCTCTTCAATCTGACCGGCGTTGATATGCATGCGGGCCAGTGTACGACGGTATTCGTCGATCGTGAGTGCACTGCGACCGTTGATATCCCCCTGAATCCAGCCACCGCTGATGTCAAAACTCTCCGGACGAATCTTCAGACTGGCCCAGAGTGACTGCAGGCCACCCGCGGGTTCCGCAAGCTGAACTTCAACCAGACAATTTCTGCGTGGCAGTTCACCGCAGGCGGCGACGAAACCAGCAGATGACAGCAGCTCGCCCGACTGCGGGAACGACTGCAGGTCTGATGCAGAAACAGTCTTCGTCAGATGAAAAACTCGCTGACTGCCCCCGTCAACCGGTAACCAGAGTCTCAGTGCAGCGATCCTGCAGGGGGCAGTCGCAGCAGCCTCCCGACGCAGATGCACAACAATCTGATTGGCTGTCACAGACCCCGGTTTCAGACGACCGGTATCATCAACTGCCAGAAATGTCACATCCTGCAGCCAGACTGCAGGTCGGGCCAGCGGAAATTCCAGGGGTTTTGCCGCTGCCCCGGGCTGCACGGTGTGTGTTGTCTCAGCCCCCCACGCGTCAGATCGTCCATTGAAATGCACGACAGTCAGTGTCTGCGGCGGCAGCTGAACAGTGTCCTCCTGCCAGACTTCGGGGGCTTCGTGCCATGACCAGTCCTGAGTTTCCAGCAGCTGTGCAGGCGTCCGGCCGTCGAACGTCCACGGGTCATCACGGCGGATCGTCAGGGGCGTGTCAGTAGAGTTCCGCAGCACCAGCTCCACGCGTGCGCCCAGTTCAGGAGTCGCCGGTCGGCGATAACGCATCTGCGATGAAATCCTGTGAGGCGTAACCGTCACTCCGGCAACTTCCTGTGCCACGGCCGGGCAACAGACAGTCAGCGCGGGCAATGTCAAAACGGCAAACAGCAACCAGCGAACAGCAGGCAGAACGATCATGGTGCAGTCTTTCGGTGGGTCGGTCAGGCCAGAATCTCGTGAATCACATTTCCATCATCAATTTCCAGTCGCTTGCGACCCGGGAAGTGCAGCCGGCGATTGTCCAGCCCAAGCAGGTGCAGGGTGGTGGCGTGCAGGTCAGTCACATAATGACCGTCACCCAGCGCATGATACCCCAGCTCGTCTGTGGCTCCGTGCACAAATCCCTTTTTCACCCCGGCGCCGGCCATCCAGATCGTGAATCCATTCGGATGATGATCACGCCCATCAACGCCCCCGGAACGCTGCTCCAGACCCGGGGTTCGACCGAATTCTGTGCAGAACACCACCAGAGTACGTTCCAGCAGGCCTCGCTGTCTGAGGTCACGGATCAGTCCAGCCACCGGCAGATCCACCGTACCGCACAACCGCGTGTGATTGTCCTTCAGTTTCTGATGGGAATCCCAGACACCGTATGCAGATGGGAAGACCTGCACAAAGCGGACCCCGCGTTCAATCAGTCGCCGGGCTGCCAGCAGTCGTTCACCGGCAACCTTCGTGTTGTCCTGATCCAGCCCATAGAGCTGCCGTGTCTGCTGCGTCTCCTGAGCGAGGTCGATGGCCGCTGGGACCGCAGTCTGCATGCGAAACGCCAGTTCCCATGCGCGGATCCGGGCCAACAGCTTCTGATCCGACGGATATTCCACCGCCGACAGCTGGTTCAACCGTCCGATCAGCTCATATTCCCTGCGCTGCTGTTCCAGTGACTGCGAGGCCTGTCGCTGGCCAAACGGCAACGGATTGGCCGGATCAATCGCCAGTGGCACTCCGGCATGCTGCGGACCGAGGTACAGGGAATCGATGGACAGTCGAGTATCCGAGCGAGTGGGGCCACCAAGGACCACGAATTTCGGCAGATTCTGGTTCAGTGTGCCCAGTCCATAGTGCGCCCATGCGCCGATACTGGGCTGCTGCTCATCCAGACGATGACGACCCGTGTGAATCTGATTCTCTGCCGCGTGGTCGTTGTCCGTGGTCCACATGTTACGCACGAAACACAGCTCATCGACTTCGCCAGCAAGCTGCGGCCACCAGTCCGTCATCTCGATGCCACTGTCACCGCGAGGCTTCCAGCCCACCTGCATCGGATAAATGATCGGATACACATCCCGCACATTGATCTCTTCGGCAGCGACCGAACGAAAGCGTTTTTTGTGCAGCGGAGAATTGACCGGGTTTTCAAACGGTGTCTTAGCGAAAGTCAGTCCAGCGTACTTATTCAGGGCCGGCTTGGGGTCAAATGTTTCCACATGACTGTAGCCACCCGACAGAAAAATCCAGATTACGCTGTCGGCACGTGCAGGGTGATGCGACTGACCATCCGGACCAGCGACCGCCGCAGGTTCGTCCGCTGATTCTGACACCCGCGGTCTGACAGGCGCTGCAGAAATCCCGTCTTCGGCCAGCATGGCACCCAGCGTCAGACCCGTGAATCCCATTCCAAGGTCGGACAGCAGGGCACGGCGGTGGCAGCAGGCGGAATTCCGCGTTGGAATACTCATCGAGTTGCGTTCCTGTTCCGAATTCAGCGTACAGTGATGAAATCATGATGATTTAACAGGGCGCGTACAAGACTCTGGCGAGCGACATCGGGCAGATCCTGCTGCAAAAACTCACGACAGACTACCAGCTCCCGTTCCGTGGCAGCACGCGACAACAGCGTCCGAAAGGCCTGCTGTATGAATCTGTCCACAGCTTCGGGTGATTCACTGGCTGAGGAGCCTGCAGGACGCAGCTCGGGTAAGGTTGACGACAGGTCAGCCAGAATTCTGCTGGTTGCCGAGACACTGACCGAGTGCACCAGATCGCTGTTGGTCAGGGCCAGAGCCTGCTGTGGAATCAGGCTGCTGGTTCGCCGATAGCAGTCCAGCGGATCCGGTGCATCGAACAGTTCCCCCAGCTGACTGCGTCCTCCCTGTTCAGGATAAACAGCGTAGTACAGGCTGCGGCGATATGTGGTCAGGGCGTCTGTATTCTCCAGTTCCTGGCCACCCATCGTCAGGTCGAGTTTGCCGGCCACATACAGCAGGCTGTCGCGAACCACTTCGGCCTCCATGCGACCGGCATTCATCCGCCACAGCAGACGGTTTTCCGGATCGCGAGCCTGTGCCGCGGCCATGCGCTGCGAATCGGGAACGGCGCTGGCCCGCTGCCACGCCTCACTGTTCAGGATCAATCGATGCAGATGTTTCAGACTCCAGCCCGATTCCATGAATTCCACGGCCAGCCAGTCCAGTAGCTCGGGGTGTGTGGGCCGTGCTCCGTTGCGGCCGAAGTCCGTGACGGTGCTGACCAGCGGTGCATGGAAGTGATGCAGCCACACGTGATTGACAGCCACTCGGGCCGTCAGCGGATTACTGCGGTCAGTCATCCATTCGGCCAGTGCTTTGCGGCGTCCCGTGCTGGTCCGCGGGTATTCGGGGCCCAGAGGCTGCCATGTCGGAGGAGTGTCGGGTGTTGGAGAACCCACAGCAGCTATGGCAGCGCGAGCCGTTTCGGTGCGAGCTCTGGCTGCTGTGACGGCCACTGTGGCAGATTCCAGCTGCTTGGTGCGAGCCGCGTCATCTGCTGGCAGTGTCTGAGCTTTGTGCAATGCCAATTCGGCGTTCAGCAGCTCAGCTTCAGCCGTCAACTGTTCTGCGTGCTGCTGCAGATGCAGTGCCTGCCACATGCGGACGGTCAGGTCTGCCGGAAGTGTGCTGCCAGTGGCTGGATCCGTTTTCGCCAGGTGCTCGAGTCGAGCCAGATCGACTGCGGCTCGCGCTTCCCATGCCGCAGTTCGTGCCATGGCCGCACTCAGTGTGGCGGCCGCAGCCTGATACGGCAAACGCAGCTGTTCAAGGCGGGCCTGAGCTGAGACCAGTTGCTGCCATGCAGGCAGCAACGCCTGATTCGCGGCTGTGGCGGAAACCACAGACAGCCCGCCAGCTTCAGAGAATGCCGAAGGTTCCCAGCCCGCCAGTCCGATGGCGTCGGTACCGGCCGTAAAGAGCGGCGCTTCAAAATCGCAGTGGAACAGCGTGGTTCCCTCGGGGCTGACAATTCGCAGGTCGTCAATCAGGGCTTCGCTGCCCCTGCGTGCATCAAAGCTGATGGCCTGCTGGCTTTGCGTAGCCGGGTCCCAGCCATTCAGGGCCACGGGGCTGTCGCTGACCAGCACAGTGCGATCGGGCAATGAGACCACCGTCAGCAGACAACGATCGGCAGACGGTTCAAAGGTGAGTCGAATTTCGAACTGTCGCCGGCCGGAAGCGAAATCGAAACGCCCCACTTCCGTGTCGGTGACTGAGCCCGGTGGCCACGTCAGAATGCGATCATTCTCGAACGCCAGATAACCGGCGGTCAGGCCCTTGACGACATCCCTCGCCAGTTGAAAGTTGATGTGGGAGTTCTGCAGCAGCCGCAGCTGAAACTGCAGCGTGGTGCCCGTGGTCAGGACTGGCAGGCCTGTCAGTCGGTGCTGCAGAATGCGGCGGCCGCTGCCGGCTGTGACGTGCAGTGACTGCAGTCCGGCAAGCGCTCCCGGGATCCCGCTGTCTTTTGCGGCGGCCGCCGCCTCGTTAAAGCTGCCTGAGGCTGCTGCGACTGCGGCCTGTGCAGCGGGATCGTCAGCCAGTGGTGGGGTTGCAGCCAGCTGATCCCGAGCTGTCTGTTCGGCCTGCTGCAGTTCAGCACGACGCGCGGTCAGCATGGCGGGCCGCAGAGCAGGCGCGTACGCCGACACGGGCAATTGAATGATTTGAGGCTGCCGCTGACTGGCACTGGTGAATACCGCTGGCAGGCCTGGTGCGATGGATCCTTTTTCGGTCAGCCGATTGCGTTCATCGCCCCCTGTATAGAACCAGGTGGGAGCTGCCGGATGTCTGTCGAACACTCGCACCATACCCAGCCGTTGAATGGTCCGCAGTTTACCGTAATCGTAGTCCTGAAACGGTCCTGGATCGGCCTGTCCGGGCAGCTGATCCTGGCGAATGTACAGCGGTTCAAAGAACGCTCGAAACCGGAAGTAATCGGTCTGGGATACAGGATCATATTTGTGATCGTGGCAATGAGCGCAGTTGAATGTCAGACCAAGAAATGCCTTGCCTGTGTGTTCCACAGTGCTGCGCATCCAGTCATTGGGATTCAGAGCGTACCAGTTGCGGATCAGATAGCCGGTCGCAGCCGCAGCAGTGTCGTCACCCGGACGAATTTCATCGGCAGCCAGCATTTCCTGCAGCAATCGGTCATAGCCATGGTCGGCATTGAGCGAATTGACAATCCAGTCACGCCAGCGCCAGATCTGAGGAGCACTGTTCCAGACATCAGGCACATGTCGCCGTCCATACCAATCAGCGTAACGCCAGACATCCATCCAGTGCCGAGCCCAGCGTTCACCGTAGCGGGGATCCTCAAGCAGTTGATTGATGGTCTTTGCGAAGGCCTCCGGGGCCGGGTCGTTCAGGAAGTCTGACAGTTCCTGCGGTGTGGGTGGCAGTCCGATCAGGTCGAGGTAAGCACGGCGCAGCAGCGTGGGTTTGTCGGCGGCAGGCAGCGGTTGCAGTCCGGCTGTGGCAAGTCTGGAAGAGACGAAGGTGTCGATGTCGTTGATACCGGGCTGTCGCGCGGGTGGCTGGAAGGCCCAGTGGTCGTGTGGGTCAGGTTCCGGCTGATCGTCGACTGTCGGCACAGCGCCGGCGTTCAGCCAGGCTTCCAGCAGCTGCAGCTGGGCCGGTTCCAGCGGGCGACCTTCGGGGGGCATCCGGGTCTCAGGATCGCTGCTGCTGACTCGCTGGAACAGGTGGCTGGTGAGGGCATTTCCGGGATTGATGGCAGGCCCGCTGGAACCGCCCGCCTGCATGGCAGCAACTGTGTCCAGTCTCAGCTGAGCCTCCTGTTTCAGGCTGCCGTGGCAGGCGAAGCAGCGTTCCCTGAACAGGGCTTTGACAGCCGAGTAAGTGAGGCCTGAATCAGGGTTGACTGGTGTGGCGGAGTTGTCTGCGGTCTGGGCAATGGCTGAAGTGCCGATCAGTGGCAGGATCACCAGCAGCGTAGCGAGGACCGCGATGGGCACCGGGCAGTGACGTCGCCTGCGTAGAGCGGAGTTCATGTGAGCATTCCGGAGGGGGGCGACGTGTGGGCGGTTTGAATGACGACAGGAGGGAGTGTGAGATTACTCTGGCCGACGTTTTGCGTGCAACTCCGGTGCCCACATTTTGACTTCTGAAATCGCTGAAAATGGTGGAAAATAGCCGGATGTCCCGTTTTTCAGGCTGAACGTAAAATGCTGTGCGCGGTATGAGGCAGTCTTTGGGGCACTCGCGCACAGAATGGACATCCCCCTCGGCAGGGCGAGGTTCCCGCCGAGCCGAAGTCAACTGTTAGTGTTCCGCTATCGCTGTTCGCTGACAACCGTAGCCCGGGCATTCCTGACGCGAGGGACAAAAGGTAGCCCGAGCATTCCTGACGCCGGGGACAAAAAGGTAGCCCGGGCATTCCTGCCCGGCCGAGGACAAAAAGGTAGCCCGCGTCATTCCTGCCCGGCCGAGG
>CAIOKE010000233.1 GCA_903858815.1 uncultured Planctomycetaceae bacterium | reverse complement strand
GAGAGGCGAAAAGGGGCGGCCCCCCCCCCGTTTGCTGAACCCGAGCCGAGCTTTAAAACCACACTTTTTACCCACAGATTCGGGTGAAGAACCAGACAAAAAACGTCGCAAGCCAAATCGTCGTTCACCGGCGATTTCTGAAGGTTGGCCAAGTGCCCGAAATATCGGTAGCAGGGCTGGCTTTGGTTCGCGATGGTTCCCGCCCAAAGGTCTTCCATCCATGAGTCTTGTCGAACCTGTATTGGCTGAAGCAGCAGCCGAGGAAGTTGAAGATCAGCAAACGTTGTCAGAGAACGCGGTCTACGTCATTGATGATGATCTTGCAGTTCTGGAATTCCTGCGACTGTCCCTTGATCTGGCCGGTTACCAGCCGCGCTGTTATCAGTCAGCCTCGCTGTTTTTGCAGGAGGTGGTGGATCTGGTGCCGGGGGTCGTGATCAGTGATCAGGTGATGGCAGAGATGCCGGGGCTTGAGCTGCAGCGCAAGCTGATTGAGTCCTTGCCGGCCTTCCGTTTTATTCTGATTTCCGGGTATCCGCGGACAAGTCTTGCTGTGGCTTCGATGCGACTGGGCGCGATCTCAGTGCTGGACAAACCGTTTGATCGCCGAGAGCTGTTGGACGCCGTGGCCGAGGGTTTTCGCCAGTTGGAAATCTCGCGGGAACAGAGTGCTGCCCTGCCTCCGATGCTGCCCGACGGTGGCAGTTACCTGTCGCTGCTGTCGCGTCAGGAGCTGATTGTGATCCGGTTGGTGTACGAGGGAGCGACCAACAAGGCCATTTCCATTCAGATGGGGCTCAGCGTCAAGACTGTGGAAAAGCATCGTTCCCGTGCCATGCGGAAACTGCAGGTCAATTCCGTGGCAGGTCTGGTACGTCTGGTGCAGCGTGAGCAGGCCAGTCTCCCTTCGGATCGTCGAGTTCAGTGACAGTCAGCCGGTCTGCGGCAGGTCCAGCAGTCCGGTGAACCGCTGCAGGACAATCTGTTTCAGAGGTTCGAACTGAGTCTGATCCAGGGTTCCTCTGTCGACCAGTGAAACCGCCAGATCCCGTGTTTCCTGCAGCAGTGCGAGGTCGCGGACGGGGTCAGCGCAGCGGAGTGGCATGGCACCGCTTTGCCGCAGTCCGAGGATATCGCCGGGGCCCCGCAGTTCGGCATCCTTTTCGGCCAGTGTGAAGCCATCTGTGGATTGCTCCATCGCCGTCAGGCGGGCGACCGAATCGGGTACTTCTGAATCGGAAAACAGGAAGCAGAATCCCTGATGACTGCCACGGCAGATTCGTCCGCGCAGCTGATGCAGCTGGGCCAGCCCGAAGCGTTCAGCCTGCTGGATGATCATCAGTGTGGCATTGGGAATGTTGACTCCGACCTCAATCACCGTGGTGGTGACCAGTACATCACAGGTCCGTTCGCGAAAACGATCCATGATGGCATGTCTGTGTTCTCGGTCCATCCGTCCATGCAGCAGTTCGATCCGCAAGCCGGCCAGCTCGGTGGCCTGCAGTGTGCGAAAAACCGATTCTGCTGCGGCCTGATCATCGTCGGCCTGTCCTTCGACTCGGGGGCAAACCACATAAGCCTGTCGTCCGGCAGCAACCTGCTGACGGACGAACAGCCAGACGCGGGATTGTTCCGGGGCGGAACTGATACGTGAAGTGATAACTTTCTGTCGTCCCGGGGGCAGATCTTTAATGACGGAGATATCGAGGTCGCCGAACTGAGTGAGGCAGAGGCTGCGCGGGATTGGTGTGGCTGTCATGATCAGCACGTGAGGACTGATCTGGCCTGTGGAAAAATGGGATCTCTGGCGGACACCGAAGCGGTGCTGTTCATCGATCACGGTCAGTGCCAGATTCTGGAAGCGGACGGATTCCTGGATGAGTGCCTGGGTCCCGATGATCAGGCTGATTTCGCCAGTGGCGATTCCGTTGAGCAGTTCGCGGCGTCGGGCGGCCGGCAGGCCTCCCAGCAGCAGGCACCGCTGCACGCGACTGCCCTGCAGCAGTTCTTCGAGGGTATCCCAGTGTTGTGCGGCCAGCACTTCGGTGGGGGCCATCAGAGCGGCCTGGTGTCCGGCAGCGACGGCCAGCAGCAGAGCGTAGACAGCGATTGCTGTTTTGCCGGCGCCAACATCGGCCTGTAACAGTCGGTGCATGGGTTCGGTCATCTGCAGATCCCTGCAGAGATCCTGAACTGCCTGATCCTGTCCGGCGGTGAAGCGGAAGCTGAACAACCGTCGGATGCGGGCATCAATTTTGGCTGTGACGGGCAGCGGGACGGCTTTCTGAGCGCGAGTCCGTCGGCGTCGCAGCGCCAGTCCGAGCTGGAATTCCAGCAGGTCATCCAGCAGGACGCGACGTCTGGCGGCCTGCCATTGTTCGGGCGAGGTGGGGATGTGCAGTCCGCGGAGGGCTTCCGGCAGGGTTGGGATTCTGAGTTGTTCGCGGAGTGACTGAGGCAGCGGGTCAGTGGCCAGTTCGGCGAACTGTTCGGCGGCGGTGCGAGTCATGCGGCGCATGGCATCCATCGAGATGCCTTCGGTCAGTGCATATCTGGGCAGGACTCCGGCGCCCGCTTCCACTTCATCTTCGGGTGCCAGCAGGATGACGGATGGGTTGCTGAATTCCCAGCGACCCGCGCGACGCTGGGGCTTTCCCTGGAAGATCAGACGCTGTCCGTGGGTGTATTTTCGAAAGATCCATGGCTGGTTGAACCAGGTTCCGCGGACGAAGTGACCTTCGCAGTTCAGCAGGACTCCGACCAGTGACCGACCACCGCGAAGTTCGCGAGCATCGCGATCAACGACCACACCGTGGACCGCCTGCAGCTGATCGTCCTGCAGCTGTGGGACTGAACGAATGCAGGAGAAGTCGTGAATTTCGTGAGGCACGTGCAGCAGCAGATCGCCGACTGTGTGGATGTTGAGATTTTTCAGGAGCACTGCGCGGTGTGGACCGACCCCGCGGAGGAACTGTACGGGTGTTTGCAGGCCCGTGACTTCCGGGGAAACGGGCAGCTGGGAATTGGGAACCTGTTCGGACATGTGCTGGCTGAGGTGCGGACCGGGAGAGCGGAATTGGTGGAGGGATTCTAGCGAAGAGTGGGGCGGTAGTCCGCTGTGGGACGTGGAAATTGCGGTGGGACAGTGAGTGGATGGAGAATTTTCGGGTCGTGAGGTGAGTATCAGTTTGGGAAACTGCGAATTCCGGGATTACTCCCGCAAAACCCGATCGCGCTTGTTTTTCGGGACCGGGATTGCAAGAATTCTGCGATCCTGTTGGATTTATAAGGCCTCTCCCACCGGTCTGCACCTGCGGGCTTTGCCCTGCTGGTCTGTCTTGTGTCCGGTACACGAAACCATGTCGCTTACGATTTCAGCATCTGTAATTGCCGTGCGAACAGACCGCGTTTTTCGCGATCTGCTGGCATCTGCTGTCGCTGCTGGTGCAGTGATCTGTGCGGCAGTGGCCTCTGACGTGGCCTTCAGCCTGTCCGCAGCAGCTGCGGGTGTGAAACGTGCGGCCGCATCCAAACGCTGGCCCATGCCACCTCGCTGACCGAACCACTGTACAGTTTTTCGTGTGGTGTCAGCGAGTTCAGGTGGCAAGCCCGCTGCGCACCCCCAGCCGTCCGGGATTTCAGGCGGCAGATCAATTTCAGAAGTGAAACCAGGGTTTAGTTCGATGGAAGATATCCGCGGCAACCAGTACCCGGCACCCTACCGTCCTCCATTCGGGGCTCCGGAAGCTCACGGGCTTTATGATCCTCAGTTCGAGCATGAGAACTGTGGTGTCGGCTTTGTGGCTCATATCAAGGGCCAGCGCAGCCATCAGATCATCGAGGATGCGGCGACAATCCTGCGGAATATGGACCATCGCGGGGCGTGTGGTTGTGAATCCAACACCGGTGACGGCGCGGGCATGCTGACTGCTCTGCCGCACACGTTCCTGCAGCGAGTAGCGCGCGAGCAGCTTGGGTTGACTCTGCCCCAGCCAGGACACTATGCGGCCGGGATCGTGTTTCTGCCGCAGGATCCGCAGCAGCGAGAAGAGTGTCGTGTGACTGTGCAGCAGCTCATCGCGCAGCAGGGACAGGTCTGTCTGGGCTGGCGTCCGCTGCCGGTGGACTTTGATGCGGCGGACATTGGCCAGTCTGCACGCGCCTGTGCTCCGGCCATGGAGATGCTGTTCATCGGAGCAGCTGAAGGTCTGGAGCAGGACGCGTTTGAGCGTCAGTTGTTCATCATTCGAAAGCTCAGCAGCCACCGACTGCGGAACAGTGCCATGTCGCAGGCACTGCTGTTCTACATCTGCTCCCTGTCCACCAAGCTGATCATCTACAAGGGGATGCTGACTTCGCACCAGGTGATGCCGTTTTTCCCGGATCTGCAGGCCGCCGATTTCGACAGTCATCTGGCCATGGTTCACTCGCGGTTCGCCACGAACACATTCCCCAGCTGGGACCGTGCTCAGCCGCTCCGCTTCATGGCTCACAACGGCGAAATCAATACCGTCAAGGGAAATTCCAACTGGATGTTTGCTCGCCAGGGTCTGATGCAGAGCGAACTGTTCGGCGAGGACATTCGCAAGCTGTTTCCGATCATCGAACCTCATACGTCCGACTCGGGCTGCTTCGACAACGCGCTCGAAATGCTGTACCACTCCGGCCGCAAGCTGCAGGAGGTGGTCATGATGATGGTGCCGGAAGCATGGCAGAATCATCAGACCATGCCGGAACCGCGACGTGCCTTCTACGAATATTATTCGGCCGTTCAGGAACCGTGGGACGGGCCAGCTTCGATTTCCTTCACTGACGGCCGCTACATCGGCGCGACTCTGGACCGTAACGGGCTGCGTCCCAGCCGCTACTACGTGACCAACGATGATCGCGTGCTGATGGCCAGTGAAGTGGGTGTTCTGCAGATTGATCCCGCCAATGTGCGATTGAAGGGACGACTGCAGCCCGGTCGTATGTTCCTGGTGGATTTCGAGCAGGGGCGGATTATTGAGGACGAAGAGCTGAAGGCGGATATGGCCGAGCGTCGCCCGTTTCAGCAGTGGGTAGGTGAGCAGCGGATTCGCCTCGAAGAGCTGCCGCGTAGAACTCCGCCCGAACGACTGACCGGCCAGGAACTGATCAGTCGCATGCAGGCTTTCGGCTACACCGCCGAAACGATGAACTTCATGCTGCTGCCTTTGATCAAGGCTGACAAGGACCCGATCGGATCGATGGGCAACGATGCGGCGCTGGCCTGCCTCAGCGATCAGCCACGCATGCTGTACGATTACTTCCACCAGATCTTTGCACAGGTCACCAACCCGCCGATCGATTCGATCCGCGAAGAAGTGATTATGTCGCTGGAGTGTTATATCGGACCGGAAGCGAATCTGCTGTCACCGACAGCAGAAAGCTGTCACCGGCTGCTGGTACCGCATCCGATTCTGACCAATCATCAGATGGCCAATCTGAAGGGCATCAATTACCGCGGCTGGAAGGCGCGAGTAATTGACGTGACGTACCCGGTAGAAGAGGGCACGGCCGGTCTTCGTCCGGCTCTTGATCGCATCTGCGCAGAAGCTCGAGATGCCATCCGCGAAGGATACAGTCTGATCGTGCTGTCGGATCGGCGAGTCAGTGCGGAACGCGTTCCCGTTAGTTCGCTGCTGGCAACCGGCACCGTACATCATCACCTTGTACGGCATGAGGAACGAGCGAGGGTCGGGTTGCTGGTGGAATCCGGTGAGGCTCGTGAAGTGCACCATTTCTGTCTGCTGATTGGTTTCGGGGCTGATGCGGTGAACCCGTATCTGGCCCTGTACGCCCTGCGGCATGCTCGTCTTGAGGGCAAGCTTTCGGACGACTGGGATGATGACCGGATTGTGCACGCCTACCGGTCCGGAGTGGCTCATGGGATGCTGAAAGTGATGGCCAAAATGGGCATCTCGACGCTGCAGAGCTACAAAGGTGCGCAGATCTTTGAGGCGCTTGGAATTGGTAAGGAAGTGATTGACCTGTGCTTCGCGGGAACTCCCAGCCGCATCGGTGGTGTGGGGTTTGATGTGCTGGCCGAGGAGTCACTGCTGCGTCATCATGTGGGGTTCCCGGAGAATCCGGACAGCATTACGGCCGATCTGCCGAATCCCGGTCTGTATTCCTACCGTCGTCGTGGCGAACAGCACGCGTGGAATCCGCACACAATTGGGCGGCTGCAGCAGGCAGCGCGGCAGGGTGACAAGTCCGCCTATCGCGACTTTTCTGCTCTGGTCAATAAAGAGACGACTCGAGCCTGTCATCTGCGAGGTCTGTTGAAGTTCCGTCAGGGCAACCCGATTCCGCTCGACGAAGTCGAGTCGGCGGCTGAAATCGTGAAGCGATTCTGTACGGGAGCCATGAGTTTCGGTTCGATTTCGGCGGATTCGCATGAGTCGCTGGCAATCGCCATGAACCGGCTGGGTGGAAAAAGCAATACGGGTGAAGGTGGCGAGCGATACGACCGTTTTCAGCCGATGGAGAATGGTGATTCGCGGCGTTCGGCGATCAAGCAGGTGGCATCCGGCCGTTTCGGCGTAACGTCCTGGTATCTGACCAACGCTGATGAGCTGCAGATCAAGATTGCTCAGGGGGCCAAACCGGGCGAGGGTGGTGAGTTGCCCGGGCACAAGGTGGACAAAGTGATCGCGTCCACGCGACTGTCAACGCCGGGAGTGGGTCTGATCAGTCCGCCACCGCACCATGATATTTATTCGATTGAGGACCTGGCACAGCTGATCTTCGATCTGAAGAACGCCAACCGGCGCGCTCGCGTCAGCGTCAAGCTGGTGTCAGAGGTGGGTGTTGGGACGATTGCTGCCGGCGTGGCCAAGGGGCATGCCGACAACATTCTGATCTCGGGGTTCGAAGGTGGTACTGGCGCGTCTCCACTGACCAGCATCAAGCATGCCGGACTTCCGTGGGAACTGGGACTTGCTGAAACGCACCAGACGCTTGTGATGAACGATCTGCGCAGTCGTGTTCGACTGCAGACGGACGGCCAGCTGAAGACCGGACGAGACGTGGCAATTGCCGCTCTGCTGGGTGCGGAAGAGTTCGGTTTCGCAACGGCGCCGCTGATTACTCTGGGCTGTATCATGATGCGCAAATGCCATCTCAATACGTGTCCGGTGGGAATCGCAACTCAGGATCCCGTGCTGCGAAAGAAGTTCCAGGGCAAGCCAGAGCATGTCGTGAATTATCTGTTCATGGTGGCCGAGGAGACTCGGGAAATCATGGCAGAGCTGGGTTTCCGAACGATCAATGAAATGGTGGGTCGGGTTGATCTGCTGGAACTGGACGAGAGTGTGACGCACTGGAAAGCCAGACACCTCGATCTGACTCCCGTACTGACTCCGGCTCGCAAGCCGCACCCGGCAGTGCAGACGTACTGCACCATCGATCAGGATCATGCGTTAAGTGGTGTCCGCGATATGGATCTGCTGGAATCCAGTCGTCCGGCACTTGAGCAGCGGAAGCCGGTACGAATCGATACGACGAT
This sequence comes from uncultured Planctomycetaceae bacterium, assembly GCA_903858815.1. Lineage (GTDB taxonomy): Bacteria > Planctomycetota > Planctomycetia > Planctomycetales > Planctomycetaceae > SXXK01. Next base: position 12,847 of record CAIOKE010000233.1, on the reverse strand, counting down.
TCGGAATACTGACCGGGCTTTCGGTACGATCCTCAGCAACGAAGTCAGTCGAGCGGCGGGTGCTGAAGGTCTGCCGGCTGACACGATTCATGTGCGAGCGGTTGGTTCGGCTGGTCAGAGTGTGGGGGCGTGGCTGGCCCACGGTGTCACACTGGAGATTGAAGGTGATGCCAACGACTACGCGGGCAAGGGTTTGTCCGGTGGTCGGCTGATCATTTATCCGCCGAAGCAGTCTGGTTTTGCAGCTGAGAAGAACGTGCTGATTGGCAACGTGGCGCTCTATGGTGCCACGTCCGGTGAAGCCTATTTCCGGGGTGTGGCAGCAGAGCGATTCTGTGTGCGGAATTCCGGCGCGACTGCTGTGATTGAAGGTGTGGGTGATCATGGTCTGGAGTATATGACGGGTGGCCGAGCGGTTGTGCTGGGGCCAACGGGCCGCAATTTTGCGGCCGGTATGTCAGGTGGTGTGGCCTGGGTTTATGACCCGCACGATCGATTCCTGACCAACTGCAACCTTGAGATGGTGGAACTGGAGCGAGTGACTGATGAGGCGGACGAAGCCGAGCTGCGGACGCTGATTGAGAATCACTTCCGTTACACCGGTTCGACCGTTGCTCGTCAGATTCTGGACACGTGGAATCGATCGCTGCCCATGTTCCAGCGAGTGATGCCGACGGACTATCGTCGGGCCTTGCAGGAAATGGCTGCAGCGGGCGCCGCGAAGGGCTGAAACGGAGAGCGTCAGGCAACTGAAGCAACGGGAATTGTCAGGGCGCGCCTTCCCCAATGTGGGAGGGCGCCTTCCCGATGCGGGCGTATTCGTGCAACTTGTGGGCGCCTTCCTGCAACCTGGGAGGGCGAGGCTCCCGCCGAGCCGTGCGTTCCCTTTTTGTGTTCCCGTGTCGTTCGGCTCAGCAGGAGCTTCGCCCTCCCGAGGGGGAGCCATCCTGAAGCACGTCCTGCCCGAAGGGGCGCCTTGCCGCAACTTGTCAGGATATCGTGGCTGCCGTGTTTGTGTTGTTCCGTCTTTTACTGCAACTGCAGTCGTGCACGTTCAATGGATTCCAGCACCGCGTCGACGTGCAGTGTCTCTGTGAAGGGGCTCATGATGCAGGACTTCAGGGCCACCACAGGTTCGCCGTAGTCAGTGACGCGGAAGCGATCGGTCATTGACAGAACGACACCGTCGCCCTGCAGGGCTTCGGTGTGCAGCAGGTGATACAGGCGGCGATTGTATTCGTTGTGACTGTGCAGCTGTGCTGCGTGATCAGCTCGGGATTGTTCCAGCAGCGGCATCACGCGGCTATCGATGCCCGGCGGGTACACGCGGAACAGTGTCACTGTGCCGAAGTTCTCCGGATTCATGACGGACACGGCAGAGTGATCTGTGAGCTGATTGCGGAGTAATTGGGCCATGGTGACAAGGTGACCAAGCAGGCAGCGAAGACCGGCTCGACCGAACATTCGGAGGGCTCCGAGTGCGGCCATGGGGCCGCTTCCGGATCGGCTGGTTTCCAGCGTGAATCGACCGGGATTGTAGTGGCCCGACTGAAACAGATAGGGAGTGGCTGCGGGATCGCGAGTGATCAGCCGGAGATCTTCAGTCGAGGTGCAGATAAAAGCACTGCTGATGTAGGGGGCGAAGCCGGTTTTGTGATAGTCGACACCGATGGAGTCTGCGAGTGGCAGGTGCTGGATACGACGAATGGTGTTTTCCATCAGTCGCAGTGTCTGTTCGGGGAACTGTTGCAGATTGGTGGTAAAGTCATAGTCCCGAAAGACGCTCCATGCCCAGCCGATTACGGCATCGGCATGCAGGTGTGGCAGATAGTCGAGGCAGAATTCGTGAGCCAGCTGATCGCGAAGTTCACGAATCTGTTGCAGGTTATCGAGGCCGAAGGCATCGGTGGTTCCCATTGTGGCCACAATCGCAGCGATGTGCCGACCGTCTCGCAGCAGTCTGCGGAGTTCGGATTCCAGCAGGCAGGTGCGAATTTCGTTGTTGGGAGCCGTTGGGATAACGACCACATTGTCCAGTCCGAGTCCCAGCCACGCGGCTGCTGTGCTGACGGCATAGTGCGCCTGGTCAGAACAGACGACGACGGGGGGCTGGCCGGTGAGACCAGTTTGCAGGGCCTGTGGGAGGGCCTTACCGATTCCCAGTCGCAGGGCGTAGAGCAGAGTTCCGGAGCCACCGAAGGTGAATGCTCCGCTTGCTTGCTGTGGATCGCAGCCCAGCAGCTCTGCCGTCATGCTGATAACCTCGGCTTCGGCCAGTGCTGCACCTCGACCTGAGGCTTCGCTGCAGAGGTTGGGATTGCAGATGGCTGGCAGCAGTGTCCCCAGAATACCCGGGATACAGGATGGGGGCTGGACATTGATCTGAGTTCGTGGATGGCCGTAGAGGAACAGTCCGGAGAGGTGGTCGACGAGTTCGTGGCAGACAGTTTCGACATTCAGCGGGGCTTCCTGCAGTCTGCCGTGCACCGCCTGTGCGAAGTCGATGGCGCGAGGCTCGCCAAGGATCGGGAGTTGTGACTTCAGGGATTCAACTTTGTCGACAGCCTGCCGGATGGCCTGCACGAACCGAGCATGGTGTTCGTGGTCAGAGACGGGGTGCGGAAAGGCCGTGCGAAGCTGTTCCAGCGTTTCGCGATAACTGTTCATGGTGTTCTGTTACTGGCGTGGCGCAGATGCGGATCTGAAAATGCAGCCCTCGGCAGCGGGCATGGCGCTTCCTTTACGGGCGGTGCCTGCGTAGGATCTGGAATTCCACAACGAATTCCAGTGTGATTGCGGTGAAAGTGTGCATGAACGGCGAATCGGACGTATTTCGGCTGGGCAGAAACATAGTGCTGTTCCCTGTTGTCCATGGCAGTGGTGACAGTGCGGTGGAGGTGCGGCGGCTGATGCTGAATCAGCGTTTTGACTGTCTGGCGGTGCCTCTGCCACCATCATTTCAGGGGGACGTTGAGCAGGCGGTTGAGGGTTTGCCGCGGATTTCTGTGGTGCTGCAGCGTCAGCCGCAGACGGATTTCACCGACAGCGATTCTGACGAACCATCGCAGACGGCCAGTTATGTACCGATTGACCCCTGTCAGCCGGTGATTTCTGCGATTCGGATTGCGATGCAGGAGCGAATATCGCGGGCGTTTATTGACATCGAGTCGGACGACTATCTGCCGCGGTCGGCCGTATTACCGGATCCGTGGGCCCTGAAGCGGGTATCTCCCGAGCGATTTGCTGCTGCGGTGCTGCCGTCTCTCAGACGTCCTGAGGCGGAGTCTGACTGGGCGCAGCTGCGCTGGATGGCAGGGCGGCTGCAGCAGCTGTCACAGCAGTATTCAAAAGTGCTGTGTCTGTGCAGTCTGCCGGACTGGCCGTGGTTGCGAGCGGCGTTTGCGGAAGGTCTGCATGACCTGCAGCAGCCGGATTGGTCTGAAACGCAGCCGCAGACATTTGCTGTCGCCAGTCGTTCAATGATTTTTATGCTGGGCGAACTGCCGTATATCACTGGCATGTACGAACAGGCTCGTGCTGAACTGGATGATGACGAGAATCTGTCGATCGATGGTGTGAAGTCGCTGCTGCTGGAGGCGCGGGACGCCTATCGAAAGGAATTCGGCACGCGAGCTCGACGAATCACTCCCAGCCTGATGTCCAGAACTCTTAAGTACGCTCGCAATCTGTCGTTGCTGGAACGCAGGTTTGCTCCCGATCTGTATACGCTTGTCATTGCTTCGAAGCAGACGGCCGGGGATCAGTTTGCGGTGCATGTCGCTGAAACGGCTCGGAAATATCCGTGGGGTCAGGAAGACTCGCAGCCCACCATTCGATTTGGTGTGGATCGTGTGATGCTGCCGGACGGTACGGCTCTGCGTCCGCTCAGTCGCCTGCCCGGAGTACCGATCACATGGCGCAGCTGCCAGCTGAATACTCGCCCTGATCTGCGGACAAAATTCCAGTGGCAGCGATCGTGGAATCCCTATGGTCAGTGCAGCTGGCCGCCGGAAGATGAATCGATCGAACGATTCAGAACACATGTCAAGGACGTTGCGCTCGATCTGATCGGCAATGATCTGGCTCGCACCGAAAAGTTCTCGGCCAGCATGAAGGACGGTCTGGACATACGTGAGACGCTGCGGAACTGGCACACCGGGGATTTGTATGTTCGTGTATTTCCGCCGGCGCGAGGTCGCATTGACTGTGTGATCATGCTGTTCGACAGCCCGGCGGATCCGCGACAGTATCCATGGCGTATCACGTGGCACGCAGAGCATCAGGACGAATCGACGCTGTCGTTATTTGCCACAAATTTTCTGTCCGAGATGGTAGGTCCCGGGATTGCTGTATCGCGATATGGCGGGGCCATGTTTTTGTTTCCACCGCGTCCGGTGCGGGATATCTGGCATGATCCGCAGTTCAACTTCGCGGATACTCTGGAGGAGCGTTTGCTGGCTGCGGCGCTGCATTATTCACGTGAGAAGCACGTGGCTCTGCTCAGCCATGCGCCTCCGGGAGCCGGCTGGCGTCGACTGGCAGCGCGTTATCGCAGGAAAATCGTGCATGTTCCGCTGGCAAAATTCGGCGCGGAAACCATCGAAAAACTCAGGATTTTCCATGTTCTGAACGGACAGGAAGTGCGCAGTTATGCGGCCCACTTTATCCGCCGTCCCTGACGTGAACTTTGCGTAAAAATCCCCGAATTTGCCTTAAATCTGTCGCTTGAACCTGCAAGAATGACGTTTTGGCAAACCGTAAATCCGACAGTGTCTGAACCATGAAACATTTGACCTCGTTGCTTGATCTGACTCCGGACGAACTTCAGCAGGTTCTGAATCGTGCGCAGGAACTGAAACAGGAATTGCGCCGTGGCCATCGACCGCAGCTGTTTCCCGGACATGTGCTGGTTCAGCTGTTCGAAAAACCGTCGCTCAGAACTCGTAACAGTTTCGAAGCCGCGATGATTCATCTGGGCGGTGCCGGAATTTTTCAGACGACGGCGGAAGCCGGACTGAACGGGCGCGAAAGTCTCGCAGATGTGGCTCGCGTCATCAGTTCGTTCGCTGACATCATCACCATGCGAACGTATTCGCAGCAGTTGATCGAAGATTTCGCTGCCTATTCGTCCTGTCCGGTAATCAATGGTCTTTCAGACGACCGCCATCCCTGCCAGGCGCTGACGGACCTGCTGACAATTCGCGAACATTGTGGTCGACTACAGGGTCTGCACCTCGTCTTCGTCGGCGACGGCAATAACGTCTCCATGTCGCTGGCACTGGCTGCCGCCATGACCGGAATGCGTCTGACACTGGCAGCCCCGGCCGGCTTCGAGTTCACATCGCAGTTCATGTCGCTGCTGACTCAGCGTTACCCACAGCATCAGACGGCCGTGGTCCACGACCCGCTGCAGGCTGTGCGAACAGCCGATATCATTTACACCGATGTCTGGGCCAGTATGGGTCAGGAGTCTGATGCTGAGCGACGTCGTCAGGCATTCGTCGGATATCAGGTGAATGGAACCTTGATGCAGGCAGCACCCGCGTCAGCGCTGTTCATGCATGACCTGCCTGCCAAACGCGGTCTGGAGGTGACCGATGAGGTGATGGACAGTCCTCGCAGTATCGTGTTCGATCAGGCCGAAAACCGACTGCATCTTGCCAAGGGGCTGTTCGCATGGCTCTTTGATCATTCCCGGTGACGCCATGGAACTGCGGCAGTTCGCAGAACAGGTTCTGCTGTCAACAGATCTGACCCTGAAGCTGACTCGACCCAGTGAACCGCTGACGGACAGTGTCCCGGGGCCTGCGTTACGCGTGTCGTTGCCGGGACGGCCCGCCCAGCTGCAGTTTGCTGAAAAGCGGACCGCCCCCGCTATGCCTCGCGGAAACGCCTTTCAGGATCCTCTGCGTCGCGCCGTGGCACACCACATCATGGCCAACCACGAATTGCAGGCTCTGGAAGTGATGGCGATGGTGTTACTGGCATTTCCAGAGGCCCCGGCCGATTTTCGTGCCGGCCTCGCACGCATCATGTTCGACGAACAGCGACACACTCGACTGCACGCTCAACGCTGCAGCGAGCTGGGGCTTGGCTTCGGCAGTCGACCGGTCAATGCGTGGATCTGGCAGAAGGCGCTGCTGTATGCGACACCACTGCAGTACGTCGCCGGACTGCCTCTTGTGTTTGAAGGTGCCAATCTGGATCACACAGTGGAATTCGAGCAGTGTTTCAAGGCCGTCGGTGATCGTCGCAGTGCCGCCATCATGCGGGCCATCCATCGCGATGAAATCCGGCACGTCGAATTCGGACTGACATGGCTGCGGCAGTGGAAACAGCCTGGTGAGACTGACTGGGATGCATGGGTGCAGGCTCTGAACTGGCCGATTCGGCCCTCCAAAGCCCGCGGTCAGCTGTTTCAGACTGAGGCTCGTCGGGAAGCCGGACTGACTGAGGACTTCATTCGACGACTGATCGATTACACGGAGGATCCCGAGACGGCATCCACTCGATCAGAGTGAGCAGAGAAGATCAGGCCGGCCGGCACGGCCGGCCACAACTGCAGGTCCAGTTCTGAATACTGTGAGATGGCACAGGGTAATGCAGACAGACCTCGCTCGCCCGCAGCAGATACCTGCGATGCCAGCAGCACACTGCCGTGCTGTGCCCGACTATAAACACTGTCTGATTTGATCAGTGTTGAGACCGGTTGTTCCTGAGCAGTGGACCAGCTGAGCTGCAGCAATTCACTGGCCGTCAATTCCCGCAGCTGTTGCAGTGTGCGGCAACGCGCCGGGGCCGCCAGCAGATGCCATTCACCGTCACTGGTACCGATTGCGAGGCACGGCTGGTCCGCATTCAACCCCGCCAGTTCAAGAGCGTCCACCAGCGCATAGGATTCATTGCCTACGAACTGACATAACAGCCCCGGTATCTGCTGGGCTGCAGTACGCAGCTGATGACCGGTAAAGACCGGCCCGTCAATGCGATGGATGCGGGGCAGAAACTGCAGCTGCAGATTTTCCACGGCCAGCAGGCAGGCCAGTCTGCGAGCGGCCGGGAATTCCACTCCACCGGACTCACCCGATTCCCGCAGGGTCTGAAGGAGTTCTGCGGAAGCCTGCAGCGCGGCCGCACCGTCGAACAGCGACAACTGCAGGTCGTCAATTCTCTGAGAGATTGCAGTGATGGCCGCGGGTGCTGTGACGGTCCAAAGGCGATGACGCGTGCCGCAGTCAAGGATGCATTCCGTCGGCGTCAGTGGTCGAACCAGTCGCTGCAACAGCTCTTCAAGGGATTCCTCAGCAGCTGAACTGTCTTCAGCGAACAGACAGACCGGCGCAAAATCTGCTCGACATACAGTCTGCATCTGCAGCAACCGCGCGATGTCCGGTGCGGATGATGGCTGAGCTGCGGCCAGTGTGCGACCGCGCTCCGAAGTCTCATCAAGTGGCAGCAGTCCCAGCAGTCCCAGCAGTCCCCAGCGCTCGGCTGAACCGGAATCCGTCGCCGAAATGGTCTGCAGGATGTACCACGCGGCCGCATGATCGCGAACCAGAATCCCTTCGCGACGCCACAGACGGAAAAAGTCGTCAGCACGTCGAGCGGCAGCGAGGGAACCCGTGTCCTCCGGCTCGGTACGATTGTGTGTCAGACGGACCGTATTGCACGGGTGCAGACGATACAGTTCGCGCTGCTGATCAGCAGTTACGACACTGCCCGCAGGCACAATCACATCAGAGAGGGCACCGACCTGAGACAGATCAAAACGCCAGCCACAGAAAGGCAAAAACTGCACCACAGGGAAACCGATCAGGATTCAAGAATACCGAACTGCTGCAGACGCTGACGACATTCGTCACGCTCACGACTGCGGCTTAAACCCTGCCATGCGGGGTCCTGAGCAGCCATGAAGGCGGCTTCGGAATAGGGCGGAGCAGCATTCTGACGCGAGGCCTCCGCCATCAGACGCTGAATCACGCCAATATCAAGGCGTGTCAGTGTGGCCGAATTCATGCGATAGTCGACGAACGCTTCCCAGACCATCGGAAACAGTGGTGCCACAATCTGCTGCCCAATCGCGGTGGCGTACTGGCGAATCTCCAGTTGGGCGTGACTATCCATCCGCAGAGCCAGGAAGTGCAGCAGGTTGTGCAGGTCAATCTTCCAGTAGGCTTCTGTGTACGTTGACAGGGGCAGATCCTTGCGTGCCTGTTCACGGGCCACACCCGATTCAATACGACTTTGGTACACGCCTCGCAGCTGATCCTGCAGTTGTTTCTCTTCAGCTGTCAGACGCTGACCCAGATCGGACGGTAAGGGAGCACCACTGCCCTGTCGGTTGGTCTCGGCCTGAGTCCGCCATTCTTCAGACGAAGTTGTCTGGGCGGCATCAATCGCCAGTGAATAGCGAGTGCTGTATTCGTTGATGTTGGCCGTGCGATGACGCACCCACTGACGCCAGCAGTCCATCGGCACGCGGACCAGAAACTTGATTTCTGCCATCTCAAAGGGAGTTGTATGGCGATGACGCAGCAGATAACGAATCAAAGTCCGATCATCACTGACCTTGCGAGTTCCTTCACCATAACTGACTCGCGCTGCCTGCACGACACTGCTGTCGTCTCCCATGACGTCCACGAGACAGACAAATCCATCATCAAGCACGGGGAATTTCTGCCAGCGCAGGGCGTTGACCTGCTGCAGACGCTGTTCAGAAGTCTGACGGGAATCTGCGGGGGAGTCGTTTGCGGACATCGAATCAGGTTCAGAGAGGAAAAGCACGGACGGAAAGCCGGAACCCCGGCAGACTGCAGGACCAGAATCCGTCATTGTGAAGTTTCAGCGTGGATTTAGCAAGCAGCCACGGAAATCCAATCGCACTTCTGTACCAGTTACGAAAGTCGCAACAGGCACATTTCCACGTTCAGACCCGGGCCGAAACCCAGCAGCACACAGGGGCCACGCGAATTCCTCCGCAGGTGCTCCTGAAGAATGAACAAGACCGTCGGAGAACTCATGTTGCCGCACCGCTGCAGAATCCCCAGCGAAGGTTCCATCTGCTCGTCCGTCAGGTGGATCGCTTCTGCCGCAGCCGCCAGAATTCGCGGGCCACCCGGATGAATACCCCACGCCGCTACATCCGTTGTCTGCAGGCCGTAACGCCCCAGGAATTCTCCCAGTACTCGCGGCAGATACTCCGTAATTACTCGCGGCACCTCCGGAGAAAGTGTCATTTCGAAGCCGGCATTGCGGATGTTCCATGTCATCATGTCCCGCGTTCCGGGAATCACCTGAGATGCACTGCCCACGACAAAGCTTCGGTCCGGAGCCTGACCGCTGGGCACAGGATCTGCGGCAGGGGCGGCCCGACCCACAATGGCTGCCGCGCCATCGGCGAATAAGGAGTTGGCGACAATCTTCTGGGGATCCCAGCCGTACTGATGGTGCAGAGTGCAGAGTTCAAGTGCACACACAAGGATCACAGCCTGCGGGTCAGCGGCCGCAAACGCATGCGCCACACGCAGTCCGTTCAGAGCGCCATGACAGCCCATGAATCCGACATGAGTCCGTGCGACGGAGTCTGCCAGCCCCAGCTGCTCAATCAGCAGCAGGTCAAAGCCGGGCGCACTGAACCCACTGCAGGAAACCGTCACGAGGTGCGTAATCTCAGCAGGGCTGATTCCCGCCTGTTCAAGGGCCGCTGCTGCAGCACGCGCAGCCAGTGGGGGTGCTTCGACTTCATACCGCTGCATGCGTTCGGCCGTCGATGGTCCGCGGTCACTGGCGTCGGCGGCAAATCGATAGAATCGCTCAGCGGTCGCTTCGCCGTCCGAAGACGATTCCAGCAGCACACTGTGCCGCTGACGCACCCCTGCTCGCCGATACAGCGCCTGGATCAGTGCCGGCAGATTCCGCTGCTCGTCTGAATCCGTTTTGACACAGGAGGCCGCAAAAACGGAGGCGGCCTGCTGTGAGATCCTGTGGACGGGCAACGCTGTTCCCAGCCCACGAATTTCCAACGTGGTCATCGGCGACTTTCCAGAGAAATTGGTATCCGATTCACTCGACGGACCAGCATGCCGGCAACAGCCGGCAACAAAGCTGCAGCTGCAACTGTCAGTTGCAGGACACGCGGTCGGCTGAGAATCCACGAGAGTGTTCGACAGACGGTCTGTTCGCTGACAACCGCAGTTCGCAGCTGCCGCTCATACTGCCGCTGCAGAGCTGTCGTCCAGCCGGCCCTGATCCCACTGCTGGCCAGCGGAGCAGCCAGCGTGGCGGCCGTCAGTCCCCACGCCATACCTTCGCCCGTGAACGGTTCCACATAGCCGGCAGCATCTCCCAGCAGCAGCAGTCGCGGCCCGGTAATTCGCAGTGATCGGCGAGTCAGCGGGACAGTCCCACGCAGCGACACGGTTTCCAGTTCCTGCGGCACCTGCACACCAGACTCGCGAAAGATCTGCTGCAGACACTGCCGCGGACCACCAGCAGACTGAATCGCTGCAGGATCCACCGCTGCCGCCAGATTCACACTGCCATCTTCAGTTCGCACTGCACCACAGTAGCCACCCGTTGCCGCTGCCATCAGGATGTCACCGGATGCCAGCCAGTTCGCTGATTCGGCCGTCGTAAGCACGGCACCAAGGCCGATTCGAGCATCTGCTCGGGGAGCTGATTGAAAACCAGGCAGACCGGCCACAGATGGATGGCCCAGCCCATCACACACAAGGACAACCTTTGCAGAGATCACGCGACTGCCTGTCGAGCTTTCGATACGAATGCGACGAACCGCCGGGAACTGGTGCTGCGTTGCCGCGTTGCTGTCACACTCTTCCGGCAGAACTTCCGCAGTGCATTCATCGACAAATTGCACGCCTGCGGCAGCTGCTGTTTCGGCCAGCCACTGATCCATGGCTCGTCGTGAGATTGCCAGCCCGCCGGGCATGGAGATCGACAGTCTTCGACCACTGGAATGCAGACGCAGTCGATCGGTGGGGCAGGCACGCAGCGACCGCAGTCCCTGCAGCAGCCCCGCACGATCCAGCAGCTGCTGAGCCCGTTGATTCAGGCAACAGCCACAGACTTTGGCACGCGGAAATCGCTGCCGCTCCACCTGCATGACCCGGTGACCGGCTCGGGCCAGCAACAGTGCCGCAAGGCTGCCGGATGGGCCAGCACCAATCACCACGGCGTCATAGGTTTCGCCGCTGGCGGCCGAGTTGCAGGCATCGTCAGGCATCGGCTGTTGTCCCGTCTGACTGCCACGTCAGCAGGAATCGTTGAGGCCAGTGATGCTGCAGTCTTGCAGATGACAGACCAGCCTGTCGGGCCAACTGCAGGATTTCTGTGTCACTGAAGGCGCCCTCCACCGAGACCGGACCATCAAAATGCACGATCGGACTGCGACTGAGCAGTCGACAGCCGGTCCACGCGAGAAAATAGCCCAGCCGGGTTCGGCGAAGATCGTCAATCACAACTCGCTTGCCTGCCGCCGTTGCCATGCGCTGCAGCACGCGGACAACCTCAGGTGCTTCCAGATGATGCAGGAACAGACTGTTCATGACCACGTCGTACCGAGGCAATGGGAAGGCATCCTGCAGTACATCGCACTGATGAAAACTCAGTCCGTCAATGGCGGCTGTGGCGGCCTGCTGTGTGGCAGCTGCAACGGCCGTGGAACTGATATCAACACCGTGGATCAGAAATCGGCAGTTGAACTGCTGCAGTCGACGTGCCAGCCAGAGCGCCATGTCACCACTGCCGCAGGCCAGATCAAGAACTGTCAGCGGCTGCCCTGCTGAATCAGATTTCAGCAGATCCCGGATCCCGGTCCAGACAGCTGCTCCGGTGCGACTCCAGCGATTGATTCTTCGGAGCCCCGCCAGAGCCTGATCGTGCAGGGACTTCTGGAGCTCTGGATTGTCCATCAGCTCGGCCTGCCGACGACGATGTTGCAGACTGTTGGAAAAGGTACGAAGCAAGGGGCCCGTCCTGCATGCCGTGCTGACAGAAAACTTTAAACGCTGTTGTGTATCGACGAATCTTTGCAGATTTCGCGAAAGTGGGCAGCAGCAGAATTCACGGGGGTTTTTATCTGCCGAATCGGGGAAATAAACCAGTCTTTAGCGTCCTGGTCTATCACGGATCCGCTGCTGTTCGCAGAATTCCCATGGCTGAATGTGCCGTCTGCAGTAAAGCCTGTGCAGGAGTGATGTGATGACTGTTCGGTTACAGAAACTTCGGGTTCTGATATTAACGCTGCTGTCGCTGTTATCGAGTCAGCCTTTGGGGGCCTTCCAGAATACCGATGAGTCCGGTTCCGATGAGCAGGGCAATGTGGATCTGCAGGCCAGTCGCGTGTACGTGTTCGTGGGTAAGACCGGTCTGGGACATGATCATGGCGTGGAAGGTCGATTGAAAAGTGGTCAGCTGACCCTGAACGCGGACACTGCTGCCGGGCGTCTCGAATTCAACATGCAGTCATTTGATGCCGACACGGACGCAGCTCGTCGTTATGTGGGTTTGAAGGGTTCCACCGATGCCGGAACTCGCAAGCAGGTCAACGACAACATGAAGGGAGCAGACATCCTGAATGTGCAGCGATTTCCGACGGCCGTGTTTGAGATTACGTCGTCAAAGCCGGTCGCTCAGCAGAAGGCGGGTGCTCAGGCATTGCCGCAGTATGAGCTGTCGGGGAAATTCACGCTGCACGGACGGACTCAGCCCTTGCGGATTCGAGTGACTGCGGAAGAGCAGAATGGCCGTACTCATCTGCGTGGTTCCTTCACCATTCTGCAGACGACTTATGGCATTCGCCCCTATTCTAAGGCGTTTGGTGCGGTTG
>CAIOKE010000232.1 GCA_903858815.1 uncultured Planctomycetaceae bacterium | reverse complement strand
TGACTGCAGCCCGCAACAGTGGCGAGCAGAAGGGTCATGAGGCGTTTCATGGGATGGTTTTCCTGAGCGGAGCAGGTGGAATAAAAAAGCCGGGAGGCACAGTGAGGCCTCCCGGCAAACTCAGCAGGGGCAGCGGGCCGTGGCGGCCGGTGTTGATCAGAAATCACCGATGATGCGACCGTCGTCGGCACCAGCGAGGTACTTCATGGTCAGCACATCGATGTTTTCGCTGAGGAAGCGAACGGAGCCGTCGGCCATGACGACCTGCACGCCGCCGGTGTGCCAGCTGAACGGTTCGTCATTGGGGCCGCAGTTGTTGTTCACCCAGCGGCATTCCGGGGGACCACCGAGTGGTGCATTGTAGTTGTTTGGTCGAGCGACTCGTGATGCCGGTGACAGTGCGTTGCTGGGGCCGGACAGACCGTTGCTGCCGGCATCCGGGTCGGCCCAGGCGTACATACGACGACCGCCGGACGTGCCACCGGACCATGCCGGGCCTTCACCATTTGGCGAGGGGCGGCTGGAGAGTGACCCCAGTGCACCTGCGGCCGGATGAGCGCGGCCGGCGTCTTCAATACACAGAATGGTGTTGGAAGTTCCGTCGGTGATCGCACTGAACTTTCGCTTGGGGTCGCAGGACAGGGCGGAGGCGATGGTCATTTCGATGCGGCGAGCAGTGGTTGTCGGGCGAGTTCCGGTTGGGCTGACTGCTCCGGCTGAACCGTCCTCGATGTCGGTCGTGGCGATGAACATGTAGTCCCACAGGCCATAACCGTCCGGAGCGCGACGGGCTGTGTCGATCGGGGTGCTTGGGCAGACGAAGGATGGGATCTGCGTCTTTGCGGCAGCAACCGTGTTGGGGAAATTCGCATCGTTGTAGGCTGCTCCGATGGAATTCGTGTTGAGTACTGACACGTTGTATCCGGCGGCGGCCATGTCGGCGAATTTCAGCTGATGATCCATCTGCTGATAAACGTTTACCTGCTCGATGTATGGCAGCAGCAGGGTGGGTGTGGACTGAGTCATGTAGGTGGTCGAAGCGCTGCCCGTGCTGTCACACTGACCGGAGTGTGGCAGGCGACCATAGGTGCTTTCGAAGTTGTGAACTGCCAGCCCCAGTTGCTTCAGGTTGTTTTTGCACTGCGTGCGACGGGCCGCTTCACGAGCCTGCTGGACAGCCGGCAGCAGCAGCGAAACCAGAATGGCGATAATGGCGATCACGACAAGCAGTTCGATCAGAGTAAAGCCCTGCCGCAAGCCGGGGCGGCTTTGCTGTTGTGTACGAAAATTCTTCACGAAACACCTTCCTTCAACAAACAGAAAAAGCCAGAGCTGATGATGTCCTGAAGCACCGCGTGACTTGAGTCCCTTGCAGGGCTGGTGCCGAAGAGCAGGCTGGCAGGTACGAATCCCGATGTGCAATGACCTCGGAGACACTCCGTTCCTGCACGTATGATTCAGTTTCTGATGAAGATAGATTGAAGGTTGTGTGAAATATGTGTTCAGGTGCCGGGGTGCTGAGGTCGCAGACCGGTGTCGGCAATCGATGATCACAATTGACTGTGAAAGTTGTGTGAATGACGATCAGGCAGGGTGCGAAAAGCGGCTTGGCACACGTACGCCCGTCAGCGTCCGCTAACGGCTCGCCTGTGGGGGGGCTTGAACGCGGTGGACGACACGGGCTGAAGCCCATGCTACGGTTATCGAACACAAACTGGGTGACGATGCGGAGGCTGCCGTTTGCTGAGTGGTTAACAGGCGACGGAGTGGCTGGGCGACGGGGATACGTGCGATGCGTGGCGGGTTTGTGTTGGTAAAGGGCGGCCGGGCAGGAATGCCCGGGCTAGTGCGTTTGTGAGTGAATCAAATCAGCAGGGTGCGAGTCCCTGTCAGGAGGTTAGAGTTTGAAACTGTAGCTGACCGAAACTGCGTCGTCGCGAGGCGGGGTGGAG
>CAIOKE010000231.1 GCA_903858815.1 uncultured Planctomycetaceae bacterium | reverse complement strand
TCAGATTGATGAGTTCTTTCAGGACGTGCTCATCCGATTGTGGTCAGAATGTGCAAAGTTCAATCCGGAAGCGTGTGGTTTCTTTGGCTGGGCGAAGGTAGTGGCGCAGTCACTGCGACTGGAACAATTGCGAAAGAAAAATGTTCCGAGCAGCCGCAACTCAGAATCCAGCGACCAGCTGCGAGGACTCGTCACTCGCTCGCTCGTGAATCCCACCCCGCCGTCCTACATCGTCACTCGACCAAAGATTGAACTGATCCGCAGTCGTCTTTGTTCCAAAGCCGAATATATTAATCTCGGGATCATTCCATACATAGTGGAACGACTGGAATCTCTGATTGGCAGCATATTCACCCTTGCTAATGTACAGAAGAAGCTGCAGGAATGCCTGCGGCCCATCCTGCCGGACATCAACCTCTGCCGGACGGTTGTGGAGGTTATCCTTCAGGAGATCGCTGTCTACAATGTGAGCCTCTCTGAGAACACCGATGACACTTGCGACGATTTCAGCAGCGACGATGGCCTGGTATCGGCGTTGAACTCTGAAGATAATGGTGAACTTGATGAAGAACGCCGGAGATTTCTGCACGATTGGATGTACAAATTCCCGCCGGAAGATGCCGCGATCATCTTCCTGAGGCACCACTACAGTGTCTTCGCATGTCCCGTCAGCTGGATTGGTGTTCGTCTGTTTCTGGAGTATCAAATCCCTGTAGTGGCGGAACTGATCGATGAATATCCCGGCAAAGAAATTCCAATGGAGGAAATCAATACGCGACTGTTCGGACCAAAGGCCAGGACAACAGCAAAAAACCGCTACAAACGAAGTCTGGAAAAGATGCGTGAGCACTGGAAGGACCTCAGACCATGCACATCCTGATCCCGACGCCACTCGCTGCAGTAACGCTGTCGTCTATTCCTCTTCCATGAAATCACCACACAGTCGCAGCAGGCTGGTTGCCTGAATCGCCGACTGATGAAACCGAAGGAGTCATTCAAATGTCCGAATCCCATTCCGCTATCAATACCGAAGAATCGTTCGTCACTCAGCCGTTCGTCCAACTGGTCAAATCTGACATCGCAATCGCTGCTGACTGTTTTATGCTGCTGATCATGGACACCAGTCTTGCTCAGCAGCGGATTAAGCATCTCAGGACAGCTGCCGCCGAAAATCGACAACCGCCAGCTGCTCCCTCGTCCATCCGGTCTCTCCCCAAAATCCTCGCGGCACTCAAGGAATGTGAACTCGTCGACAAAATCAATCAGCAGCAGATTTCCATTGATGATCTGGCCGCAGTTGCGGATCATCCGGATGCGTTGTTTGCCGTCTGTCAAACGTTCGAAGAACTCAGCGATCCACTCGATGAATCCGACGATGGTCTGTCCTCGGTGCAAGCCTCGGTGGCTTGTGAGTTCTTCCTGTCGAACAGTCTCGATCTGATCAGTGACTGGTACAACAAATCCACGTCTGCGGAAAGTCAGAAGCCGGCCGTGGAAACTCCAGTGATGGCTTTCGACGAAACACCGCCCTTAAACGCTGCTGCAATACCACGACAGACTGTTGTTGCTGTTGCTGCTGCTGAGGATCGCCTGTGCAATCCCCTGCCGTGGCTGCTCCTGTGGAAACAAATCCAGCAGCCGGCTGTGGACTGGAACAAACTCTTCAGCCACGCCCAGGAAGTGCTCGACAGTCTCCATGATCCGCATGATCCCCGCAGTCGGCCATCACTTCAGATGCTGCTGCAGGCCGCCGCCGCGACGCTCGAACAGGAACCTCGCTTGTCCTCAGCAGCGGTCACAGTGACTGCGGCTGAATTCAGAAGGGATCAGTGGGCGTCATTTCGGCTGCAGATGGCTGCTGCACTGGTGTTTGGCACGCCTGTGGCTGACGAAACAAACTGGCAGCGGCAGATTCGTGAGTTTTATCAGCGGCAGAGGATCACATCGCCGGATGATATTCAACTTCTGGAGGTTGACATCAAAGTCTCGGGTGGCACAGGTATGGAGCGACATCGATTCGGCCGGAAACTCTCCGAAAGTCTGCTGAGGGTCCTCACGAAAATTGATGGACAGCTGCAAACAGACGTGAGTCTCGCGACCGCTGAAAATGGCCGTTGACGCTTGCATCTTGCAGCCAAAGTCTCGACTGCCGCCTTCGATAGTGATAAAACGGGGGTCGATCAGGTTCTGGGTTCCTGATCGCCCCCTGCAATCTCCATTTCGGAAACGGCATGTCCAGTCGCAATCGCAGTGAGCTGCCCGGTCTGTTGGCCGACTATGAGCGTGTGCTGAGGCTGGCAGAGCAACAGGCAGCCGGCGACAGTAATCTGCGTAAAACCGCCCGTCAGTACCAAACTTTCTTTCAGCGCAACCTGCAGGTGCTGGCAGAACAGCCTGAATTGTTTCTGCAGCAGGCCGCCAACTGGCAACCATCAGTCAGTACTGCTGCACTTAACCTGCTGAATCAGGATTCATCGCCAACCTTCACGTGGCTGCAGCAGAAGTTTTCTGCACAGGATCAAGCTGATCAGCACCTGCACTGGAGTTATGAGGTCGCATTGCCGGTCGCTGCTGTCGCCAGTTCGCCGGACGGCAATTATGTCGCGGCTGTCATCAAACGGCAGATTCTGATCTTCGATGGCAGCACAGGGGTGCTGCTGCAGACTGTCGAGGCCGATTCGGTCCCGCGTGGAGAGCAGATCTCGGGGATCAGCTGGTCTCCGGACAGCCGCGAACTGGCGATTGCCTGCAGCAACGGCGAGATCCATTTGTGGTCTGTCAATTCTGATCCAAAATCCCGCGTTGCTAAAGTCGAGGGAGACACACGAAAGCCGGAGCTGCTCTGCATCAGCTGGTCGGCGGATGGCGTCTGGCTGGCTACGGGGAGCACTCACGGCATTGTCACGCTCCGGGCAGGAAAATCAGACCAATGGCACACGCCAACACACATCGACGGCGCAGCAGTCAAATGCGTCAGCTGGTCACCGCGAGAAACCACCCTGGCGGCAGGCCGTGCTGATGGATCGATTCTGATCTGCGACATGGCTGGCAAGCTGCGGCATACGATCCCGGCACACAAGCGATCAGTGAGCTGTCTTTGCTGGTCACCGGATGGGACATCAGTCGTTTCCGGCAGTGAGGATGGCACCATTGTGATTTTCGACGCACAGAGCGGCACACTGCAGCGGTCTTTCCGGGGCCACGCTTATGCAGTCCGCAGCGTCACGTGGATGGCGGCAGATGCAGCTTCCGGCAATGACCGAATCATCAGTGCAGGAAATGATCCATGCATTTTCATCTGGCAGCTGAATTCCGAAACGCCACTGCAGACACTGAATGCAGCCGATGGCGTAGTTTCTAGCCTGTCAGCCCCGCACCGCGGCGGATGGTACGTGTCCGGGTCGGGGTCGGGTACTGAAAGCGGGATGATTTGCAGGCGATCGATACCCGCCGCGCCGCTTTCAACGCCGGTATTGACACATGAACGGTCGGTCAAAAGTCTCAGCTGGTCGTCTGACGGCCGGTTTGTTGCCTCAGCCAGCGACGATGGTCAGGTCGCGATCTGGTCCACAGCAGACGGCAAACGGCTGCACTGCCGCAAATTAAGCAAAAGCTGGATTCAGGCGGTTTTCTGGTCTCCCAAAGACACACAACTCGCCGCTGCAAGTGTGGATGGCACACTCTTCATTCTGTCGGCTGCAGACGGCGCGGAGATGTACAAGGACACACATTCACAGCAGATCGAGTGTCTCTGCTGGGACAGCGTTCACAGTGGCATTCTTCTGGGATTACAGACTGGAGCAGTGGTGCTCTGGAATCCCGTCAATCATTCCATCGCTCTTCCGTCTAATAAACTCCATAAACGCGGAATAACCTGTCTGAATTCTTCGCCGGAGGGGGACAGATTTGTGACGGCATCGTGGGATGGACAGCTGAAGATCTGGACAGTCTCAGTCAGTCAGTCTCAGTTGTGTACGCAGACACTACACACGCTGCAGGGACACTTTGGCGCCGTCAAAGCTGCTGCATGGTCACCGTCAGCGGACCAGATTGTTTCCGGAGGCAGCGATACACTGCTGCGAGTCTGGGATGTTGCTGACGGTCGCGAACTGCACCGTATCGAGGGGCATCGTGGCACAATCAACGCGACAGTCTGGTCGTCCGATGGAACACGGATCATTTCAGGCAGTGAAGACCGCACCGTGAGAATCTGGGATTCAGAAAGCGGCAGGCAGCTGAACTTGTTTCCGAC
>CAIOKE010000230.1 GCA_903858815.1 uncultured Planctomycetaceae bacterium | reverse complement strand
TATTCCTATCCCCCCCCCCCCCCCCCTGCGATTCCTTCCTGCGTTTTCTGTGTTTGTGTTTTTCCGCGTTCTTGTGACTTGCGGGGGTAGTGTGAGGTTGTGGCAACTCGCGGGGGTGGTGGTGTGGCGTTTTGGGACGGGCGCGGGCGCTCTTGTGCTGAGGGGGACCAGTGTGTGTCAGTCACCGAGCTGGTGCTCGGTGGTCCTGGACGTCGACATGCTGGGAACTGAAGACCGTCACACCCGCAGGTTTCCACCGGTGTTCTTACCCACGAAACCCGTCGGGCAAGGAGGCCGTTGGGACGTGTGTTTGGTTGGTACCGTGGGTACGTTTGCGATCCAGGCCTGAAGGGCGGTTTTCCGATCGCCCAGTTCACAAACACCTGAATTCGTGGGTCATGACAAGGGTTTCCACCCCTGGCTCGCCTGCTGGCGTTGGGATCGCCCTTCCTACTTCCTACTTCCTACTTCCTACTTCCCACTTTATCCAAGTACATCCGGGATGACTTCCCAGCTTTCAGCGACTCCGGTCAGGCGTTCATCGCGTCCGAGGTGTGAGAAGTAGAGATCATCGGGGTGCAGGCCGAGTGCTGTGAGGAGTGTGGCGTGCAGGTTTTTGACGGACTGGGGTGACTGGACAGCGCGCAGGCCGATGTCATCGGTGGCACCGACAGTTGTGCCCGGGCGGATTCCTGCGCCAGCCATCCAGATGGTGAAACCGTAGGGGTTGTGGTTGCGTCCGGAGCTGCCCTGCAGCATGGGAGTGCGACCGAATTCGCCGGCCCACAGCACAAGGGTGGAATCGAGCAATCCGCGCTGATCCAGATCCTGCAACAGGGCAGCGATCGGCTGATCGGTCTGGGCGGCATTGCGCTGGTTGTAGTCGGTGTTGTTGTCGTGGCCATCCCAGCCCAGTTTATCGACAGCATTATAGATCTGGACGAAGCGAACCCCTTTTTCGATGAGTCGGCGGGACAGCAGGCACATGCGGCCGTAGGTGGCAAGACTGGTGTTGGTGCTGTTCAGGCCATAGGCATCCAGTGTGTGGGGCGATTCCTGAGCCAGCTCACCGATATCGACGGCTTCGGACTGCATCCGCCATGCCAGTTCGTAGGAGGCGATGCGGCCTTCCAGTTGTTCGTGTGCGGGGTGTTGTCGGGCGTGTCGCTGGTTGAGTGTGCGAGTGAGGTCCAGAGTGGCTTGTTGGGTCGGCAGGTAAGCGTCGGGCGGGCGCAGGTTGAGCACAGGATCGCCCTCGTGGCGGAATTGTGTGCCCTGAAAGGCGGCCGGCAGAAATGCATTGCTCCAGTTGGCTGATCCGCCGAGCCCGCCCACTTTGTAGAGCAGCACATAACCTGGCAGGTTCTGGTTCAGCGATCCGAGTCCATAGGTGATCCATGAACCGAGCGACGGTTTGCCGCCAAGGATTGCACCGGTGTTCAGCAGGTAGGTGGCGGGGGCGTGATTGGAACTTTCGCTGAACATGGATCGTACCTGGCACAGGCGATCGATGTGCCGGGCGGTGTGGGGCAGCAGATCTGAGACCCACTGGCCGGACTGGCCGTGCTGTCGCCAGCGCCACGGTCCGGCCAGCAGTTCATCTTTGCAGTGCTGGAAGACACCACCCACGCGATCCTGCTGTTCGCGAAAGGACGCGGGGACGGGTTGACCGTGCAGTTTGTGCAGCGTGGGTTTGTAGTCCAGCAGGTCGCAGCTGGCCGGCCCGCCGTACTGGAACAGAAAAATGATCTGGCGTGCTTTGCGAGCGGAATCGGGCAGTCTGGGTGCCAGTGGCTGGAGGGAGTTGATCTGTGTGTCGGCTTCGAGGGCCTGCAGCGCGAGGGATCCGAATCCGAGTCCGGTGCAGGAGGCGATCAGCGAGCGACGGCTGACAGGTGCGGTTGGCATACAGATTTCCCCGATTCCCCGATTTCCCCAGGCGGAATCTGATTTTCCCCGGCCGCAGAGTATACTGGGGGTGGTAGCGATTTCCCACTGCAATGTGTTGTTTCAGGAAGTTTCGGGTGATGACAGCGGGCCTGCAGTTTCAGCGGCTTCTGGTAACCGGTCGTGACCGGGCGCGATTTCTGCACAATTTCTGCACGAATGCTGTGCGTGAGCTGCCGCCGGGGCGATCGGTTGAGGCGTTTTTCGTGGACGTGAAGGCGCGTGTGCTGGCTCACGGCTATGTTCTGGCGCTGCCGGAACGGCATGAGGTTCACGTGCTGGGAGCGGCGGGGGCAGCTGACGTGCTGCTGCGGCATCTGGATCGGTACATCATCACCGAGGATGTGCAGTTGCGGTGTGTGGGTGCGGACCAGCAGGGGCAGTTGTGGCTGTTGCCGGATTCGTCTGCCCACGTGTCGGCTCGGTTCTCAGAGACTGGCTGTGAGGCGTTGCCGGATGAGGGCGTGCGGCATGTCTTTCGCTGGTCTGTTGGAACGATGTGTGTTGTAGCGGGTATCGGTGAGGTCGTGGCGGGTGCTGTGGCAGCGTTACCGCCGGGTGCGGTTGCGGGTTCAGCGCGGCAGATTGAGAGCTGGCGGATTGACGAGTGTTTTCCGGTGGTGGGGGTGGATGTGACGGAGCAGCATCTGGCTCCTGAGGCTGATCGGAATGTGCAGTCGGTGTCATATCAGAAGGGCTGTTATCTGGGGCAGGAACCGATTGCTCGGATTGATGCTCTGGGGCATGTCAATCGTGCTCTGCGGCGAATCTGTGTGACGGGTCTGGATGTGTCTGAGTCAGCGGCTGCGTCTGCTGCTGAATTGTGGCGTGGTGCCGAGCTGCGTGGTGCGGATGGTGTGGTGCTGGGGCAGTTCAGTTCATTTCAGCAGCAGGCCGGGACGGACCGTGGTGCAGGTCTGGCGATGGTACGGCTGTCGGCCGTTCCAGTTTCGGTCGTGCGAGCGGACGGTGTCGGTTGTGTGGTGCAGTCGGTGGGGCGGGCAGCAGAGACGGTGGGTGGTGCGTTGCGTGGGGCGGAGGCGAACTGATGTCGGACGAAGCGACGGCGATGCAGGAATTGCTGCGGGGCTACCACACGGTGACTCGCTTGCCTGTTCAGTGGGGTGAGCAGGATTTGTTCGGGCATGTGAATAATGTGGTGTATTTTCGCTGGCTGGAATCTGCGCGAGTGGATTTGCTGGCGGCCTGTCCTTCGAGTGTCAGTCTTTCGACGGAGGGTTTGGGACCGATTCTGGCCAGTATCACCTGTGATTATCGGCGTCAGCTGCGTTTTCCGGATGAGGTGTGGGTGGGTTCGCGAGTGGGGAAGCTGGGGAATTCCAGTGTTGAGCTGGAGCATGTGGTTGTCAGTCGTCAGCAGCAGCAGGTGGTCGCGACGGCGCGGTGCGTGGTGGTGGTGTTCAATTACCAGCTGCAGCGTCCGACTCGCATTCCCGAGGATCTGCGGCAGGCCTTTCAGCGTTCCATCGCAGTGGCTGGTGGTGACGAGGAGGGAGTGTGATGAGTCGCAGTCGTGCGTGGCAGTTTACTCCGGCTGCCGAGCGGACGGTGGAGCAGTGTCGGCGGTGGTCGCGAGCGGCAGGTCTGACGGAGGACTGGTCGGGCGTGCTGGTACTGAGTCTGCTGGGTGACGAGTCACTGGCATCTGCCTGTCTGCGGGACTGTGGGATTGCGGTGTCGGATCTGGGTGCATTGTTGCCGCAGGGTCTGGTGTCGGGGTGTGGTGGTGGCGTGGTTGTTGCGGAGGGGTGGGCTGGTGCAGCAGTGGAGTCGGTGGGCAGTGACTGTTCGTTGCAGCGCAGTCTGACGGACGTTGCGGATCCGGACAATTTTCTGCGTCTGCTTGAGCGTGCTCGTGAGATCGCTCGGCGGGAGACGGCGGACGGTTCGATCACCAGTGCGGTGTTGTTATTGGCGGTGTTTCAGCACAGTCCGCAGCTGCAGTCGGTGTTTGGAGTGCGGGGGGTTTCGGGAGAGCAGCTGCAGGGGCGATTGTTTCCTCGCGAGCAGCCGGAGCGTCTGGTGCTGGAAGCGGGGGAGCTGGTATTCGGGGACGTGGTCACTGGGGCTGATGTGGTGGTTGGGGCAGCGTGTCAGCTGGCGGGTGAGTCGGTGTCTGAGCGCGTGGCTGAGCGCGTGGCTGGAGCGGGTGTCGACGGTGCTGGAGTGTTGCGAGTTCTGGATGCGGCATTGAATCGTGCGCGTGAGGGATTGCGAGTGCTGGAGGATTATGGACGGTTTGTGGGGAACAACGCTGAGGCAGCGTTGCAGTTGAAGTCATTGCGGCATGAGTTGTGCCAGGCGGAGTCTGGTGTGCCGTGTCTGCGCGCTGGCAGTCGTGAGCGGTTGGCGGTGCGTGACACGGTGGGCGATGTGGGAACGGGGATTACGGTACCGACGGAGCAGCATCGTGCGGATGCGTGCGGGGTGCTGGTGGCCAATCTGCGGCGGGTGCAGGAATCGTTGCGCAGTCTGGAGGAGTTCGGGAAGCTGATGGATGTTTCATTTGCGTCGACGATGAAGCGTCTGCGATATCGTACGTATGTGGTGGAGCAGTTGTTGGTGGGGGCGGGGAAATCAGAGAGTGACACTGTGCGCGGTCGACTGCAGCGAGCGCGGTTGTATGTGTTGATTACTGAGTCTCAGTGTCGGCGGTCGTGGCGTGACGTGGTGCGTCTGGTGCTGGAGGGTGGAGCTGATGTGCTGCAGCTGCGTGAGAAGCATCTGGGTGATCGGGAGTTGCTGCGGCGTGCGGAGTGGGTGTGTGGTGCTTGTGCGGAGGCTGGTGCCTTATTTGTGATGAACGATCGACCGGATCTGGCGGTGTTGAGTGGCGCTGTGGGGGTGCATGTGGGACAGGAGGAGTTGGGCGGGGGTGCGTGTCGGCGGATCGTGGGAGCTGCCGGGCTGGTGGGGATTTCGACTCATGGTGTTCTGCAGTTTCGTGAGGCGATCGCGGTGGGTGCTGACTATGCGGGTGTGGGGCCGGTGTTTCCTTCAACGACGAAGCAGTTTGCGGAGTTTCCGGGTCTGGATTTTGTGACAGCGGTGGCGGAGCTGTGTGCAGCGGAGGCGGTCGATTTTCCGTGGTTTGCGATTGGTGGGATCACGGAGGAGCGACTGGGATTGGTGCGTGCTGCGGGGGCAGGTCGTGTGGCAGTGGGTGCAGCGGTGACAGCGAGTGAGGATCCGCGGGGAGTGGCGGAGCGATTTTCGCTGGCACTGCGGACCGAATCGTGAAAGGATTTTTCAGTGGGTGTGTGGTTTGGCAAGACGTCTGCTGCAGAAATATTTTCGTATCAGGTGTGATCCTGGAAAACTCAGATTTTTACACGGTGAGTGTGTGCAGTATTTCTGGAGCCTGTGTGGTGACTGTTGTAGACTGTGGTGATGGGAAGACTGCCTGAGCGGCTGTTGAGCCGAGTATTTGAGTTGCATGTTCTGGTCCCGGTTTTGTTTCTGGCCTTTGTCTGGCTGGGGATGAGTCTGGGTACGAACGTGTATTTGCGCTGGGTTGAGTCTCGTTATGACGAGTTATTCAATCGCAATTTATCAGCGATGCAGGCAGCGGCATTGTTGGGGAACGTGATAGCGGACTGTCATGTGCGGTGGCATGAGTCTCGTCTGGGTGGTGCCGAGTTGCGTGACTACTGGCAGTCGGTTGAGGGGGCTCGTCAGCGTCTGGAATCACTGCTGAGCGGTCTGAGTGATGATCGGCAGTTGCTGGCGGATCGGGCTTTGATGCTGAATCTGCTGGGGGCGGCATCGAATGTGATTGGTGCGGAGGGGAATCGTGGGGGTGACGAGCGACTGTCGGATCGGGGTCAGTGCGAGTCGTTTCGTGGGCTGGCGGGGCGTGCGGCTGGATTGTCATTGGAATTGAGTAATCGTCATGCGGCTGTGGTGCGTTCTCAGCGGCAGTCTCTGGAGATTCTGCATTACCGTGTGATGGTCACTCGGATGGCCGTTTTATTGCTGGGCTTGCCGGTGGGAATCTGGCTGGGCTGGCGAGTGGCTCGGCGACTTGAGTCAGAGGTCAGTCAGATCGCGGTGACCCTTGGTGACACCGAGTCACTGGGGGATTCGCGTCAGATGGAGTTCCGGATTACTCGGCAGAGTCGATTTGAGGACGTGCAGCGTCAGGCGGAGCGGGTCGTTGAGCGTCTGCGATTTTTTGCTGCGGAGCTGCAGTCGGTGCGTGAGGAGGTCATTCAGTCGGAGCGTCTGGCGGCGGTGGGGGAGTTGGCAGCGGGTGTGGCGCACGAGCTGCGCAATCCTCTGACATCGGTAAAGCTGTTGCTGCAGCATGCGTCACGGCGGGGTACGGAGGTGCATCTGGAGAGTGCTCAAGGGGCCCTGATTCTGGATGAGATCCGTCGGATGGAGAGTACAATTCAGGGTTTACTGGATTTCTCGCGCGCGCCGACTCGCAATCCTATCGAGCATGATCTGCGAGCGACATTGCAGCGCAGTCTGAATCTGCTGGACGGTCGTCTGAGTCAGGCGGGGATTCGGCTGGACCTGCAGATTGGTGATCAGCCGCTGCTGGTTTTTGCGGACAGTGAGCAGTTGAATCAGGTCTTTGTGAATCTGCTGCTGAATGCGGCAGAGGCGATGCCGACTGGTGGAGTGGTGACGGTAAGGTTGTTGCAGGTGTTTGACCGCGAGGTGGCTCGGGTCGAGATCCTTGACACGGGTTCCGGAATCTCGTCTGAGATTCTGGGGCGGTTATTTGAACCATTTGCAACGACTAAGCAGCGTGGCACGGGTCTTGGGCTGGCGATCTGTCGACGGATTGTGAGGGCTCATGATGGTCAGATTCAGGCCGACAATCTGCCGGGTGGTGGTGCGCGGTTTGTGGTGGAGCTGCCGCTGGGTGGGGCTGCGGAACTGTTGGATCTTTGATTTTGAAATGCGGGTACTGTGATGGAAAAGCTGCTGGTGGTGGATGATGAGCTGCACATTCGCACAACGATTGAGGCGGTGCTGCGTTCGAGCGATCTGCAGGTCCTGACTGCCGCGGATCCGGTTGAGGCAGAGCGATTGATGGCTGAGGAGAGTCCTCAGATCGTGCTGCTGGACATAAGGATCGGAACAGCATCGGGGTTGCAGCTGTTTTCGGCGCTGCGTCGGCGGAATCCGCGTGTGCTGGTGATCTTTATTACGGGGCATGGTTCGGCAGAGACGGCGATTGAGACGATGAAGCTGGGGGCCTTTGACTATCTCCTGAAGCCTCTGGATCTGGATCGTCTGCAGGCGAGTGTGGAGCAGGCGCGGCAGACGTGTCGTCAGATGTACGCGCCGGCTGCGCTCGGGATGCTGGCCAGTGACGATGTGGGTTCAGACAGGTTGATCGGGAATGGTCCGGGAATGCAGTCGATCTGTCGGATGATCGGCCGCGTGGCTCTGCAGGACGTCAACGTACTGATTCTGGGTGAAAGTGGTTCGGGCAAGGATCTGATCGCGCGTGCTGTTTATCAGCACAGTCGTCGATCGCAGATGCCATTTGTGCGTGTGAACTGTTCTGCATTCAGTGAGGTCCTGCTTGAGAGTGAATTATTCGGGCATGAGCCGGGTGCGTTTGCGGGGGCCGAACATCGTCGTATCGGCCGGCTGGAGCAGTGTCATGGAGGGACACTGTATCTGGAGGATGTCGCTGATCTGCCAAAGTCGACTCAGGCGAAGCTGCTGCGTTTTCTGCAGGACGGTGAAATTCAGCGTCTGGGGGGACTGGAGCCGCTGAAAGTGGACGTACGCATCCTTGCATCGTCCAGTCGTAATCTTGAGCACCTGCTGGGGGAAGGAAAGTTTCGTCAGGATCTGTATTACAGGCTGCGTGATGTGACGATTCAGGTCCCACCTCTGCGCGAGCGGTTGGAGGACATCCCGGAGCTGGCTCATTACCTGATGTTTCGCTTCAATCAGCAGCTGGGAACGGCGGCTTCTTCGATTGCTCCGGAAGCGATTGAGAAACTGCAGGCACATCGCTGGCCGGGTAATATTCGGGAGCTGCAGGGGGTGTTGCGTGATGCGCTGGTGATCTCCACGGGAGCAGCATTGCTGCCCGAAAACATTGCTCTGGAATTGCGGCCAGACGCCGACGATTCGCTGGGGGCATCGGCCGGTACGGGAGCGGGGACTGTCGCCATGGCTGCTGATGCGGACTGGTCAGCTGTGGGGCGATTTGCTGCTGAGGTTCTGGAGGAAGGGCGCGGTGACGGTTATCGCCGCATTATTCAGCATTTTGATCGACTGGTCATCCTGCAGGCAATGAATCTTGCTGGCGGGCTGCAGTCACGAGCTGCCGATCTGCTGGGGTTAAGTCGTCCGACACTGCGACTGAAACTGCGCAGCATTCTGGCTCAGGGATCTGCCGAAGAAGCGCAGGGTGCCGGGCCGTCGGATGTTTGAGTTGGGCAGTTGGAACGGCCCCGTGCCGGGACGCTGCGGAGGCGGGTGACGTGCAGAATCCGGTGACGGAAACCGAGGGACCTCGCAGACCTTCACTCGCGGGGCAACTGTTCCGCGATCGGAGTGAAGGAACGACACCGAAGGGACAGAAGAGGTAGCCTTGGCTTCAGCCCTTGATGTTACCCACAAAACGAGGCGTTCCATTGGAGCAAGTGTTTCGTTTTGTGTGCCCGCGGCTGCGATTCAGGCCTGAAGGGCCGGTTTCCGAAAGCGCAGGGCGCAAATAGCTGAATTTGTGGGTAATGACAAGGCTTTAGCCCGGGCAACAACGTCTCGTGACCCTTGAAATCCCCAGTGTTTTTTGAGAAATGGGGCCGAGCAGGAATGCTCGGGCTACATTTTTGTCCTCGGCGTCAGGAATGCTCGGGTTACGGTTGGGGATCGTCGTTGGTGGATTGTCCGCCGCGAGTCTGTCCGCCACGGTTTCTGGTCAATGGCAAAAGCAGCTGCGCGATCAGGAAGATGCCCAGTGGCACCATCCAGAGTATTCTTGCGGTGTGCCACGCCCAGCCTGGCAACGTCAGCAGCTGGCCGGCAATCAGATAAGCCACCATCCCCAGCAGCAGCCACGTCAGAACGCCGCACCCCAAAGCCGTCATCTGGCTTTTGAAGACACTGCGTTCGGTCCCCGCATCGAAATGCACATCCACAGTGCGACGACGGCGAATTGAGCGGGCAGTTGCTTCACAAAGTTCCAGCGTGGCTGATGCCGCATCCAGCCATGCTGTACAGTCCTGCCGCTGAGCAGTGAGGTGACGAATGCGTGGTAACAGCGGCGTTGCCGTCACAGCAAACTGCTGTTGCTGGCCGTCCCGCTGAATCACGATCAGCCGCGGCGATTGTCCGGCATCTGTGGCAGTTGCGGGACGCAGAGTCAGTGCAGCGGGAGGTAACAGACGCTCGGCTTCCGGCTGTGTGCTGAGCGAAACCATTCGCGAGATCAGCGCACCACCAGGGACAGCCTGATCAAGGCATGTGACCTGCGAATACAGAAAGCCACTGGCTGTCAGCAGATCCAGTCCATTTCTCAACCCGGTGTTCAGCGACGCTTCACTCAGATCATGCAGCGGCAGTTCCAGTGTCAGTTGGCGGATGACGTCCGCCTCCAGCTGCAGTGTCAGTCGGTCAGTCGGTAATTGTGCCAGCAGCCAGCGTCCGAGGATCGGGATGATGGCTGTCTGAGACTCATCCAGAATCAACTGCAGTTCAAACGTGAGTGCGGCCGATGCTGTCAGCTCCGGAAGAACAACCACAACATGTTTTTCCGCCTGCACAGCAGCTCGAGTCAGCCGCAGGATCTCGTCACAGTCTTCCAGAGCAATGACGACGACGTTGTTGGTCTGATCCAGCAGGACATCTTCCGCGCTGGCTGCCAGCCGCAGCGTGATGCCCGTCTCAATCGCCCGTTCACGCAGGGCCCCCTGCAGCAGTGAAGCCGGCAGCGGCTGATTGCTGACACCACTGGCCTCCTGCAACAGTGGCCACGCTGAGAGACTGGATCCGACGAAGGCAATGTTCATAGACGCGGTACGGCAACGAATCAGGTTGACACTGCAGATGCAGAAGCTGATGAAAGTCGGCTGTCGACCTGACCGCCGTCAGGCGGCGCCCAGACCAGCCATACGCCGCCATGCACTCAGTTGTCCAAGATGCATCATCATATGACCACCGCAGTAGAACGCGTGCATCGAGCCCAGTGATGGAAACAGTTCAGCCAGCCGTCCGGGGTTGGGGTTGGGCTGCTGGAAGGTGTCGTCCGCAGCCGCTCGTAATGCAGCACTGGCAGCACGGTAGCCGTCAAAGAATACGGCTTTCACGGCATCCATGGTGGGGTAAATGCTGGCAGTGGGATCATCCACGCACTTGGCGTCTTTGGAGAACACAGCATCAAAACCGGGCGGTACGGCCGGCACTGGTGCGCCCAGATCACGCAGAATGCGGGGGGCATACAGAGCCAGATGTCCAAGCACAAAAGCCGGGTGATTTGAATCGACAGGCACGCCGCCGGGTGCAGCAAATCGTCCGAAGTTTTCTGTCGTGACATCCTTCAGCAGCCGTTCGGCGTAGCCCACGCACAGGTCCAGTGAATCCGCGATACAATTGCCGACAGAACGACTCATGAACGACTCCAATTGGCAGAAAACCGGCTGCGACAGCAACCCATACCGTGCCACACACTGGCCACGGGTAGTGTGTGAATTGTAGGCAGACGGTCACGAAAGCCGAACCGTGAGGCGGGCATGAGGTGGGAATTCCCTGAAAGTCGTGCCATGCGAGCCCCGGACCCTCAAAAAACGAGGCTTTCCGCTTCGTTTTTTCAACAGTTCGGCGGCACATTCATTCTTAGAAATCCGCACCGAACTTCGGGATCCGCGTTTGGATCTGCTGCATGGCCCGGGCTACACTTCCGCTTTGCTGCATCATGGAATTTCCCCTGTGGACCTGTTGCTGCCACACTGACTCCACTCGTACCCCCCGGTCAAGACTTCCGATGTTCACGCCTCTGCTTGCAGTCAATGATATTCCGCTGGGATTCTGGCACCAGACATTCACCAGTCACGATCTGGTGGTGATTGGTCTGCTGGTTCTGCTTGAGGGCATGTTGTCCATCGACAACGCTCTGGTGCTTGGTCTGCTGGCCAAGCGTGTCCCCAAACCTCTGCAGAAGCGTGCTTTGACTTATGGCCTTGTGGGTGCGTTTGTGTTTCGTATTCTGGCGGTTGCCACTGCCAGCTATCTGCTGAAGTGGCGGATTGTCAAATTGTTTGGTGGCGGATATCTGGTGTACATCGCCGTCAAGCATCTGTTCTTTGAGTCAAAGGAGGGTCATGACGAAGTTGTGACGGTGTCTCCTGAGGGTGAACCAGAGCTGAAGATAGCTTCGACCGGGGCAAATCTGACGGCAGCGCAGGAGCAGGCGGAACTTGAGCAGCGTGTGCCAGTCCCTGTGGATCAGCAGGTGCTGGCGGGCCGCAGCTTCTGGTGGACGGTGCTGGTTATTGAACTGACCGATATTGCATTCGCCGTGGACTCCATTCTGGCCGCCATTGCTCTTGTCGGGTCACATCCTGACGGTGCCGCTGCTACGACTCCCCATCCCAAATTGTGGGTGGTCATTGCCGGTGGCGTGGTGGGTTTGATGTTGATGCGAGTGGCGGCAGCCATGTTCATTCGTCTGCTGGAAAAGTTTCCTCGCTTTGAAGTTGCCGCCTATCTGCTGGTGATTGTGATTGGCCTGAAGCTGCTGGTGGACTGGGGCTTCAACACCGAGGCTGCTCCGAAGACCATCGATTTCCATGACTTCAAGCGTCCGGAGTTCTGGGTCTTCTGGCTGTCGATGGCTGCAGCTCTCTGCGTCGGCTTTATTCCATCAAAAACGCAGCCGAAATCCGAAAGCTGAATCCCGTGAAACTGCGTCGGCTGCCGGAAGATTTCCGGGTCACGGAACTGACCGGCGTAAGGCCGGCTGGCGGTTCTTTTGCTCTGTATCAGCTGACAAAGACGTCGCTGGGGACTCCTGAAGCAATCGCTGCGGTCTGCGAACGCTGGAATATTCAGCGTCGTCGGGTCAGCTATGGTGGCCTGAAGGATCGGCATGCTGTGACTGTGCAGCACCTGACGATTCACAATGGTCCGCGTCAGTCTCTGCAGCAGAAGTCTCTGCAGTTGCAGTATCTGGGGCAGGTCTCGGCGGCATTCACGTCAGCGGACATTGAGGCCAATCAGTTTCAGCTGGTGCTGCGTGACATGACTTCCCCGGAACTGCAGCAGGCCCTGTCAGGCTGCGAAACAGTTCGTCAGTCAGGGCTGCCCAACTACTTTGACGATCAGCGTTTTGGTTCTCTTGGTTCATCCGGTGACTGGATCGCTCGCGCGTGGTGTCTGGGGGACTGGGAGCGAGCATTGTGGCTGGCACTGGCCGATGACCATCCGGATGATCCGGGCAGCGAACGTCGTCAGAAGCAGATTCTGCGGGAGATGTGGGGTCAGTGGCCTGCCTGTCAGCAGGCTCTTGATCGTTCCCATCGACGTTCGATTATCACCTACCTGTCAGACAAGGTGAAAGCCGGGCGGGCGGCCGATTTTCGCGGCGCTCTGGCGCGGATCAGCATCGACCTGCGGGGCCTGTATCTTTCGGCATGGCAAAGTGCTCTCTGGAATCGACTGCTCAGCCGTTTTCTGCAGACGTCACTGCCGGCCGATCGGCTGGTTGCTTATGATCTGCTCAGTGGACCGGCGCTGTTTCCCGCCGTTCCGCTGTCTGCAGAAGAAGTACACGCGGCCACTCTGCCACTGCCACTGCCCTCTGCTCGTATTGACCGCCCTGAGGGCCTGATTGGTGATCTGCTGGACGCAGTGCTGCAGGAAGAACAGATTGAGCTGCGACAGATCCGAGTGAAGTATCCGCGTGACAGTTTCTTTTCGAAGGGCAGTCGCAGCAGTCTGATTTTTCCGCAGCAGCTTGATGCGGCAGCGGCAGCCGATGAGCTGTATCCAGGACGGCAGTGTCTGACGCTCAGTTTCACGCTGCCTCGTGGCAGTTACGCCACAATTCTTGTGAAGCGTCTGACGGGGCTGTAAGCCTGTCGTCCTGGGAGGCGGCAGTTCGTTCAGCCACTGCTCTGCAGCCCCAGCGCTTTCACAATGGCGGCCTCATCGTTGTCGACAACGATCGGTGGATTGGCAAACGGCATCGCTGTGACTCCGGCCGGATGCAGCTTTTTCGCGGCAAGGTTGTGATCGCCGGAATGATATGCCATGGTCAGATCAGGGTCCTTCAGCTGATGCCCCGTCAGAATACAGACCACTCGGTCACCCGCCGCGATGACTCCTTCTTCGCGCAGTCGCAGCACACCGGCGACAGTTGCCCCGCTGGCCGGTTCGCAACCGAACCCGGTGGCTGCGATGCGGGCCCGGCAATCCACAATCTCCTGATCCGAAACACTGCGTACCACACCATCACAGACTTCCAGAGCACGCAGGGCTTTGACGAGATTCACAGGACGGTTGATTTCGATAGCACTGGCCAGCGTTGCTGCTCGTTCATCATGGCGATCCATCTGGTCGAAGCGGTCCCGCATGATGGCAGTGCTGGGGCGACCATCATTCCAGCGCAGTCCGAGGCCGTTCCAGAACTCATCCAGAGTACTGGCTCCGGCCGCATTGATCACGGCCAGTCGCGGCACTCGATCAATCAGTCCCAGCTGCCGCAGCTCAAGAAACGCCTTGCCGAAGGCACTGCAGTTTCCAAGATTTCCGCCGGGGACGACGATCCAGTCCGGGACCTGCCAGCCGAGGCCTTCGAGGACCCGGAACATGATCGTCTTCTGACCTTCCATCCGGAATGGATTCACGCTGTTGCAGAGGTAAATCGGGTAGCGTTCGCAGATCTGTCGGACTCGAGCGAGCGCATCATCGAAGTCGCCGCGGATCTGAATGGTGACTGCCCCGTAATCCAGTGCCTGTGACAGTTTTCCAAACGCAATTTTTCCACTGCCTACAAAGACGATACAGCGGAACAATCCGGTAACACCCGCATAAATCGCCAGCGATGCACTGGTATTGCCGGTGGATGCACAGGCCGTCATTTTTGCCCCCACCAGCCGCGCGTGGGTGGATGCGGCCGTCATGCCGTTGTCCTTGAAGCTGCCCGACGGATTCTGGCCTTCGTACTGCAGAAACAGGCGACCCGACTGCAGACCACAGGCGGCAGCAAGGCGATCATTCTGCTGCAGGACTGTCTGACCTTCGCCGATCGTCACCAGCTGCTCGTCAGCTGCGAACCTGAGCAATTCACGAAAACGCCAGACTCCGCTGTAGTCGAGGGGATTCAGCCGCGAGCTCCAGCGCTGCTGAAAGTCCGACAGCTGTCGCGGCAGAATGCTGCGGTTCCAGTCGTAACAGATGTCCAGCAGCGAATTACACCGCGAACAGGCGGTTAATACCTGACCCACATCGAATGTCGCCCGGCATTCGGGATTCAGGCACTGCTGGAACGCTGTCTGGACAACACCACTGGACATAGCACGCATATCCGACCGAAAGCTGCTGATTCGCAGGACATCGGGTCTGCCTGACAGCAGCCCGAATTCATGATTCTGATGCGTAGCGTAAAGCAGGCAGCAGACTAATGCCAGATTTCTGTTGCTCAAGAGCCTGTGCTGACCATCCCACAATCCGTGCCACAGCAATGGTCAGGGCGTGGCGATCGGCCGGAATCTCAAGCAGTGTCATCAATCGCACGGCCGCCCAGTCGATCGTGGGCAGCTGATTCCTGGATGCGAGGATCTTTTCGAGGCGGGATGCTGCGGCTGCTGCCCGAATGCGGTCGATAGTGCCCAGCAGTGTTCCGGAAGCGTCCCGCATCAGCCGCACGCGGGCATCCGGTACACAGGAGGCGAACCCGAACGGCATGCCTTCCGGATCCCTGGATCGATACCAGCCTTCGGCCTGATCAGGCGTCAGAAATGACCGCAGCAGTTCCCCGGCCCATTGCCACGGGTCATTGATGGTCTGCCCGGCATAAACGGTGGCTGCCGACTGCAATGCGGCGAACAGGCTGCGAGTGGAGGCGGCGGAAGCGCGAGCCGTGAAACAGGCCGGCCGCATCTCTGTCAGGCACTGGCAGATCATCAGCACGTTCATGGCTGCATCTTCCTCCACGGTGACAGCGCACTGGCCACCCCGCAGGATCTGCAGCAGACGACCGCTCCACGACAGCAGGCTCTCGCCGGTCTGAGACAGCATTGAGGGATTGTCAGTTCCTGCAGAGCGGACGACAGGCCCTCCATTGAGTGCCAGATCCAGCAGGCGTGGCAGCTGTCCCAGAATGCGACCAACTCGTGCAACAGAGGCAGCAGCACAGACATCACTCGGAGCCGGATCAAAAAATGCCAGCAGTGAGATTGCGAACGGCAGCAGGTCCATCGGACGCACACCAGGTGGCAGCAGCGAGAACATTTCGCCGATGGAAGCCTGCAGTCCGCCAGCAGATTCCGCGATCAATGCGTCCCAGTCCGATAGCTGCTCGTCGTCAGGCAGCTGGCCATGCAACAGCAGCCACGCAACCTCATCGAACTGACGCTGATGTGCCAGTGATTGCACCGTGTGCCCGCAATACGACACACCATCGGGGAGAAAGCCCAGCAGGCTGGTGCTGGCACAGACTTTGCCGGCCAGACTGAACTCTTCTTTGGTGGCCGCTTTCTGCAGATCGCCCACCAGCTTCTGCAGCCCGGCGACCATGCCCGGCACTGGTTTCTTGCCTGGATTCTTCACGGTTCGACTCCATTCTTCCGGAACGCAAACCGCAGAGTTTCTGTCCTGCCCTGCGTCGCTGAAATTCATTTGCAGCAACGAGGGACCTCTACGGAAGGTCGCAGCATAACGGACGCGTCAGCACTTCGCCACTGGCCAAGGTGAGGGAAATGGTGAATAAAAACGGAGTCAATTGATTCAGAAGTACCTCAAAATGCGGTCAGAAGTCTGCGAATGCTGTGTTTTCCCACCATCCCGGGAACTCACTACCGTTGTGATTTCCGACGGCGAACGGTCGGCACCCGTTGGATTGAGTGTTGTATTTTCAGCATTGAACGTCTTAGAATCAGGATTCGGCAGACGCTGCCATCGTCTCTGTTTTCTGTCATTCTCTGGTGGATTTTTTCGATGCTGTCGCGTTCGACTCTGTGGATACTTCTCTGCCTGCCCCTGTGGTGTGGCATGGCTGCTGCCGGGCAACCGGTCGCTGAGACTCGCCAGTTCATCGCTGCCGATTCGTCACGGCAGCGCGCCGCGCTGATCGGCGAAGACGGTCAGACGATCTGGGAACAGAAAATCGGTCCACTGCATGATCTGCATGTGCTGCCCGGTGGTAATATTCTGATGCAGCTCAGCTGGACTGAAGTTGTCGAGATGATTCCGGGGAGTGGCGAAATTGTGTGGCGATATGATGCCGCCAAACAGCCAGCGAATAGCGGAGTGCGCATCGAGATTCATGCGTTCGAGCGATTGCCGGACGGGTCGACCATGATCGCTGAATCGGGCCCAGCGCGTCTGATCGAGCTGACACCCGACCTGCAGGTCCGCCACACGATTGCACTGAAGGTGCCCAAACCGGATCCGCACCACGACACTCGACTGGTCCGTCATCTTGCCTCCGGCAATTACCTTGTCTGTCATGAAACCGAAGGTCTTGTTCGTGAATATCGTCCGGATGGCACGACAGCGTGGGAATATCAGGTCCCGCTGTTTGGTCGTGAACGTCGACCGGGGCACGGAGTTGATGCGTTCGGAAACCAGGTCTTTTCTGCCTATCGACTGCCCAATGGCAACACGCTGATTGGTACCGGGAATGGACATTCCATTCTGGAAGTCACAAAGGCCGGGCAGGTGGTCTGGAGTCTGCATCAGAATGATCTGCCCGGTATTCAGCTGGCGTGGGTCACCTCGCTGCAGGTCCTGCCTGGTGGCAACCTTTTGATCAACAATTGTCATGCTGGTCCGAACAATCCGCAGCTGATTGAGGTGAATCGAGAAAAGCAGGTGGTCTGGTCATTCAATGATTTCAAACGCTTTGGCGATTCGCTTACCAATTCGGTGATTTTGCAGGTCAACGGTAAGCCGGTGGCTGGTCAGTCGAGGGCATCGGAATAGTGGTCGCTGGTCCGTCACTTTGTTTCTGGTTGTTGTCTTATTCTCCGGAGCTTCTGTCATGCTGAAACCCACTCTGAGTCTGCTGTTGCTGAGCCTGATTGCTGTCACTGCAAATCCGGCATCTGCTGATGAAAAGCCAAGACCGTCAGCTGAAGAAAAGGTCGCCGAGAAGGCAGAGAAAACGGAGAAAACGGAGAAGGCTCAGAAGCCAGAGCAGGGTGCTGATGAAGCGGCTCGTGAGAAGAAGCGTCAGCTGCAGGAGCAGCGGATGAAGGAAGTTCGGGCGGATGAAGAGCGGCGTAACGAAGAGCTGGGCCGCATGAAGCAGGAACTTGTGGCGCTGCGCGAAAAAGCGCAGCACCCGGAGACTCCGGACGAGGCACGGGGTGAGTTGAAGCAAGAGATTCAGCAGCTGGAGCAGCGACTGAAGCAGGCAGCCGGAGAGCGTCCGGCCATGAAAAAAAACGACGTCATGTTTTTTGAGAAAAGGCCGGAAGCGGGGAAACCGGAACAGAAGCCCGAGCTGTCTCCTGAGCTGCGTGAGCAGGCGGAGCGACTGGAAATGGCTGCTCGGCGGGTCAGGCATGTGCGTGCCGCAGCAGAAAATCTGATGGCCGCAGAAATGCCGGATATGGCTCGTGAACTGATGCAGCGAGCGGAAGGCATGGAGCGTGAGCTGGCAGCGGCCAAAGAGCAGCTGATGCAGCGTGCCCACGCAGGTCACGGCGAACCGCGTGACGAGCGTGGTCAGCAGCGTGAAGCAGAAGCTCTGCGAAATGAAAATCGAGCACTGCAGAACGAACTCCGCGAGCTTCGCGGTCTGGTTGAAAAGCTGCGAGCGGAGGGCGGTCGCTGAATCGACTGGTCGGAAGCTGGTAATCCGGAAAAGGCGCCCCCGTTCGGGGCGCCTTTTTTCGGTTTTCGGTTTTCGGTTTTCAGTTTTCAGTTTTCGGTTTTCGGTGGTCAGTGCACGTGAGTTTCCCGCTGGGAGGGCGAGGCTCCTGCCGAGCCGAGGTGACGTGGATTGCCGTCACCGAGCTGGTGCTCGGTGGTCCCGGTGTGCGACTGAATTCGCATCAAATATTTTTTCGCTGATCGTTCATGGTTTTCTTACAGTGCTGTGCTGCACTGGGGCAGATTCAGTCGTTTGTTTTTCTCCGTGAGCCGGGGGCTTACCGTTTCAGGCAGATCAGGAAACAGCATGAACCGTCGTCAGATTCAGCAGCAGGAATGGACTCGCCGGCAGTGGATTTTCTCGGGGGCCTCACTGGCGGTGCTGCCGTGGCTGGCGCAATGCGGTACGGCGGTCGGTGTCCTGCGAAATCCGCGGTTTGCAGAGAATCCATTTACACTGGGAGTGGCTTCGGGGGATCCCACAAGTGACGGTGTCGTGCTCTGGACGCGACTGGCGCCTGAACCTCTGCAGGGTGGTGGGTTGTTTGCCGACACCATTGAAGTCCGTTGGGAACTGGCGGCCGATGAAGGTTTTCGGAAGATCGTGCGGAGTGGTGTGGAAACTGCCACGTCGGCACTGGGCCATTCGGTGCATGCGGAAGTCAGCGGGCTGCAGCCTGACACGTGGTACTGGTTTCGTTTCCTGTGTGGCGACGCTGTCAGCCGCAGCGGGCGAACTCGGACGATGCCGGCAGCAGACAGTCTGCCTGCCCGGCTGAAAATGTGCTTCGCATCGTGCCAGCACTATGAGACAGGCCTGTTCACAGCTTATGAACACATGGCGCAGGAGCACCCGGATCTGGTGCTGCATCTGGGTGATTATATTTACGAATACGAGGGCAAGGATCACCGTGTTCGGAAACATGCGGGCCCCGAAATCACGACGCTTGAGCATTATCGCAACCGGTATGCTCAGTATCGCCTTGATCCGCAGCTGCAGACCATGCACGCGCTTTGTCCGTGGCTGGTGGTGTGGGATGATCATGAATTTGACAACAACTGTGCCGGGGCCGTTTCTGAAGAGGCGGAAGTGGACCCCCAGCAGTTTCTGCTGCGTCGTGCGAATGCGTATCAGGCGTACTACGAAAACATGCCATTGCGAAAGCCGGCAGTTCCCAGTGGCCCGGATATGCGTCTGTACCGCACGATCGATTTTGGACGGCTGGCCCGAATTGAAATGCTGGACACGCGACAGTACCGCTCTGATCAGCCCAATGGTGATGGTCTGAAACCGCTGTCCGGCGCAGCCCTGGATCCTCGTACAACGATGCTGGGTGACGTGCAGGAACAGTGGCTGCTGCAGGAGCTGAGCAGTTCCCACGCGCGCTGGAATATCCTTGGGCAGCAGGTGATGATGGCTCGCGTTGATCGTGTGCCCGGTGCCGATCAGAAGTTCAGTATGGATCAGTGGTCCGGATACGAAGCGGCCCGTAATCGGCTGCTGTCAGAAATCGCTTCGCGAAAGATTTCCAATCCGATTGTGCTGACAGGGGACATTCATTCCAACTGGGTGAATGACCTGTTGCTGGATTTCGGGCGTCCACAGGATGCGGCAGTGGCGACGGAATTTGTCTGCACATCGATTTCCTCCGGTGGCAACGGGACTCAGAAGGCCACTGGCCATGCCCTGCTGATGTCTGAGAATCCGTTCGTGAAATTCCAGAATTCCGAACGGGGCTACGTCAGTTGTGAAGTGACACCCGACGAGTGGCGCAGTCGGTATCAGGTCGTTGAGTATGTGGATCGCCCGGGAGCACCGCTGATTACGCGGTCCGCGTGGGCCGTAGAGAATGGCCGAGCCGGTGCGCGGCAGATCTGAGTGACTTAGAACGCCTGGACGGGATAGGCCGTGATCACCTCGCGACGATTCTCTGTCACGATGCGAACCAGACGACACTCTGGCTGACCTTTGCGGGCACCTTCAGAGCCGCCGACGTATCCCAGTCGTCGTCTGAGGTTGACGGTGGTGACGGTGCGATTGTTCTGCTGCTGGCGTTTCACCAGTGGGCCGCCGGCAGCAGACTTCCGCCACGCTTCATCGATGGTGGCCAGCCAGCGGTTGCGATCACCCTCAAAGACACCGTGCAGTTTCTTTGCAGGGTTATCCTGAAGATGCTGAGCAACATGATCGATGCGATGTCCTTCATCGCTGCCGGGCAGATACAGCAGTCCGGCCGGCGATTCGAAAACATTCGCACGGATTTCCCGCAGTCGAAACGCTTTGTCCTGCGGAGTACCGGTTTGCTGTTTTGAGCTGGCTGTTCCGGCGGGTTCCTGCGCCTGGACGCTGGACTGCAGGCCAATCTGATCCTGCAACGCAGGCGTTGTGCTGTACAGCAGTCCGGCCAGACCGACCACGGTCAGGGCCGTGAAAAACGCCCATTGCAGTCGTGAATTGTCACGAGGTGAGGCAGTCGTCATTTCTGCTCCTTAGGCCGACCGTCTGTAGCGGTTTTTGCTCGATTCTCCCCACAGAACGGGTGCGATGTCGAGGCAATGCTGCCGAATTCTGCGGATTATGCCCGGGTTTGGCCACGTTGCGGCCGCTTCGCCACCTCTGGTAATCCACCAAATTGCCACCGGCTCGGATGTTGCCCTGCACGAACGACAACGGATGATAGGAGAGGAGGCAGCAGGCAGCAGGCAGCAGGTTGATTGCTGAAAGCTATTCTTCGGTTCGGCGGGAGCCTTACCCTCCCAGGGGGGAGTTTCAGCGAACCGAAAACTGAAAACTGAAAACTGAAAACCGAAAACCGAAAACCGAAAACTGAAAACCGAAAACCGAAAACCGTAAACCGAAAACCGACTTATGTTTGTTGGATTGACTTTGGTTCGATCGTGGCTGCGGCTGGTGGGGCTTGTGATGGCTCTGCTGGTCTGTGGTCGGTCTGTGTCCGGGGTGGCGGTGCATGACGAAAAAAGTCGTGGTCAGCAGATTTACGAGCAGCGTTGTATTTCGTGCCATGGAGTGAACGGTCAGGGGACTCCACAGACACCTGCGCCGATCTTTGGGGATCGTTCGCTGGCGGACCTGGCCGATCTGATTACTCGCACGATGCCTGAGGGTTCGCCTGAGGACTGTGTGGGTGATGACGCGGTGGCAGTAGCAGAGTGGATGCAGGGGGCGTTTTATTCACCTGAGGCTCAGACGCGTCTGAATCCTCCGCGTCTGGAGCTGACTCGGCTGACCGTACAGCAGTATCGCAATGCGATCGCGGATCTGGGTGTTGAGTTTCGCTGGCGTCAGGCGATCGACAGTGAGCGTGGTTTGAACGCTGAGTATTTTGCGGGACGGGGTTTGCGGCGTGACAGGCGAGTCATCCAGCGACAGGACGCTGTGGTGGACTTTCAGTTTGGTGCCTTCAGTCCGGACGGGGAAAAGATTGAAGAGGAGGCCTTTGCGATTGCCTGGGACGGCTCAGTGTATGCTCGTGAAACAGGCTGGTATGAGTTTGTGGTGCGGACCGAAAACGCGACTCGCCTGTATGTCAACGGCCGGTCTGCACCATTGATTGATGCGTGGGTACGTTCGGGGCCCGAGACGGAGTTTCGCGGGGCCCGTTATCTGCTGGCGGGGCGTCTGTATCCGTTGCGTCTGGAGTGGTTTAAGTTTCGGGAGGCAACGGCATCGGTGCAGCTGATGTGGAAGCCTCCGGGGGGTGTTGACGAGATTCTGCCGACTCGACATTTGATCCCGAAGAATTCCCCGGAAGTGCTGGTCGTGGAAACTGCGTTCCCGCCCGATGATCGCAGTGCGGGCTATGAGCGAGGCACCAGTGTGTCTCAGGAGTGGGATGAAGCTGTGACGACCGCAGCGATCGAGGTGTCTGAGCGAATCCTTGCGGGTCTGAAGGATTTGATTCGGCAGCGTGATGGCGATGATGCTGCGGCGAAGATCCGGGAGTTTGCTGGCCAGTTTGCCGAGCGGGCCCTGCGGCGGCCGCTGACTGATCAGTTGCGGCAGCGTTACGTGGACGATCAGTTTGCGGGTGCGAATTCTGCAGAGGAGGGTCTGCGTCGTTCGCTGCTGCTGACGCTGCTGTCGCCCGGATTTCTTTACCGTGAGGTCAGTGGGGCTGATGATCAGTTTGATCGTGCATCGCGATTGTCGTTTGCGCTGGTGAACTCCATCCCGGACGGGAATCTGCGTGAAGCGGCGGCGGCTGGCCAGCTGCGGACTGAGCAGCAGCTGCGGGAACAGGCATGGCGAATGGTGAATGATCCGCGAGCTCGCACGCGACTGCTGGAATTTTTGAGATCGTGGCTGAATCTGGATCGACTGCAGGATCTGGACAAGAGCGATCAGCACTACCCTGGATTCAGTGCACAGCTGGCGGCTGACCTGCGAACGTCGCTCGAGCTGGCACTTGAGGAGCTGGTGGCGACGGAGCGGGCCGATTTTCGCCAGCTGTTGTTGTCCGAGCACACGTGGATGAACCGTCGCATGGCGGAATTCTATGGAGTTCCGTGGGTTGAGACGCAGCAGGACTTTGCCGCTGTGCCATTTGAGCCGGACCGTCGGGCTGGGGTGATTTCCCATCCTCTGCTGTTGTCAGGCCTCGCGTATACGGACTCCAGCTCACCGATTCACCGGGGTGTCTTCCTGACGC
Organism: uncultured Planctomycetaceae bacterium; assembly: GCA_903858815.1. Classification (GTDB taxonomy): domain Bacteria; phylum Planctomycetota; class Planctomycetia; order Planctomycetales; family Planctomycetaceae; genus SXXK01. The sequence goes on along the minus strand of CAIOKE010000230.1, from coordinate 3,058 downwards.
GGGCCGTGCTGGGTCGTGGCATCAAGCCTCCGCCGGTGGCTGTGGCCCCGGAGGCTCCCGAATTGTCTCCGGAACTGACGACACGGGAGCGTGTTTCGGTGCAGACCAGTCCTGAGCTGTGTGCCGGTTGTCATCGCATGATCAATTCGGCGGGTTTTGCGCTGGAGAATTTTGATGCCGTCGGCCGTTTTCGGCAGAAGGAGCGTGACCGTGAGATTGATGCCACGGGCCAGTATGAGCAGCGGAACGGTCAGCTGGTGCGATTCAACGGGGCGAGGGAACTGGCCGGTTTTCTGGCCCGCAGTGAAGAAACTCGGCGATCGTTTGTGCGGCAGCTGTTTCACCATCAGGTGCAGCAGCCGATTCTTGCTTATGGCCCGGACACGATTCAGCGACTGGCTGAGCTGCTGGAGCAGCACGAATTCAGTATTCGGCGTGTGCAGGTGGAGATTGCCGTCATTTCCGCTTTGCGGGGCTGGAACTCGAATTCCGAACGGACTGTTGCAGCCGGCACAGAAACCCGATGATAATACGGATAACAGCCCACCTTTCTGAACCCGCCTGATTCTGGACCGCTCCATGCAGACTCGTCGTGACTTCATCCGTCGGCTGGGACTCAGCTCAGCCGCTTTGCCCTTTGTGTCCAACCTCAGCACATTTGCTGCGTCTGGTGCTCGGGAAGTGCGCAAGCAAAGACTGGTGGTGATGTTCAGTCCGAACGGTACGGTCCCGTGGGACTTCTGGCCGGACGAAGAGGGCCAGCAGTTCACTTTGAAACGTATTCTTCAGCCGCTGCAGGATTTTCAGGATCGGATGCTGGTTCTGAAAGGTGTTTGCGACAAGGTTCGTGGTGATGGTGACAATCACATGCGTGGCATGGGTTGTCTGCTGACGGGGATCGAACTGTTTCCCGGCAACATTCAGGGTGGTTCAGACACTCCTGCCGGCTGGGCCAGCGGGATATCGATTGACCAGGAGATTGCTCGATTTCTGCAGTCTCGCGAAGAGACTCGCACGCGTTTCGGAACTCTTGAGTTTGGTGTGATGGTGCCTGACCGGGCCGACACGTGGACTCGCATGAGTTATCTTGGTGCCAACAAACCGGTGGCTCCGATCGACGATCCCTACCAGATGTTTCGTCGTCTGTATGGACAGGTGCAGCAGCGTGAGGTGCTGACGGGGGTTCTGGATGTGGTGCGGGAAGATCTGCAGAAGATCAGCCGTGTCATTTCCGGAGCAGACCGACAGTTGCTGGAGGAGCATGCGGAATTTGTGCGTGGCATGGAGCAGCAGCTGCGATCTGCAAAGGATGGTGAATCGGGCCATGTCATGCCGGTGCTGGAACAGGGCATTCGCGAAGAGAACGACAACATCCCGGCCATTACGAAGATGCAGATGGAGTTACTGGTCAACAGTTTTGTCAATGACTTTACTCGAGTGGCCACGTTTCAGATGACCAATTCCGTGGGCCAGCCGAAGATGCGCTGGCTGGGGATTGATGAAGGTCACCACGAACTGTCGCACGAGCCGAACGAAAACAAGGAGGCTCATGAGAAGCTGACGAAGATCAATACGTGGTATTGCGAGCAGCTGGCATTTCTGGTGCGGCGACTGGCGGAAACTCCGGAACCCGGAGGCACGGGATCACTGCTGGACAATACGCTGATTGTGTGGGGGAACGAGCTGGGGCAGGGCAATTCGCATACGCTGGACAACATTCCGTTCCTGATGGTGGGGAATGGGCTGGATTTCCAGATGGGACGATCGCTGGTGTACCCCAAGGTGCCGCATAACCGTCTGTTGCTGGCTCTGGCTCATGGCTTTGGGCATCATCTTGAGACGTTTGGCAATCCCGGATTCTGCAAAGATGGAGTGCTGACAGGTCTTGTGTAGTGTCTGAGGCGGTGCCGAGGGGTGGAATCGTGAGGGATAGCAGCTGATGTACGGGCAGTGGCTGGCAACATGGGGATTGATTGCGGTGGCAGCGGTGATTGTGCTGCGACGGCTGCCATTCCTGCGACGCTCGACGGGCCACTGCGGGGGCTGTTCCGGCTGCAGTAAAACGGACTCGGCAGCAGCTGCGGGCTCAGCACCGGTGGTGTTGGTGCAGCTGGGTCGGGGGCGGAAGCCGTAACGATGCGCCTTGCAGCGATCGTACTGTGTGGCGGCCGGTCGACTCGCATGGGGCAGGACAAAGCGGCTCTGCCGTTTCCTGACGGAACGATGCTGCTGCGGGTGTTGAAGCGGGTTGTGGCGGGGATACCTGAGGGTGCGCCGGTGGTTGTGGTGACTGCGGCTGGGCAGGTGCCGGCGGGTTTGCCGGCCGCTGTGCGTGTGGTGGTGGATCTTGCACCGAACGAGGGGCCGCTGCGTGGACTGGAGGCTGGCCTTGCCGCTGTTCAGCAGCAGGTCGATGCTGTTTTTCTGACCTCCTGTGACGTACCGTTTCTGGAGCCTCGAGTGATTGCCCTGCTGCAGCAGGAGCTGTCCGGGCAGCGGGGTGTGATGGTCTGTGACAGTGAGCGTCTGCATCCTTTGTGCGGGGTGTATTCTGTGGGGATTTTTGCTGACGTGCAGCAGCTGCTGGCTGGTGGAGAACGTCGTCTGCGGCTGTTGTCAGAGTTGCCGGGTGTTTTACGGATTGAATCGCGACTGTTGCGTGCGGTTGACCCTGAACTTGGCAGCTTGCGCAACATAAACACTCCCGCCGAATATGCCGCGGCCCTCGCCGAGCCGGGCAGGCAGTCATAGTGGTCAGTTTTCAGTTTTCAGTGGTCAGTTTTCAGTGAGGTTCCCCCTCGGAGGGCGAGGCTCCTGCCGAGCCGAACGGCCCGCTCGCGCCGTACCGCCGTACCGTTAACTGCAGCTGACGGGTGTTGTTGTGCGTCCCCGAGCTGGTGCTCGGTGGTCCCGGGGAAAGTCCCCCTGGGAGGGCGAGGCTCCTGCCGAGCCGAACGGCCCGCTCGCGCCGTACCGCCGTACCGTTATCTGCAGCTGACGGGTGTTTTTGGGCGTCCCCCGAGCTGGTGCTCGGTGGTCCCGGGGAAAGTCCCCCTGG
>CAIOKE010000229.1 GCA_903858815.1 uncultured Planctomycetaceae bacterium | reverse complement strand
TCGCGGCCAAAAGCACAGCGAAAGAGCGTTCTGCGACACCACCAACCACTGCACCGCCGGGCTCAGAATTGTGAATTCCCTGCCGTATGGAAGCCGGGAATACCGGCATCAACGCGAAATCCTGTGTGCAGCTGCCGATTGACTGGCGAGGTGTGTTGACAGAGAGTGGTCGAGGCAGAACTGAAACGACCCCGAATACGGGGTTTCTTGCGTCGGGAGGGCGAAGCGACTGCTGAGCCGAAGTGAACAGTCCGTGTTCCGCTGTCGTTGTTCGCCGACAGCCGTAGCCCGAGCATTCCTGCTCGGCCCCATCCCTTAAAAACAGGTTCATCATTCGAATCTGCGGGTACAATGTGTGAGTAAAAAGCACTGCTCGAGTTCAGCAAACGGGACTCGGGATTGATGGGAGGTGCAGAAAAATGGACAACCGCCGTTTGAGCAGGAAAACATCGTGCAGTTCTGTCGGGATACAGTTGTCAACAAAAGTTCCAGACTGGGAGCCTGCAAGATTCAGCCGCAAAGTATCCTGAACAGGGTCGGGAAATTCGCGGAATTGGTGTAAGAATCGGTCGAGCAGGGCGGAACCGGCGGCCGTATTTCACACGTCGTCACGAAGAGACTCGCGGGCTGCAAGTCGCAGTTTTCGAGCCGGTGCGGAGGAGGCTCACTGGTTGCTGCTGAAACGGCCAGAGAATCTGACTGATCGTCAGACGACGGAACTTCGAGAAATTCTGAAGCACAACCGGAAGACAGTGCAAGCATGGCTGTCACGGGAAGACTTCCAGCGATTCCGGGAATACAGTGCTCTGGTGTGGGCCGGAAAGGTCCTTGATGAGTGGACAGATCGCACCATGCTGCGTGGATTCAGCCGTTGATGTCGGTGGGCGAAATGCTGCGGCATCAAGACCCACTTTTACCGAATTGGTTCCGAATTGACCATGAAAAAAGCCACTGGATTGAATTCGTTCAACGTGGCGGAAGTCGCACTTTTGCATATACTCGGGAAGTTCCCGCCTCCACAAGTCATCTACAGATTCTGGTGACGAGTCTTTTTTCCGAGTGTCAGTCATGAGTTTCAGCAGGCGTAGTTTTCTTTCGGTGGCTTCTTCGGCTGTGGCAACGGTTTGTGTTCGTCGTGAGGTTTCGGCGGACGAGTCGGCTGTGAGTTGGGCGGATGTACGCGATTGGGGGGTTGAAGGGCGAGCGTTCAGTGATACCGAAAAGTACTTTGATCGCCTGCCGGCTCGTGCAAAGGGCGTTGTTCGCGATGCCGTCTGGAATCTCAGTCGACATTCCGCTGGAATGCTGGTGCGGTTTCGTACCGATGCAACCGAAATTCACGCGGATTACTCCGTAACCAGCTCGAATCTGGCGATGCCTCATATGCCGGCGACCGGGGTCAGTGGGCTGGATCTGTATGCCACGGATACTGATGGATCGTGGAAATGGGTGGCTGTTGTTGCCCCGAAGACTCAGCAGGTCAAAACGAAAATCGTCAGCGGGATTCGAGCGGGTGAACGTGATTACGCAATCTATCTGCCGCTGTATAACGGCACAGAGACTTTGCGGGTGGGGGTCCCGATGGGGGCAAAGTTCCAGCCCATCGCTCCACGGACACAGTCCCCCATTCTGTTCTACGGCACCTCGATTACTCATGGCGCCTGCGCATCACGGCCGGGGATGCCGCATCCGGCAATTCTGGGACGCCGATTGAATCGGCCGGTGATCAATCTGGGTTTCAGCGGGAATGGACGCATGGAAGCCGAAGTCGGGCAGTTCCTGACCGAACTGGATACGGCCGCTTATGTGATTGACTGTCTGCCGAATATGGCTGCCGATGAAGTAGCTGCCAAAACTGAGCCGCTGGTGCAGCAGCTGCGGAAAGCTCGACCGCAAACCCCGATTGTGCTGGTCGAAGACCGCAGTTATTCGGGCAGCTGGCTGCTGGATGGACAGCGCGAACGTAATACCAGCAGTCGCGCTGCGTTGAAGGCGGCATATCAGAAGCTGCTGGATGCGGGCGTCACGGGACTGCATTATGTGGACGGCGAATCCCTGCTGGGGGCAGACCGTGATGATACGACCGATGGTTCGCACCCTTCCGATCTGGGCTTTCAGCGGCATGCCGATGCGCTCGAACCAATTCTGCGCCGGGCGTTGGAAGGATAGGAGTTTTCAGTTTTCAGTTTTCAGTGGTCTGGGGAAGCCGTAGCGTGGGTTTCAGCGCGCGTGATCACCTTTATCGCCTGCATCCGGAGTTTTGGGGCGTTTGGGGTTTTCGGGGGAAGGATCGAGGGCGACTCGGGCCGAAGCCGGGGCTACGTGTGTGTGGGGGGCCGAGCAGGGATGACGCGAGGGACAAAAGTCGGCTGAGGCCGTCACATCGACTTCAGCACATTGAAAAACGCAGTGTTTTTGCGGTACGGGGCCGAGCAGGAATGCTCGGTCTACATTTTTGTCCCTGGCGTCAGGAATGCTCGGGCTGCGGACCTGGTAAGAGTTTGGTTCGGATTCGGCTACGGGTTGGTGGTGGTGATCAGTTGTTGCAGGAATTGCAGCGCGGTGGCGTGGGTGCCGATGATTTCGTCCAGCTGGGCGTTGCGAATCTGCTGCAGCAGCAGTCGCATTTTGGGGCCGGGAGGAATTCCGGCGGCTGCGACGTCGTGTCCGGAAATCAGCGGTGGTGGGTTCAGCTGATCGGGTGTCTGAGTCGACAGGAACCTGCGAGCCCAGTTGCTGTCGTCAGAGACAGTGCCGGCCGCGTGCGCTGCAGCGTCGTTGATGGCCAGCAGCAGTCGACTGCAGCTGTGGTGCAACAGGGGCTTGATGTCGTGCAGCGGGCGAGCGGCAAGGTTGTGCAGTGCTGCACGGTGGGCCGTCAGCCAGCCAATGTCTTCGATTTCCTGGTTCGACATCTTCAGTCGTCGCAGCAGTGCGTGAATCAGACTCAGCCGGCGTTTGGCGTCGGCCTGCTGCGGCTGAAACAGCGGCTGCAGCAGAATGGCCCACGCCGCTTCAGCAGACTCGACAGACAGAGCCTGCAGGATGCTGAGCCGTGTGGTAAAGTCGCTGCCGGCAGATCCGTCCAATCCCTGCAGCTCGGGCAGTATCGCGGGCAGCAGTCCGGTCTGCTGCAGCAGGCGACACGCCAGTGCTCGTTCCGGATGTTCCAGCATTCGCCGCATTTCCTGAGCGATGCGTTCGACACTGACCTGGGTGATCTGGTGGCCGGTGCTGCAGATGGCCTGTTCAGTGGCCGGATCAAGGCGAAATCCGAAAGTGGCCGTAAACCGCACAGCGCGCAGCAGTCGCAATTTGTCTTCATGGAACCTTGCCAGCGGGTCCCCGATCGCCCGCACAACCTGCTGCTGCAGATCCTGCTGGCCGCCGACGTAATCAAGAACCGTATTTTCCAGCGGGTCGAAGAACATACCGTTGATGGTGAAGTCGCGTCGCTGAGCATCTTCGATTGGCGAACAGAATCGCACCGAGGTCGGGCGACGTCCGTCAATGTACTGACCATCACTGCGAAATGTGGCGACTTCCACGGCGCCTTCGGCCGCAGTACTGCCGGGCACCATGACCACTCCAAATGCAGCTCCAACCGGGATCGTGCGCTGTCGTCCGAGCAGATTCATGACCTGTTCGGGGGAGGCACTGGTGGCGACGTCGTAGTCTTTGGGAATCCGGCCCAGCAGCTGATCACGAACACAGCCGCCAGCAAACAGTGCCTGATAGCCGGCTGATCGCAGCCTGCGAACAATCGCTGAAGCGAAGCCGTATCGCTGGCTGGTGGTGTGATCAGCAGGATTCATAAGGACATGGCTTCAGGCAAGAATCTCACGGACAATACTGCCATGCACATCCGTCAGGCGATAGTCACGGCCCTGGAAACGGAAGGTCAGCTGCAGGTGATCCAGTCCCAGCAGCTGCAGAATGGTGGCGTGCAGGTCATGCACATGGACGCGGCCTTCCACCGGGCCGAAGCCCATTTCGTCGGTGGTTCCGTGAATGTGACCGGCTTTGATTCCACCGCCGGCCAGCCACATGGTGAAGGCATCAATATGGTGATCGCGACCTGTGGTTTCACGAGGTTCACCCATTGGAGTGCGTCCGAATTCGCCACCCCAGATGACCAGCGTGTCTTCCAGCAGTCCGCGTGCTTTGAGATCCTGTACGAGTGCAGCGGCCGGTTGATCAACTTCGCGGCAGACGGTGTCCAGGGCTGAGTCAAGGTCGGCGCCTTTGCCGCCGTGATGGTCCCAGTCAGTATGGTACAGCTGCACAAAACGGACTCCGCGTTCAACCATCCGCCGGGCCAGCAGACAGTTGGCGGCGAACGATGCCTGTCCAGGTACGGCACCGTACAGATCCAGCGTTGTTTTGCTTTCGGAGGTGAGGTCTGTCAGTTCCGGAGCAGCAGTCTGCATTGAGAACGCAGTTTCATAGGCTTCAATTCGAGTGCGGATTTCCGGGTCACGGACATCGTGCATCCGCAGCGAGTTGAGCTGCCCAACGGTACTGGTGAAGTCCTGCTGGGCTTCGCGCGAGATGCCGGGGGGGCTGGCGAGGTTCAGAATCGGGTTGCCGCGACTGCGAAACGGAACGCCCTGATACGTTGTGGGCAGGAAACCGCTGGACCACAGAATATTTCCGCCTCGCGGTCCGCGTGGGCCGGATTGCAGCACGACGAAACCAGGCAGACTGTCGGATTCACTGCCCAGACCCCATGCGACCCACGACCCAAGGCTGGGGCGTCCGGGGGCCTGAAAGCCTGAGTTCATGAACATTTTGGCCGGGCCGTGGTTGAAGACGTTGGTGGCTACGCTGCGGACCCAGCAGACGTCGTCCACGATGTTGCGGTGATGCGGCAGTATGTCACTGAGATCCATGCCACATTGACCCCATTTTCCGAACCGGCGGTTGGAGCCGAGGAGTCGAGCGTCGGCAGGCAGGAAAGCAAAGCGACGACCTTCCATCATGCTGGCTGGCGGGGCCTGCCCGTGGTATTGGTTGAGTACAGGTTTGGGAGTGAACAGTTCCAGCTGGCTGGGGCCACCGGCCATAAACATGAAGATGACGTTTTTGGCTTTTGCTGGCAGCAGACTGGTGCGCGCCGCCATGGCTCGGTCACCCGCAACGGTATCGCGAGCCAGCAGATTGGCGAGGGCGATTGATCCCAGCGACAGCCCGGACTGTTGCAGAAACGTGCGGCGACAGGCGAGGCGATCTGAAATGGGCAGTTCCGGGAACGACATGGCAGAAGGGCTCCTGTTGCGGGCAGTTCGAACGACTCTATTGTGCACGTCAGGCGGGCCAAAAGTCCACTGGTCACCGGGAATTCGCACGGGCTGGGGCGTTTTCGGTTTTCAGTTTTCGGTTTTCAGTTTTCAGTTTTCAGTGTCGGTGGCAGTGTCGGTGGCGGTGGCGGTGGCGGTTAAGGCTTTAGCCCGGGCACGAGCTTTTTGTCCTCTTTGAAATCACCAGTGTTTTTTGAGGGAAGGGGCCGAGCAGGAATGCTCGGGCTACATTTTGTCCCTCGCGTCAGGAATGCTCGGGCTGCATTTTGGCTTCGGCGTCATACCTGTCCGGCCTGGTTCGGTGTATTTTCAGTGGAAGGGCAGGGGTGGATTTGCGCGGACGTGGGGGTGGGAACTCGGGCTGAAGCCCAGGCTACGGGTGAGGGGTGG
>CAIOKE010000228.1 GCA_903858815.1 uncultured Planctomycetaceae bacterium | reverse complement strand
CAACGTAAAATGAAGTGTGCTGTGTGAGGCAGCCAACGAGTTTTGCCTGTAGTTGGGTCACCGAACCAGTGCTCGGTAGTTCCCCGTGGGAGGGCGAGGCTCCTGCCGAGCCGGACGTCTGTTTTCAGTGTTCAGTGTTCGGTGTTCAGTAATCGCAAAGCCCGCCCCCGTTGTGGCGGATGCTCCCGCTGAGCCGGGGGGATCAGTGCGTGCCGGGGTGTTCGGCTCAACGTGAGCTTCGCCCTCACAGGTTCGCAGTCAACACCTCTGGCAATGCAGTCTGCAGCTGCGCACAGGATTTCGCGTTGATCCTGAAAGACACCATTCTTTCGCCAACAGGCCTCGTGCTCGTAGCCAGAAACACCCAAAGACTGATACAATTCCGCCGTGGTCATCTCGATTCTCCTGATGAAACAGGGTTAGATACTGCTCATCAGACCGAGTTGACCACTCCTTGTAAACACTTCTTGCACTTCAACTTGCAGGTGCGCACTTCATTTTGCGTTGATCCCAAATTCAGCTGTTTGTGGCCGGGGCTTTCGGAAACCGACCCTTCAGGCCTGAATCGCAGCCGCGGACAAGCAAAAACGAAACACTCGCTCCAATGGAACGCCTGGGTTTCCGGGTAACAACAAGGTCCTTACCCCGCGCGCTGGATTTCACGTTAAGCCGATCGGCCCGCGAGGCAGCCAGCACCGCGAACACCATTCAGAAACGAGGCAGCCTCGCAGGGCGGGCAAGGCTGAAAGGCAGTGAATACTCGATGTCGTCCGCACTGCTGGCAGTCTCGCCCATGCGATTCCTGACGCCACCATCATCGATGCCATTCCAGCCCACCGAATAAAAGCGAATCGCGGCACCCGTTCGCCGATACTTCAGAGACTGCCCACTCACAGGATCCAGAGGCAGACGACACCCAAACAACTGCTCCACCTCCCCCGGAGTTTCCGGCCAGTCACCCATGCGGATCTGGTACTTTCGCAACCAGCAGCCGGCCTGCAGCAACGAGTGATCAATACGAGTCCCCAGTGCAAACCCACGCTTGCGGTGCAGCGCTGGAAGGCCGAGCAGCAGACGGAGGCTGATGTACTCGGTGACCGTGTCCTGACTGACCGACTTCCCCGTTTCCAACGCCGATTTCGACTGCTGCCACGCCCCCTCCCACTGCTCCGTGACCTGATCCATCTGCAGCATGGCCTGAGTGATGTCAGCAGATGCGTACACCTGCTGCAGCCGATCGTATTCTCTGTTCAACCGTTGTGCCACCGCCTCCCAGTCTGCTGACTGCTGACGAAGGACCTGCTGCACTATGCGGACCGCCGACTGGTCGGCCAGCGGATCCGGCAGACAGATCAGGCTGAACTCCTTGTCGCGACGCAGAAATTCCAGCAACTCAAGTGTCACCACGCGATCGTATTGCTCACAATACAGCAGTGGATCCGATGCCACCGGCAGTGCCTGCAGGGATGCCATGAATTCATCAATGTCAGCTTCAGTCACCGCCGTCGAGGAAAGCCATGCCCGACAAAGCTCACTGCCCACCGATTCCATGGCCATACCCGTGAAGTAGTGAGGATTCAGTGCGGACTGCAGATGTCGGCTGAGTCGCAGCAAAGTCAGCAATTCCGTGCCGGCCGCCCGCACCTGCCCCTCGCCCAGTCGAAACATCGCCGATGTTCGCAACAGTGACATCACAGCCAGCAGCTCGCCGGCTGACGGATGCTGCAGCGCCACGGGAAGCTGACCCCCGTCAGAACCGCGCGATTGGAACACCGGCATGTACCAGTGCGAACGAGTCACTGATTCCCGAATTACCCGCAGCACCGGCTCCTGCGAACGCAGCCACAAGGCGACTGTCGGATACTGCTCCGCGATCCACGGCAATCGATCAACATCCAGCCGGGCTTTCTCTGCCAGAAGGACGGTCGATTCCGGCGAGCTGTCTTCGTGAAATCCCGGCAATTGAAAACGCACATCCGCGAGACGCAGCAGATGTTCGACTTCACGGAATTCATTCTGGAATCTGGTGAGCTCCCGCAAGCGTGGTGTTTCCGGCCCCGCCGCCGGAACACCCAGTCGCCGATGAAACTCCAGTCGATGTCGCAGCCGCACGCTGTAACCGTCGGGATACAACTCCACCACCTCGCAAAGCCGCGCCACGGCATTGTGTTCAGGAATCACGCCCCGACGGGTCTGGCGGTCCAGCGCATCCGCAACTCCGATAAACTCAGGCAGCACCTGCTGCGCTGCACAGCAGCGCGCCGCAGACACCAACACCAGAATTGCCAGTACTGATCCTGACTTCATGCTGACGCTCCCGAAGCACACCCCTCAGAACATTGCAGGGACACTACCTGTACAGCGGAGCATCCGGCAGCTCGCTGGTGCTCTCCAGCACTTCAGGAGCCGGTGCCCTGCCGGGATCACGAATATAATCAAGGTCCACAAGCACTGCATACGTCAGGAAAATCAACAGGCCCATCGTCACACCGTTCGGCAATGCCGACTCACCCCAGAACTTCAAAGCACTGCCGGAAGACTTTGCAAAACGTACTCGCGATCCATCCCACTGCACACTGTACATCTCGTCCAGGACCAGATGCGACAGAAAACCCAGCCCCACGCTGACGGCCATCAGAGTTCGTACACGCAGGTCATCACTGTGATACACAAGAAAAGTCAGCTCAGAAAAAATCAGCAGCGCCGGAATGCTGTGGAACATACCCCGATGAACCGTCAGTCGCGCCAGCAGAAATGCACCCCCATAACGAACCGTTGCATACGTCAGCAATGCAAAGAACAGCGTGTGGTCACTGCTCATCCCCAGCGACTGCACCTGCTGCATCAGAAACAGAGGGGTCAGAGCGGCCAGCAAAGTCATCAGCTCACGGATCGGACGACCACCTTCCGCATCCAGATCCGGCAACATCCCGGCGACCCATGTCAACGCCGCTGCGATCGCCGCCTGCACAAAGCTGTAGCCAGCCGACAACAGCGCCGCAGCACCACAGCCAAGCCCCAGCAGACCACTGACTGTTATGTGTTCGCGATATCCAGCCATAGGCGAAGCTGCCACCGACGGTGCAGACCCATCCGGAAACCATTCCCGGGCCAACCCACCAATTCTAACGGCCAACAGCCCCCGGACCAGACCGTTCCTGTCGGCAGATTCTGCCGGTCCGCCCACACCTCCACCCGGACCACACTTGAATGTCAAGCACAAAAAATCACCGACAGACGCGTTTCCGTAAGGTCGTGACCTGCAGAACCGATTCCACGAACAGCCGCCCGGAGCCCCCGAATCCGCAAAATCGAAATCAACCGCACCGCCCGAAAACTCTCGCCACACGTTGCTCGAATGCAGCACCTGCTGCCGTTTTCAAACATCCTGCCAAACCCGCAGTGCTAGGGTTGCACACGGGTTACTCTCTGCGGAAGGCTGTGTCGCTTCCGTCAGCAAGGATGACGCTCACGACTTTTGTCTTCCTGCTCGCATACGACGGTCCTGCCATGTTTGACTCCGATCGACTGAAGACTGACCTGCTGGCGCTTGGCCTGCTGGCGCTGGTCGTCTTTTCAGGGCTCAGCCTGCTCAGCTACGACGCCGCAGACCCCCCCTCAACCGTCGTTTTCCCCACTCGCGAAACGCCGCTCAATATCTGCGGCAATCCTGGCGCTGCACTTGCCTTCCACGGGGGCCAGCTGCTGGGAGCCGGGATCTGGATTGTCCTGCTGACCCTCGCCGCCTGGGACCTGAAACTGTTCGCTCGCGAACCCTCACGCGGTACCGCGCCCACTCTGACCGGTCTTGTCATGCTCGTCGCTTCCGGTTGCGTTCTGCTCCAGTTGATCATGCCCGGACTGGCCACCGGCTCCCTGTACGGCAGTGGGGGCCAGCTGGGCGCTCTGCTGGGGCTGCTGCTGCAGCGACTGTTTTCCCCGACCGGGATCCTGATCCTCTGCGGCAGCCTGTTCGCCGCCGGTGTCGTCCTCACGCCACTGGCCGATCTGCTGCTGCCCGCACTCAAACTCAGTGTCCTGCCCACCAGCTTCGCCGGGGCCTCCCTGCGCTGGCTGGTCCGCAGCTCACAGGCCTCCACAGCCAGAACCACAGCACCCAGCGTCAGCACGACTCGCGGAGCCACCCAACCCACAGCGTTCACTGACATCGAAGTCGCCCAGGAACCCACTGCCGCCCCCCCCGCGCCCGCCAGAACCCGCGGACGCCGAGCCTCTGCCTCTGCTTCTGCCACCAATGCTGCGATCAGTGCCACCACGGCTGACAAATCCACCAGTCGCGCCACAGCCGTCAACACCACAACCGAAGACGAACCTGCTACGCTGCCGTTCCGCCGAATTCCTGCAGCCCCCACAGAGGCGACTGATGAGCAGGATCAGGATGCAGACGAAACACCGGCACAGCCTCGCATTGCCGTACTGCCCGCCTCCAGCCGAAACATCCGCATCAATGCTCCGGCCGCCAATAAAACTCCCCCCCCTGCAGCCAGAACTGAACGACCCGGCTACAGCCTGCCGGCAGTGGATCTGCTGACCGAAGGCGAAGAATTCCCCTATGAACAGCTGGCGAAGAAAGCCAGACTGGCCGCCAATACACTCGAACAGGCCTTCGCCGAATTCGGACTGAATGTCCGCGTCTCCGAAATCGACACCGGCCCCGTCGTGACACAGTTCGAACTGGAACTGGAAAAAGGCCTGCGACTCAGCAAAGTCACAGCCCTCGAAGATGACCTCGCAATCGCTCTGCGAGTCCCCGCGGTACGCGTCGTCGCACCCATCCCAGGCAAGAACACCGTGGGTGTCGAAGTTCCCAATGACAAACAGGTCATGGTCCGTCTGCGTGAACTGCTGCAGTCCACCGGCGTGGGCTGCGAATCACTGCGCCTGCCCCTGTTCCTTGGTAAGGATGTCAGCGGCCGCCCGCTGGCTGTTGACCTCGCCAAAATGCCACACCTGCTGATCGCCGGTCGGACTGGAACGGGCAAAAGCGTCTGCCTGAATACACTGATCATCTCACTCCTGATGACCCGCACTCCGGACGAAGTCCGGATGCTGATGATCGACCCCAAAATGGTGGAACTCAGCCCCTACAAACGCATTCCACACCTCATGCACCCGGTCATCACCGACATGAAAAAAGCGGAAGCGGTACTGGCATGGGCCGTTGATACCATGGAAGAACGGTATGACCTGCTGGCTCGCGCCGGCGTACGACACCTCGACAGCTTCAATAAACTGGGACGCTCAGAAATCCTCGAACGACTGGGGGTCGGCGAACAGGATCCGGAAGCCGCCTCAATTCCCGAACGACTGCCCTTCATCGTGATCATCGCTGATGAAATGGCCGACCTGATGATGACCTCCGGAAAAGAAGTCGAGGCCTATATCATCCGACTTGCTCAGAAGTCACGAGCCGTCGGAATTCATCTGGTCCTCGCAACTCAGAAACCCACCGTCGACGTCATCACCGGGCTGATCAAGTCCAACCTGCCCGCACGGATCTCGTTCCAGGTCGCCAGCAAGATGGACAGCCGAGTGGTCCTGGATGAATCAGGCGCCGAACGACTGCTGGGCAGCGGGGATATGCTGTACCTCGCACCCGGCACCAGCCACGTCACACGCGCTCAGGGCACCTATGTCAGCGACGACGAAATCAACTCCGTCATCGACTACTTCAATGACACGGCTCCGGAATTCAACGACGAGCTGATGCGCCTGACCGCTCAGGCCGGACAGGCCGCCGGTGGTGGCAGCAGTGATCCGGCTGATCGGCCGCATGACGACCTTTATGATTCGGCTGTCGAAGTGGTGATTCGAGAAGGTCGCGGCAGTGTTTCGCTGCTGCAGCGAGCCCTCGGGATCGGCTACGGCCGCGCTGCTCGCATGATCGACTGGATGGCCGCGGATGGAGTCGTGGGAGATTACAACGGACAGCACGCCCGCGAAGTCATCTGCACAATGGAACAGTGGCAGTCAGCACGGACAGATCGCGACTGAACCACCGCAAACCTGTCCACCCGCAGGAATAACCCACTTGCGGGTCTGAATATCTCGATTGCAGCCGAAACCGGAGTCCCCACAATCTTAATTTGATCTTATCTTACCCGCATTTCATGGCATTCGAGCATTGCACACGGCAGAATCCTGCGATAGGTTGCCTGCGTGCGTCTGACAATCGATACAATTTCTGCCTGCGGGCTCAGCTTTTGTTCTGAAGACACCATGAGTTCATTGTTCCAGCATAGCCAATCGATTGGGCGGCAGATCTTCTGTCTGCTGCTGATCGTCAGTCTGTGGCGGGGCCCCATGCCCGTGCTGCACGACCATGCAATGCTGGCGGAAGGATCTGGTCTTAGCCGGCATCTGCTGCAGTATCATGGTGGCCCGCGTCAGGGTGCGTCTGAATCTGATCGTTCTGTGCAGCCCCAACGTATGCACTGGCATTTTGCCCGCATCCGGGATGTGCTTGATCCGAATGCTCCTCCGGAAGGTTCCGGCCACGACGATATTTGTGGCTTTTCGCCGTCGGTGAACGGACTGCGTTCAGACTGCTGGTCCGGTACGCTGCTGCCTGTCTGCAGCTTATCGCTTTTGCAGTCGGCGGTCCGGCCTCATGGCATCCAGTTCGCGGGCCTGCGGACTCGCGGGTTATCCGGCGAACAGCCTGGCTCCATCGTACATTTTTCGATGGGTCGTGCGGTCTGTCTGCAGTCGATGTCGTTCCTGCTGTAATCCGTGCTGACTGGTCCCGGTGATTCGGTGATTTGTCAACAGTTCGGGCAGGGAGCACTGTGATGTCTTTCAAGCAACCTGGTATTTTTGCGTGTGGCGTGATTGTCGCTGGCGTTGGCTGGTATGTGTGGACACTGCAGCATTCCGGCAGCACCACGAAGATCGCGGATGAAGCTGTGAAGTCTGCACCGGAATCGGATCCGGCTGCAGCGACGGAAGAGCAGCGTCTTGTGCAGTTGACTCCAGAGAAGGTTGCAGCTGCGGGCTTTTCAGTGGCCACTGCATCGGCTCAGCCATTGCGGCACGAGCATCTGGTCCCGGGGCGGATTCAGTATGATGACCGGCGTCATGTCGTGGTGCGTTCGGCGACACCGGGAATTGTCGTTCGACTTCTGGTCCGACCTGGCCAGCAGGTGCAGTCTGGCGAAGTGCTTCTTGAAATCAACAGTTCGGTTGTTGGGGATGCCCGAGCGGATGTGCTGCAGCGTACCTCAGAGCTGAAGGTTGCAGAAGCCAGCACCAAATGGGCTCGAGAAACCTGTGAGGGTCTGGCGGCATTATCGCAGTCAATACGTGAGCGTGCATCGATTGACGTTATTCGCCAGCAGTTTCGCTCGGTTGTGCTTGGTAAATCACGTGAAGTACTGTTAAGCACTTACTCTGAGCTGTTGCTGGCCGAGGTGCAGTTGCGGACCGCTGAAGAGAATGCAAAGGCCGGCGTCGTTCCGGGACGGATTGTGATTGAAAAGCGTCAGGCCTGCGATCAGCTGGAAGAGACGCTGGCATCACAGATGGAGGAGCGTGCTTTCGAAGCGCGGCAACTGCAACTTCAGACGGAGTCTCGTCAGCAGGACGCCGAGCGTCGTCTGCGAATTGCCACGCAGCACGTGCGCACTTTGCTGGGAACAGCGGACAATCAGACGCCAGCCAACGAAAACGCTGACTCCGACTCCACACTCTCAATTATCCAGCTGCGCGCTCCATTTGCCGGCACCGTTGAAGCCTTGAACATTTCCAATGCAGAGCGAGTCGAGCCTGGGGCTCCGATCCTGACGCTGGCTGACACATCCACACTGTGGGTGGCGGCCGATCTGCGGCAGCGTGAATGGCGTGCACTGCAGCTGCAGCCGGGTGACAAGGTCCGCGTGATCCCATCTGTCGAGGGTATGGAACCACGAGAAGCGGTCCTGCACTTCACCGGACGTGAAGTTGACCCCACCACCAACGCGGTCCCCCTTGTCTCGGTGATTGACAATTCTGATGGAAGGCTGCGTCCCGGGATGTTTGTACGAGTGGCCATACCTGTTGCCGAATCCCGCACAACACTGGCTGTCCCTGAATCCTCCCTGATGGAACACGATCGTCGCCCCTTTGTGTTTGTACCAAAGGGTGCGGACTCCTATGAACGAGTGGATGTGCAGCCTGGTCTGCGAACCGATGGACTGGTGGAAATTGTGCAGGGACTGCGGGAAGGTGACCGAGTGGTTGCCGAGGGTGCCTTTTTCCTGAAAAGCGAATTGCTGCTGCAGGGTGAAACTGAGTGATCAGGTTGTCGGCTGCACTCATGGGTGCGGCCGACCTGATGACCAACCGCCTGCCCGTTCCCGGATTCACTCAACAGCACCGCTGTGGCGATTGCTGTGCAGATACGGACCTCAGCCATGCTGGCTCAACTGATACGGTTAACTCTGGAAAATCGCTTCCTGGTCATTATTGGGACACTGTTGATGGCCGGTGCCGGCATCAATGCGGCCCTGCATCTGCCGATCGATGCGGTCCCCGATATGACCAATGTGCAGGTGACAGTGATCACCAGTGCCGGCTCGCTCTCACCAGTCGAAGTTGAACGCTATGTGACTCAGCCGGTGGAAGTCACCATGGGCGGCCTGCCGAAGGTTGAAGAGCTGCGCAGCATTTCGCGATTCGGCATTTCGGTCGTGACAATTGTCTTCCGCGAAGGCACGGATATTTACCGAGCTCGGCAGCTGGTGGCCGAACGCCTGAGCCAGGCCGCCTCACTGATTCCCAGCGGTTATGGCACCCCGGAACTGGGGCCACTGACAACCGCACTTGGTGAAATCCTGCAATTTGAAGTCCGCGGCGAAAAATATTCCCCCACACAGCTCCGCACAATGCTGGAATGGGATGTCGCACCGCGGTTGCGGGAGGTCCCTGGGGTCACCGAAATCAATACTCATGGCGGCTACTACAAGGCCTGGGAAATCCAGCCGGACCCGGAACTGCTGAATTCCTATGCGCTGACCTTCGAAGAAGTCTTTGCGGCACTCGAACGCAATAATGT
>CAIOKE010000227.1 GCA_903858815.1 uncultured Planctomycetaceae bacterium | reverse complement strand
GCGATTGCATCGCACCTCAAACGTAAACCATGAAATCAACCTGCAGGTTCTCGTTTCTGTCGTCATCTACGCCGTTGTGTGGATTGCTGCGTGCGGATACGCATTGGCCGCAGTCATGCGTGACATGATTGGAGCCGCACGAACAGCTGCCCTCTATGCTGCCAGCATCGGTATTCTCCTTGTTTTCACCCTGATGTTGGTTTGCAGCGCGCTGCTGAGCAGGGAACGTTACTACTGTCTCGGCCTCGCTATCTCCACATTGCTGGCCGGGCTGCTGCTCCCCGTCACCGACCCACATTACAGCTACCCCATCGCTCATGGCCTGATGGCCGTTGGCTACCTCACGGCTGTTGCCATCCAGTGGGTTCAATTGCGAGATGAATTCCGGAGGTGCGAATTCGGGAGGTGCCATACACCTTGACAGCCTAACTCCTATGCCGAAAACCGTTTGGGGTGCATTCTGAACGAGGGAATTCGACTGCAATTTGCATGCTTCTAAGACCGGCCCTGCGGGCCTGAATGGCAAGAGGGTGGCCGCTGGATTACGGAATTGGACGGAAAGTGCCACGATAGTTGCAGCTGCACCATGAGTTGCTCTGCAACCTGTTACTGAGATTGCATGGCGGGAGGGTGGGGAACGCAGGTCGCAGCGGCAGACAAACACAGGAATCGCAGCAGAGGGGGCAGAGGACAGAGTCACAGAGGTCAGATCGACGGAGACTTCAGAGACCGAATCGCTGAGGAATGACTCGGAAAACACAAACACACTACTCTAAAACCAACCGAAAACCGATGCCGCTGTGCCGGTCGCCCAGGGCGCTGCCGCTGCGGAACGCACAACGAACGAGGCGCGGCTCGTCGCCCCATGAGCCGCCCCGCAAAACGCGGAAAGACCCAGAGAGCGGTCCCGGAGGGTCCTGAGCTGGACTAAGCTCGTAATAGTCTCCCGCATATGGGTCCTTACACCACTCCCAAACATTTCCATGCATATCGTGCAGCCCCCATGAGTTTGGTTTCCTGCCGCCGACTGGCTGCGGCTGTCCGCTGCTGTTGCAGTTGGTCCACGCATATTCATTGAGCAACCGTTCGTTGTCACCAAAACAATACTCATACTGACTTCCTGCGCGGCAGGCATACTCCCATTCGGCTTCAGTCGGCAGCCGGCCGCCCATCCAGCGACAGAAGGCGACGGCATCGTCCCAATTGATGCCAACGACGGGTTGCTGTGGCTGGTTGAATTTGCGGTCATTCCACCACAAGGGAGCATGCACACCTTTCGGGCGAGTCGCGAGGAACTTTGCGTACTGTTCGTTTGTGACGGGGTACTTACCAAGATAAAAGCCACGTGTTATCTCGACAGCATGAACCGGTTTTTCGTTGGCGTAGCCCTTGTCTGACCCCATCCGGAATTTTCCCGGCGGCACCCAAATCAGTGGCATGCCTGTGTCCTGATGGACCATCAGGTCTCCTGCTGTGCGTGTAGCGGCAGTGGGATTCGGACGTCGTCCCAGTGCCGTCAGGATCTCGATCGCCATCCCACGGATTTCTGCGATTTCAGCTGCGGTGTGGGGTAACCGCCGACGACCAAACCGCGCAAGGCCTGGCAGCCGCATCGCGCGGTCGCGGAGTTGTTTCAGGAACAGCGACAGTCCGTGCAGGTTGGGTGGTTCGGCAGTGCGGTCGCTGATCCAGCTTTCGCAAATCTCTGCCAGCCCGGGCACCTGATCAGCGCGGCCCCCCAGCAATTTCAGGACAGCGATTTTGCGTGCTGCCGGCGTATTGGGGGTTCGCAGCACGTCGAGGAATG
>CAIOKE010000226.1 GCA_903858815.1 uncultured Planctomycetaceae bacterium | reverse complement strand
TGCGCGGTGTTGTGGGTTTGTGTGGGTGGGAGGTGGCCGGGCAGGAATGCCCGGGCTACGGGTGGGTAGGGGGTGGCCGGGCAGGAATGACCGGGCTACGGGTGGGTGGCGAACAACGAGAGCGGAATACGGACGGTTGACTTCGGCTCGGCGGGAGCCTCGCCCTTCCAGGGAGCACTTGCACGGGCTGAAGCCCATGCTCCTTTTGTTTCCCTCGCGTCAACGTTGTACGGCATATCACAATGACGTACTCAGGAGACGCGGATGAACTGTTCTTCCAGTTTGGTGGGTGATACGCTGATTGCCGTGCCCAGTTTCTGGGCGAACAGCTGCACCCGATACTCCTCAAGCATCCAACGCAGATGTTCCAGCATGGGATCTGTCCGCTGCTGTCGCTGATGTTCACGACGCTTCATTTCGTATTTTGCCAGCCACGGCTGCAGCTCGGCTTCCAGACTCATTTCAGTCCGCAGGCCGCCGGATCCCAGTCGTACCAGTCGCTGCCGAACAGCGGTCAGATACCGTGGAAACTGAATCAGCCACGGCCATGGTACAGCAGTCAGAAAATCGGCCGTGATCAGTCCGGCCAGCTGCTGTTGCAGACTGCGTACGATCGGCTCCCAGCCGGGCCCTCTGGCCAGCTCCAGTGCCGCTCGCGTCTCATGATACTGCTGAAAGATGACGGGCAGGAACTGAGTCAATTCCTGAGCGGCGACTGGCAATCGTTCGCGTCCCTTGCGCAGGGCTGCATCAAAGGCATAGCGAGTCCGGGGCAGCTGATTGTCAGCCAGCCACGCCCGATCAGTCATCAGCAGGGCGACGCTGGTGGTGAACTCAAAGCCTTTAATAGTCGTCGCCAGAACTCGAGTCCGAGTGATATTTGGCAGGTTTCCGACCTGTGTCAGAATGCGTTTTTTATCGCTGAGCAGAAACAGGCGTCGCAGCCCGTTGCGTAACTGTCGGCGTGCATCTTCCGGCGTCTGACACAGCATCAGTGCGACGGTTTCCTGATCATCCCGCAGCGCTGGAAATGCTCTCAATGACATCCCGGCGCGCACAATTTCAATGTGTTCCGGAATATCAAAAAACTCCCAGGTGCGAAACCCGGTCCGAAGCCACTGGGCTTCTTCGGGCGTCGGTCCCACGGCGGCCGCCCGCCGATCAGCCTCCGTGGCTGCAGCGGCCGCCTTTTCGGCCAGTGTGGCACGAAGCTGCTTCAGATCCCGGCCTTCAATCAGAATTCGCCGCTGATCATCCAGCACTCGAATGTTGAACTTCAGATGATCGGGGATCTGTCCGGCGTCAAAATCCTGAGCAGCGATGCGTTCCCCTGAAAGCTGTGACAGCCGTACTGCCACGCTGTGCAGAAAGTCGCCACGGGCAAATTCGAGGTCGGATGCGACCAGCCGAGCGGAATCCGGAGCGGGCACGAAATGTCGTCGCAGGGATTTTGGCAGTGCTCGCACCAGTGCCAGAACCTTCTGTTCCAGCAACCCCGGAACCAGCCAGTCGAGGCGTGACTCGGTCAGCTGCGGTAAGCCCTCCAATGGCAGACTGACAGTGACTCCGTCCGCCTCCTGACCGGGATCCAGCTGATAGCTGAGCGGCAGATGCATGGCCCCGAACTGAGCCGATTCGGGAAACAGGCTGAGATGCTGCTGTCGCTGGGATTCATCGGAAAACTGATTGATATCAAAGTGCAGTAACCGGGGTACTCGGGCGTGAGTTCTCTGATACCAGCGTCGCAGGCGATCCCGATCAGTACATTCGGCGGGAATCTGTGATTCGTAGAATTCAAACAGGACTTCATCGCCGGGTAACAGGTGATGCGATCTGGTCTTTGCCTGCAATTCCTTTAGCTGCTGCAGCACAGCAACATTGTGCTGCAGGAACGGAAATTCGTGACCCCAGCCACGGCGACGGCCCCCGGATGTGCCCGTCTTACCACCACGGGCAGACGCCTGCTGCGCACGCGGACGGACGCGTGTTGCTCCACGCTCCAGTGCTTCTTCCTCATCTTCATAGTCGTCCTGAGGCGGCGGTCCGGAGCCATCGGAAAGTTGCCCGTACAACAACCCAAGTTCCACAAGGCCATGCTGAATGAGCATTTCGCGAGATTTGACGGGATCGATACGAGCGAGCGTAGTGCGGCGGCGCGTCACAATCGGCAGTCCCCACAGACTGACCTTTTCGTAGATCATCACGTTGCCGGCTTCCGGATCCCAGTGCGGTTCAAAGTAATCGCGGCTGACAAGGTGCCCGGCCAGAGGCTCAATCCATTCCGGTTGAATGCGAGCAATGGTGCGGGCATATCGGCGAGTGGTTTCCACCAATTCCGCGGCAACAAACCACTTCGCACCTTTGGGGGCCAGTGCTGAACCTGGCCAGAGTGCCAGCTTGCCCCCACCTGCCCCGGCAAATTCGCCTTCCGGAGTCTGCATGGCGATATTGGGCAGTAATCCGGTCAGCAGTGCTTTGTGAGTTGCGGCAAAGTCATTATGTCGCTGCTCGGCAAGCGATTTTTCCGGGTGCTGTCGCTGTTTCGCCAGAGCCTTTGCTGCCTGCTGAATCGCGGGATCGTCACTATCCTCAAGTAACTCACGCAACTGGCCGTGCACGTCCACCCATTCGCGCATCCGCAGCCACGACAGGAACTGCTGCTGACACCATTTGCGCAGCTGACTGTTGGACATGGTCCGCTGTTTTTCGTGCCATGCATCCCAGAGATTCAGGATGGTCAGAAAATCTGAATCACGATTGAAGAATCTGCGGTGAGCTTCGTCAGCGGCCTGCTGCTTTTCGATGGGTCGTTCGCGGGGGTCCTGGCATTCAAGAAAGGCGGCAATGGCCAGCACTTCCGGCAGCGAATGCATTTCGACAGCTGCGAGGATGATGCGAGCGATGGCGGGGTCGACAGGCAATGCGGCCATGCGTCGCCCGATGTCGGTCAAGGCACCTGCCTGCAGCTGCGGGCTGTGTTCCGAGCGTGCGGGTGCCCTGCCCTGCGGTTGTCGGCCGGCGGTTTTCTGTGGCTGCGGTGCGACTGCTTTCGCAGCCGCGGCATCGGCTTCCGGGGATTCTTCGATGGAACTTTCGCGAGAGGCCGCAGCTTCGGCCTCTGTCACAATCGCTCCCAGTTCCTCCAGTGTACGGTAACCCTCGCGGATTACGGTGATCTTCGGTGGATCGAGGAAGGGGAAGTCTTCCAGGTTCCCCAGTTTCAGGCTGAGTGTTCGCAGGATGACAGCAGCCAGATTGGTTCGTTGAATTTCGGGTGCCGTGAAGGCTTCGCGTGTCCTGTAGTCTGCCTCACTGTACAACCGGATGCAGATTCCCGGTCCAACGCGACCGCAGCGTCCGGCGCGCTGATTGGCGGATGCCTGCGACACCGGTTCCACGGGCAGTCGCTGCATGCGCGAGCGGGCGGAGTACCGACTGATGCGGGCGGTGCCGGTATCCACAACAGATCGAATCCCCGGCACAGTTAACGACGATTCTGCGACGTTGGTGGCCAGCACGATCCGGCGATGAGGACTGGACGAGAATACGCGTGCCTGTTCTTCCATCGAAAGACGTCCGAACAGCGGCACGATTTCACTGCTGCGTTCCTGCAGATCGCCCGGTAAGCGGCGTCCCGCAAGAACTCGGGCAGCTTCCCGAATATCGCGTTCCGTGGGCAGGAATACCAGAATATCGCCCGAGTTTTCGCGAGCCAGTTCGTGGACCGCATCGGCCACGCCGTCCAGCCAGTCGCGGGGTTCCTGATCATCGGCGGCGTCTGACTGCGGTTCATCCAGTGGCCGGTAACGAATTTCGACCGGATAGGTGCGTCCGGAAATCTGCAGCACAGGTGCCGGACGACCGTTCGATCCAAAATGGTCGGCAAACCGGGCTGCATCGATGGTGGCCGAGGTGATGATCAGTTTCAGGTCACGGCGGCGAGGCAGAAGGCGTTTGAGGTAGCCCAGCAGAAAGTCGATATTCAGAGACCGCTCATGAGCCTCGTCAACAATGATGGTATCATACTGATCGAGGTACCGGTCGGTCTGGGTTTCTGCGAGGAGAATTCCGTCGGTCATCAGCCGAATCCGCGTCAGCGGGCCACTGCTGTCGGTGAACCGGATGCGGTACCCCACTTCCTGTCCCAGTTTGCAGCCCAGCTCTTCTGCGACGCGAGCGGCCACCGAGCGCGCGGCGATGCGGCGGGGCTGAGTATGCCCGATGACACCCGCAACACCACGCCCCATCTCAGTCAGGATTTTCGGCAGCTGAGTGGATTTTCCCGAACCGGTTTCCCCGCACAGCACCACGACCCGATTGGCGGCAATTGTTTCGATGACTTCCTGTCGGCGAGCCACCACAGGCAGATCCGGGTCCCACTGCAGCTGTGGCTGCCACGCAGCCCGCTGCTGACGACGCTGCAGGCTGCGCTGCAACTGCGACTGCAGTTTTTCCTGCAGTCGATCAAATGGCCGGCCGGCCTTTTCAGCCGCTGTGATGCTTCGCAGCAGCTGGCGCAGCCCAAACTGGTCTGCGTGCATCGCAGACGAAATCTGTCGTTCAAGCTCCCGCGGGGACGTCATGGAAAGAGCACCCAAAAAGGCGACTCAAAGAGAATTCGCACAGCATACACAGTTCAATGGCTGTTCTTCAGTGCGCAGTTTTCAGTTCTCAGTGGATGTCTGTCCGGCAGAAGCCGCCAGAGCACTGGTCAGCTTTTCTGCCGTGCTGCGAATGGCGACAAGCGGCTCGTAGCCGGGCTGGCCAGAGACCTGACCACTGACTTCCACGCAGACAGGTCCCGCATACTTCAATTCCCGCAACAGTCGAAAGTACTGCACATAGTCGGTCCGACCTTCGCCCGGCAGCAGAAAGCGAAACTTCGCGGCATCCCCCGCGGTATCCTTGACATGGATAAAGCGAGTCCGCGGGAGCAGCTGCGTCAACGTGGTCCGCAGGTCCAGCCCCTGCAGCTCGAAATGACTGAAGTCATAAGCCGCCTCGACAGCTGGTGATCCACATTCCTGCAACAGCCACAACAATCGCTCAGGGGAATTCATTGCACTTCCCACGTGGGCCTTGATCAGCAGTGTTACCTGCTGCTCCTGAGCGACAGTTGCCCAGCCCTGCAGATGCTTCAACATTCCGGCTTTCTGTTCGTCCCACTTCGCCGGATTGCCACCGACGACAGTCTCCAGCATCGGCGGTTGCTCAGGAACAAGGTCCCGAGCCAGCTGAGCAGCCGTGCGAATCACCTGCAAGGATGCCTGCTGGACCGTTTCATCACACACCAGCGGAATCTGAATCATCAGACAGGGCAGCGTCAGATTCAGTTCCTGCAGCCGCTGAGCCGTTTGCCTGCGCGCAGTCGCGTCAAACACCGCAGGCTCGGTCGGAAACCCGGCGTTCAGACAGAATTCCACATGTCGATAACCGGCAGCAGCACACGCCTGCAGCGACTGATCCAGCGGAAGCTGTTTCGTCCCATACAGACTGAATCCCAGATTGAGCCCCTCCACAACCTCGATATTCGAACTGCGCAGAGTTCCGAACAGTGACTCAGACATCGATGCCGTCGACAGTCCGCACAACGGTGCTGCCGCACACGCCTGCAGAAACCTGCGTCGCTGCCAGACTGCCACCTGATCGATTCGGCTCATCAGAGATCTCCTGAGTCCAGCAATTGAATGACATGACGCACCTGATAAGGACGCTGCACAAGCCCCGTCCGTCCGGCAGACTGCCACTGCATCATGCACACATGATTGCTGGTGGCCAGAATCACGGGATCACCGGCCGCCGAATTCAGGAACTGTGATTTCTTCTGCAGGATCTGCTGAGCACTTTCCGGCTGCTGCAGGTTATAGACACCACCCGATCCACAGCAATCGCGGGCCTGCGGTGCCAGTTCCCAGTGATACCCGGTCGCGCGCAGGACTGATTCCGGAATACCGGCCAGTTTCTGACCGTGTACCAGATGGCAGGGCAGATCCACATAGACCCGAGCGTCCGTCGCACGTGGCGGATTCGCTCGAACTCCGATCTCACCCAGAAAATCGAGGACATCACGAACCGGCAGCTGCCCCTGCAGAGATTTCAATGTGGACAGTCCGCAGCCGGACGAATTGGCAACCACGGCATCGACACCGGCCCCCAGAAATGCGTCCCGACTGGCCTGCCGCAGAGGTTGCACGGCTGGCAATCCCAGATGCTCGTGCATCGCCCCGCAACAGCCCTGAGTTGCCGGTACGACCACCTGAACATTGTTGCGAATCAGGACCCGCACGGTGGCGAAATTGATCTCACGAAAAACGGCTTCCATCAGGCAACCGGTGAGCAGTGCAACGCGCGGGCCCGTGGGTCGATGCTGCGCCATCAATCGCTGAGCATAGGATGCTGTGGATTCAAGGACCGCCGGATTCCCGGCGAATACCAGTCGATGGGGCTGCCAGCCAATCCGCCGCAGGATTCGCAGCGGAATCGCTGCCAGTGAAAACAGACGCGGCCGCGCTGCAAACCATGCCGCCAGACGCAGCGGCAGCGGCGGCAGATGTCGCCCAGCCTCGTGATGCTGATGACGCACTTCTTCAAGGATCTCGCCGTACGGCACCTTCGCCGGACAGGCCGGTTCACAGGCCAGACACCCCACACAGTCCTGCGTGTATCTGACCGTCCACCAGTCCGGCTCAAGACGCCCCTCGGCCTCCTGACGCCACAACCGCAGACGACCACGCGGCGAATTGTTTTCATCTCCACTGAGCTGATAGGTCGGGCAGACTTCCAGACAGAACCCGCAGTGGACACAGCCCGTCAACAACGCTGACGAAGCATCCAGCACGGGCAAACGAGCTGCACACGCCTGCTGATTTTCGGCAGGACGAGGCGTTGCAGCGGATTCTGAATCGGCATCTGTCGCTTTCATGTCTGCTGAAACTCCTGCAGCAATGCATTTCGCCATCCAGCCTCAGCCACCAACCCTGCCTTCTGAGGCCAGTGTCGACTGCACCAGTCCCCGCCCATCAACCGCAGCTGCTGCAGCAGTTCATCACTGACCACATTGGAATTCTTTGCGCAGCCGTACACGTGCAGAACGCCCAGACTGGCTATCTGAACGATTCGCAGGCCCGGCTGCAGCAGCAGCGGCTGCAGAAACTGGTGAGCCTGACAGGGCAGAAGTTTGAATGTCAGATCCGGAAGCCCATCCAGCAGCGATGAAGCCGTATTCGTAACGGCCTGCAGAGCGTGCTGACTGGCGACACCCTGCACAGTCTGATCAAACACTGCCACTTCATCCGCGGGGCAGTTCCACGAAACTCGCAGCACCGTCTGTTGCTGACCGGCCTGCCAGACGACATCGATCGAATCGAACCAATGCACCCAGTCTGAAGCCACCAGCTGTTGGGCTGCCCGCTGCACGTCGGCAGCAGCGCCCTCAAAGAGCAGAATTCGCGACACACCACAGTTCGGACGCAGTCGCACAACAAAGTCCACGGGCTGTCCAAAGTCCTGCTCGGCATGCAGCAGAAACCGAAACAGGTCATAGCCGGTCGTGGACTTCACCACGCGTTCACCAATGCGAACAATGCGACCACCCGGCAATCGCCAGTTCATCCCGCAGAGATTGTCGCACAACGCTCCGAAACGTGAGGACATCGGAGCATATCCACTGGCCCGCAACTGCTCGACCAGACTGTGTTCCGAAGACAACAGCAGCGGAAACCTGAAGCCGGCTGCTGACACCAGATCGTGCAGCTGCTGCCACGTTGTCGTAGCCGGGACACAGGCCGTCCCGTCAACGTCATCGAAATACGCCTGAAACAGGGCATCATCCCGCGAGCCGAACTTCTGAGCCTTCCCTTGCGGTGATGTGGCAGCAGGCTGCCGAAAACTGCGGCTGCTGAACACCTTCAGAGGATTCAACTGATGGCCGGGATTGAAGATCCGCGGAACTGCCAGCTGCAATCGCAACGCACGTTCACCGAAAATCAATGGCATATAAGCCGTCTTGTCGTTCCCGATTCCATGCTCACCGGACAGCGTGCCACCGACGGCCACGACTCGCTGCATCAGTCGAGCACTGATCGCTTCCACATGCTCAATCTGGGCGGGCTGACGTGAATCAAACAGAAAGTTCGGGTGCAGGTTGCCATCACCCGCATGAAACACGTTGATCACCGGCAGACCAGCGGCATCCGCCTCGTCATAGACCAGCTGCAGAACCTCAGCCAGAGCACGACGGGGAATCACGGCATCCTGAACCAGAAAGTCCGGACTCAACTGACCCATCAGACCGCCCGCCACTTTCCGGGCCTTCCAGAGACTCTGACGAATGGCCACATCATCGCTGTATTCAACAGCAGCGGCACCGGAATTTCGCAGCACATCCGCCACAGCCTCGGCCCGCTGATCCACCAGCTCCGGCGGTCCGTCAATCTCAGTCACAATCAGAAAACAGTCCTGTGGCAACCCCACGGCCAGCGGACTGTTTTCAACCATCGCGACATAGCGTGGATCCATGAGTTCGATGGCCACGGGAAAGGAGGAATGCAGAGCCAGCGCCTGAACCGCTTTTTCGGCAGTCTTCAGGTCACGAAATGTGGCTCGATAGGTCCAGCATTTCCGCGGACGTGGCACAACTCGCAGCCAGAATCTGGTAAATGCGGCCAACGTTCCTTCTGAACCCACCAGCAGTCGCTTCCAGTCGTCACGCCACGCACCACGTCCACCCGCCGGTCCACCGAACTGCTGCACAGAGCCGTCCAGAAACACAGCTTCCACACCCAGCACATAGTTGCTGGTCACTCCATAGCGAAAGCAGTGAGCCCCACCGGCATTCATGGCCACATTGCCACCCAGTGTGCAGACCGGTCCGCTGCTGGGATCAGGAGGATAGAACAAACCGTATGGTTCCAGAGCTGCATCCAGCTGATTCAGTACGACTCCGGATTCCACTTCGCAACAGAAATTTGCCCGATCGATACTGCGAATCGCCCGCAACCCGGATGTGTGTACAAGGACTCCACCTTCCGCCGCCACGGGACCACCGGACAATGACGTTCCGGCACCACGCAGTGTGACCGGCACGCGCAGCTGCGGAGCCACTTTCATCAGTTCGGCCAGTTCCGCGGCATCAGCCGGCAGCACCACTGCCTGAGGCCTGAAGGAACGATATCCAATGGCATCCGTGTCGTATCCGGCCAGCTGCGCAGGTGCCGTCAGCACACGGCCGCGACGGACAATCTGTTTCAACTGAGCATGCAGTGCAGTATCCATCACAGAGCACTTGCCTTGAGAAATCCGCAGTCTGACGCTGCGGATTGATATCTGCTTCTGAAGCGACCAGCAGCAACCGCCGGGCTCGCACAGGTCAGCTCCGGAATCTAACGGGACGGTGGTTACAGATCCAGACAAGTGGTCGAAGCAGTGGTCAACCTGGCGATTTTCCGCAGGTTGGGCGGAAACTTACCGGTTGTGAGTGCCCCCGGACACGGGTGCCTGCTGAAACAGCTGCTGAGCACGGCTGAACAGAATCCATGACGTCAGGATGTACTTGTGGCCAGACTGCGGAACATGACCACAGTGCGAATGGGTAAAATAGGCCGGTGCGATGACCATCCGCCCGGCCCGTGGCGAGATTCTGACCTGCTGGTAATAGAACTCGGTTTCCCCGCCTGCTTCCACATCGTTGAGATAGAACATGAACAACAGAACTCGGTGCAGCGCCTCATTGTCCGGCAGCTCAGGGAACACTTCGCTGTGCACATACGGGTACCCGCCCGAACTTTTCTCATACCGTTGAGCATTGATGGCACCGACGCGAAACAGCCGCTGCATCAGCATTGGCAGCGAGGGCTGGGCAACTTCCGCAAAATTGTCAACGGTCACACTGACCAGTTCGCCTGTCTGTGGATGCGCCAGTTTCAGCCCCAGACCACTGATCATGGCCAACGGATGTTTGCTGAAATACCGCAGCATGCCCTGCGTTGTGGCCTGGAGCACCGGCTTCAGCAAGGCTCGAAACTCAGGACGCCCGGACACATTCAGATCAAGGCTGCGTTTCTTCGCAGCATCCACCCCACCACCGGTCTGACCAGCCACCAGATGCGGAGAACCATCGAACGCCTGGAGCCACTGTTGGCAGAGTTCCGGACTGATGGCGTTATCAATCACTTCGATCAGATGCGGCATCGAAACTTACCTGCAGAGGCCCGGCGACGATCGTGGGACGCGACTGCAGTGCAGAATATCGCGTCCGAGAACCTCTGACGAGTCCACTTCAGGCCAGAATATCGTGCACGACATTCCCATAGACATCCGTCAGTCGAAAATTGCGACCGGCATAGCGATAGGTCAGTTTCGTGTGGTCCAGCCCCAGCAGATGCAGAATCGTGGCGTGCCAGTCATGGACGTGGCACTTGTCTTCCACCGCCACTCCACCATGCTCGTCCGTAGCCCCGTAGCTGAATCCACCTTTCACACCTCCGCCCGCCATCCAGTACGTGTAGCCGCGATGATTGTGGTCACGCCCGCTGCCGTTCTGAGCATCCGGAGTACGTCCGAATTCACCGCCCCACATGACCAGCGTATCCCGCAGCAGATCTCGCTGAGCAAGGTCCGTCAGCAGTGCCGCAATCGGCTGATCAATCTCAAGGCTGCGAGCCTGCAGATCGGTCTCCAGCCGCGAATGATGATCCCAGTTGCCGTGATTGATCTCCACAAATCGAACGCCGGCTTCGACAAAACGGCGCGCCAGCAGGCACTGGCGTCCGAAGCCAGCGGTCGGTCCCCCAGTCACTCCGTACAAATCCAGAGTGTCCTGACTTTCGGCTGACAGATCCATCAAATCAGGCAGGGACTCCTGCATGCGGAAGGCCAGCTCATACGATTCAATCACCCCTTCAACTCCCGGCTGGACCTGCTCGCGAGCCAGTTTCTGGCGATTCAACTCCTGAATAAAGTCCAGTTGCCGCCGCTGTTCCGTCCGTGATAACCGCGGATTGCGGATATCGGGCAGCGGGGCGGTGTTCCCGGCCATGCGTCCCTGCTGCGGCCCGCGCTGCACTGATGGCCCCACGCGACTGCCCGCATACACCGCCGGCAGAAAGGCACTGCCATAATTCTGAGCAGACGCTGGCGGAGCATTCAGAGCCACAAATCCCGGCAGACTGTCATTCTCTGTCCCCAATCCGTACAGCGTCCATGCCCCCAGTGAGGGCCGGACAAACTGCGCATTTCCGGTGTGCATCTGTGTGACCGCTCGCGGATGAGTTGGCTGATCACAGTGCATCGACCGCAGCAGACAAAGCCGATCCGCATGTTCTGAGAGTGCCGGGAACAGATCCGAAATCCACAGTCCACTGTCACCACGCTGCTGGAATTTCGCCACCGGTGCCATCAGAGTCCGACGCCCGGCCCCCAGCGATTTTCCGGCATCCGCAATCAGCTGCGGCTTGTAATCAAACGTGTCCACATGCGACGGACCTCCCTGCATGCAAAGAAAAATCACCCGCTTCGCCCGGGGCGGAAAATGGGATGCTTTGGGAGCCAGTGGTTGAGTGCTGGCGGGACCTGCCTGATCCACCGCAGACGCGGACGAATCTTCCGCAGCCCGAGCGGCCAGCCCCGCCAGTGCGAGGTAACCGAATCCTGCAGACGACGCCTGCAGCAGCTCGCGACGTGAAGCCCGGATCTCAGATTGCATGTGGAATTCCTCAATCTCAATTCACGAAACGAAATTCGGCAGTGGCAAACAGAGCCTGGCAGAAGCGCGCGAGTGAGGTGGTGGCATCACCAGAGGGAGCAGCCTGCAGATACTGCCTACTGGCCTGCAACTCATCGGCAGTCGGCGGACGACTGCAAACCAGCTGAAATGCCAGCTCGATCCGCTCCTGCTCATTGGCAGCGTCCTGCAATAAACGACTGGACAGGACCTCAGACTGCTCGATCACAAATCCATTGTTCAGCAGATACAAAGCCTGAGCGGGCGTGTTGGATGTTTCCCGCTGGCCAATCACCATGCTGGGTTCCGCGAAGTCAAAGACTTCCAGCGAACGTGGCAGCAGACCACGCGCGATCGGCAGGTACACGGAGCGATAATTGACACTGGCATCGAACAGACTGCCTGCGCCCTGAGCCGTTCGGAATCGGCCGTTTGCCCGGCCCATCTGCTGCAATCTGCGGGCCAACGGCCCGGCAGCCTGGGCAGCAGTTTCGGGAGTATCCGGCAGGCGCGGAGCCATCGCGTCCCGCATGCCGGCAGCCTGGCCGGCGGCCGGAGCCATCACCGTACCCACCGGACCATTGGGACCCAGAATCGCCGACGGAAACCCACTGATCATCGAACCACGCGGACGCTGCAGATCCAGACGTCCACTGGCCGCCAGCATACAGTCACGAAGCACTTCGGCTTCCAGCCGCCGCGGTTCCGCACGGGCAAAGTACAGGTTGTCCGGATCCTGTTCAAATCGCTGCTGATCCCAGGCACTGCTGAGCCGATAAGCTCGCGTTGTGACGATTTCACGAATCAGGCTTTTGACCGACCAGCCACCGTCCACAAACTGCACGGCCAGATAGTCCAGGAGCTGCTGATCTGTCGGCCCTGGCCCCGATGCTCCAAAATTCTCTGTCTCACGCACAATCGCCGCACCAAACAGATGCAGCCAGATCCGGTTCACCATAACTCGAGCCGTCAGCGGATTCTGATCGGCCGTCAGCCAGCGAGCCAGCTGCAGTCGCCCCGATCCATTCTGCGGTAACGACGGCTGCGTCCCCCCCAGAACCTGCACGAAACCGCGAGGCACAACCTGCGCCTGCTGATCAATTTCACCGCGGATCAGTAACCGAGCATCCTGCGGCCGCTGGCGATCCTGAACCCCCACACACACTGTCAGCGGTCGACCAGTTTCATCCACACTGTTGATGCGAGTTGTCAGCTGTGTGGCCTGCTGGTCGAGCAGAAACTGATTGGCGATGTTCTGCTGCGGATTGGGACCGGCAGGATTGGGGCGAAAGGCGGCCCGTCGAGCTTCCGCCGCCTGCCGCTGCACATCATCACGACGCGTCCTGAGATCGGCCAGTTCCGCAGGCGTCAGGGGAGTATCGGCGGGGTTGGGATCATCAATGGGGAGAATCAGCAGGTTCGCCGGATGCCGATTCCTTTGACTGCGCACACCACCGTAACAGGTTTCAGTACTTTGAAAGATGCCGGCCAGAGCATAATAGTCTGACTGCGGAATCGGATCGAATTTGTGATCGTGGCAGCGAGCACAGGCCACCGACACGCCAAGAAATACTCGCGTGGTGACATCAATCTGCTCGTCAATCAGATCGGCCTGGAACTGTCGCGGATTCTGTTCAATCAAAGCCCTCGGCCCCAGCGCCAGAAAACCGGTGGCGATCAACTGGCTGGCCCACTGCGCGTCAGTCGCTGCCGGCAACAGATCTCCGGCAACCTGTTCGCGAACAAATCGATCATACGGTTTGTCGGCATTGAACGAGTCAATCACGTAGTCTCGGTAACGCCACGCATTGGGCTCAGAGACATCCACCTCCTTGCCCGACGATTCGGCAAATCGCACAACATCCAGCCAGTGCCGCCCCCAGCGTTCACCGAACTGCGGCGAGGCCAGCAGTCGATCGGCCGTCACCTGCACCGCCTGCTGCGGATCATGCTGCCACGCGTCAGCGAATTCGTGTTGCTGCGCTGGAGTCGGTGGCAGACCAATCAGATCCAGACTGAGCCTTCGCAGCAGCGTCAACGGATCAGCGTCAGGAGCCGGTTGCAGTCCGTGCGCTGTATACTGCTGAGCAAGCAGTCGATCAATCGGAGCGGCCGACCACGGTGCTGCCGGCGGAATTGCGGGTCGCTGCGGAACCTGAAACGCCCAGAAGCTGCGGCCTTCAGCAATCTTCTCGGGCGTCACTTTGGACTGCACGACCTGCTCTGTGGGAACTCGCGGATCGGGTGCCCCCATCTCAATCCACTGACGGAAGTCAGCGATCACCGCCGGCGACAACTGTTGGTTGGGCGGCATCCGCAGCCCGCGATAGTTGATGGCTTCCCACAATACGCTGGCGTCCAGATCGCCGGGTACGACAGCCGGACCGGATTCACCGCCGATCCGCAGCGATTCGCGACTGGAAATGGACAGTCCGCCACGAATGCCCTGCCCACCATCGGCTGAATGGCAACGGGCACAACTTTCCAGAAGCACCGGACGAATCTTCGCCTCGAAGAATTTCACCTGTTCGGGTGACAGCGGTGCCGGTGCGGCATCAGCCGGCTCATCAGCCTGTGAAGCTCTGCAAAACGGAGCCTGCACGACCAAAGCCAGCAGCAGCCCCAGCCGAACGATGGACAGCAGCATCTGCGATCTGAGCATAAGCGTAAGTCCTGAGAACAACAGCAATTGTGAGCACTGGCAGGCCGGTAAAGCATAACGGGAAGCGAGGACAATGAGAACAGAGGCAGCCACAGTCTGTCAGAAACCGGGCTGCCTCGGAATCCTGATCTACCGATTATTCACCGTCCGGTCTGGCAGGGCGTCGTCCCTCGCCACCTTCACCGCCCGGAGCCCGCCGTTCTGCGCCCGGACGCCCGCCGGGTCGTCCACCCGCCTGCTGCATGCGAGACATGGCCTGCTGCATCTCAGTCCGGTCGACAGAGCCGTCCTTGTTGGCATCGACACGCTCCAGATTCTGCCGCATGCGCTCCGGAATCTCGTCACCCGACAGTTTCCCGTCTTTATCAGCGTCGCGAGTCTCGAACAGGCGGCTGAGCATTTCGCCGCTGGCCTGTCCATTCCCTCCGGGCTGACCGGGGCGTCGTGGCGTCTCGGGGCTGCCAGCGTCCCCCGCTGAGCGTCCGCCGACATTTGGCAACCCGGCCGGCCGCAGCTCGTCATTGGACAGTGTCCCGTCCCCGTTTTTATCCAGTTTGGCGAGCGATTTGGCCGCGTTTTCAATCTCTGCCGGCGACAACGCACCGTCCTGATCGGTGTCGAGAGCCTGCATCAGCGGAGCCACCATGCGCTGGCGACCTGCCGCGCGAGCACCTTCCGGAGGATCCTGAGCCAGTGCGGGAATCGAGCAGGCGACCAGCGTCAGACCGGCCGTCAGATGGTGAGTGAAAAACATCGTTTCATTCCTTAGTCAAAGGTAGCCAAACACGCGGCGAACAACCGAAGACAACAGCAGCGGCAGCCACCTGAGTCCGCCACAGCGGGTGCCCGGCAGCAGTCAGCCCCTGAAGGCATTCCGTTCAGCACTGGACGGAATCCACACAACTTCTGATAATTTTTGCTGTGCACTGGCGAATTGGCGATACAGGAACAGGTGCATGCGGTGTTTGTGGGAACATCGGGATCAGGAACTTCGACCGAGCTGATTCATGTCAACAGCAAACTCCAGCGACGATCTGCAGCAGCTGCGTCAGGGTGGCGAAACAGCACTCGCACAGCTGTTTGCCACCAGTCATGATCGGTTACAGCGGATTCTGCGGTTTCGAATTGATCCGCGAATTCGTGGTCGCGTGGATTCCGCTGACGTGCTGCAGGAAGCGTGGCTCACCGCCACTCGACGCCTGCCCGACTATCTGCAGTCACCCACGGTCTCGCCGTTCGTCTGGCTCAGACAGCTCGTACTGCAGACGCTGGTCGATCTGCATCGTCATGAATTCCGCCAAAGACGGGACGCAGGTCGGGAGCTGCATCTGGCAGGGGCAGCGCCTGCGGGAGATACCAGTCTGTCCATGGCTGAAGTTCTGCTGGCGGGACTTACCAGCCCCAGTGGTCGACTGGTTCGTGAAGAAGAACTGCAGCAGCTGCAATCTGCACTGAATGAGTTGCCAGAGGTGGATCGGGAAGTTCTGGCGCTGCGTCATTTTGAGCAACTCAGCAACCTGCAGACAGCCGAGGTACTGCAACTGAGTGTGACAGCGGCCAGTAACAGGTATGTCCGTGCCGCTGCGCGCCTCGCGGAAATCCTGCAGCGGGCGGGGCTGAATCGTGATTAGCGACAAGCCCAGACAAATGTCATGCACAGACAACTGACGCAAAGCACATCAACGAACCGGAACTGAGATTCAGTCTGCACGAGGAATCCGGACGATGGCAACTTCAGACGAGCGACCAGACGAGCATGATGACGGGCGTGCCACCGAGCAGCGGCATCCGGTGGAGGTACTGGCAGAAGAGTTTGCGGCACGACTGCGTGCGGGCGAAGTTCCGACAGTGGACGAATACTGTCAGCGACTTCCGGAACATGCCGCCCTGCTGCGGACTGTCCTGTCCACAGTGCTGACGGCCGAACGCATCAGCGGTCAGACAGAATCCAGCATGCGTGACGCAACGGCTGTGCGATCACCCATCATGCCTCGCACCGCCGGAGATTTTCAGCTGTTGCGGGAAATCGGTCGCGGGGGTATGGGAATTGTCTATGAGGCACTGCAGAAGTCGTTGAAGCGTCGAGTTGCGTTGAAGGTCGTCAATCAGCTGATTGCCGGGTCAGAAAAACAGCTGCGACGATTTCGTCGGGAAGCAGAGTCGGCTGCTCGCCTGCATCACAGCAACATCGTCCCGGTGTATGGATTTGGAGAGGATCAGGGCCTGCAGTTCTATGCGATGCAGCTGATTGAAGGATCAACACTGGCGGAGGTGCTGGACAGTCTGCGAGCACTTCAGGAATCGGCCGTCGAACTGACTGCCACGCAGTCTGCCATACCGCGGCCGCAGGCTGCGGATTCCCCGCGGTACGGGATGAAGACGCTGCGTGCACTCGCCGCAGCTCGCAGACTGCTGATCAATCATCATTCGGCCCAGCGGGCCGTTGGCAGCAGTGCGGAGCTGACGAAGGAACTGTCTGAAGAGGCCGCCGGGCAGTCGGATCCGGAAAGGACGCTGGTCAGTGATCCGGGCGAGGTGGGCGGTGGGGAATTTCTGAAAACGCAGTCGGGGGTTCCGACTGCCGTTCAGCCAGTCACGCGGTCACTGCGCGACCAACGCGGTGGAATCGGGTGGCAGCTGCCGGCGGACTATTTCGGCAATGTGGCCCGCCTGATGGCAGCGGCAGCCAGTGGTCTGCATTACGCGCATGGCCAGGGCATTCTGCATCGTGACATCAAGCCAGCGAACCTGCTGCTGGACACCGATGGCACGTTGCGGATCGCCGACTTTGGCCTTGCCCGAGCCGTAGAATCTGATGCGCAGACTCAGACCGGCGATATTGTCGGCACGCTGCGTTATATGGCCCCGGAACAATTGCGTGGGGAAGCAGACCCGCGGACCGACGTGTATGCTCTGGGTCTGACGCTGCAGGAGTTGCTGACACTTGAGCCCCCGCAACTTCCCGTCCTGGCCAATCATGGTCAGCGAACGGCTGTCTCAATGCGAGCACAGCGTCCGGAAATCCCTCGAGATCTTGAAACGATCGCTGCGAAGGCCTGCCAATTCGAGCCGGAGCGGCGATATCAGACTGCAGCGGAGCTTGCAGCCGACCTGCAGCGCTATCTGGAAGATCGCCCGATCATGGCTCGGCCGGCCAGCGTGATCGAGCGTCTCTGGCGGTGGGCGCGCCGCAATCCGCAGCTGGCCTCAGCCTCGGTGGCATCGCTGCTGCTGTTGTTGTCGATCGTTGCGATCCTGGGCGTCAGTCACCGACGCATTCAGCGGCTGCTGACTTCGCGGGACCTGCAGTTTCAGCGTGCCGAGCGATCCCTGGAAGAGAAAGCTGCGGCACTGGAGACCGCCGGGCGAGAACGTGATCGTGCCGAGAACAATCTGCAGCTGGCGATTACGGCCTTCGAAGAAGTCTTTGCCAACATTGCATCGCGAGGGCGTTCTGAAGTACTGCTGGAGGAACTGGGGGACGACGAAACACTGGCGGAACCTGATGTTCCATTAAGTTCGGCCGATGTCACACTGCTGGAGGCGCTGCTGGGATTCTTTGATCGGCTTGCCGCCGAGAATTCCCGCAACCTTGGAGTGACGGCCGCAGCAGCCAGACGACGCGTGGGGGTGATCCAGCAACAGCTGGGTCGTCTGCAGGATGCCGGTCAGTCTTACCAGCAGGCGATAGACGTGTGTCGGCAGGCGCGACAGAGCACCTCGGACCGAGCTGAGCAACCAGCCCTGCTGCTGAATCTGGAGGAAGCACGGACTCTGTATGAGCTGCAAAGACTGGAGCTGCGGCGCGGCAATCTGCCATCAGCCCTGCAGGCGTTGCAGCAAATGAGGTCTTTGCTGGATCCACAAAGCGCTGCCGGGCAGTCACCAGAGGGACGCCATCTGCTGGCCGCTTCGCTGAATGGTCTGACAGCAATGGGCCTGCGACAGGGCTTTGATCCACGCTTACGGCTGCGTGCTGGCCCGCTGTCGCCATTTCCGAATGCTGCGACCGGGAATTCGCCCCGCGATCTTCCCACCGGATCCGGTCGCAACATGGCGGGACCGGGTGCTGAAAAAACGCCAGTGGAAACAGCAGTGGAGCAGAGATTACGGCGAGCAACAGATTCCAATGCCGAGGCACTGCGTATCCTGAGGCAACTGCATAACGAAGATCCGCGACAGGCGGCATGGCGACTGGACCTGGCACGGGCATTACGGGACACCGCACGAATTGCCCAGCTGCGGCAGGAATGGGCGGCTGCTGATACAGCGTTGCAGGAAGCAATTCCAATTCTGGAAGGGCTGCAGGCAGAACACCCCGGTTCGGTGATTTTTCAATTTGAACTGGCCAATGTGCTGGGTACGGTGGCAGGTATCCGAGCAGATGATCTGACACAGCTGAAGCGTTCCCTGACACTCAGTCGTGAACTGGTTGCTCGCTACCCGGACGTTGCCGAATACACCAGTCTGCTGGCAGCAACACTGGCTCGCACCGCCGGCATCCATGCAGCTCAGGGCCAGTTTGCGAATGCTGACGCCAGTCTGCAGGAGTCTCTGAGTCTGCTGAGAAAACTGGTGGCTCAGCATCCCGACACTGTGACGTATCAGATCGCTTTAGCGCGTGCTCAACAGCAGTTGGCCGGGTTGTACTTCCGAACCAATCGCCCGCAGATGGCTCGTGAGGTCCTGCAGCAGGCCGTGACGGAACTGGAGCGAGCAGCGATCACAGAGAACAGTAACAGTCGGCAACGGCCACCTCTTGGAGCGATGCTAAAGCGACTGCGCGAGATGCAGATCCCCGAGTGACTCAGTGCCCGCCGAACACGGGCATCCAGCGTTCCGATCTGTTGACAGCCTTTGATCCTGACTGGTCCGACGACAACCCATAAGTCCGCCAGTCGTCTCTGGTCAATCGCATCTTCCGTCGCTTTGAACCCAGTGGGACGGACTACTGACGGCCGAGCCAATCCGATTTGAACAGTTTCGCGACGCACTGATTCCGCCGGCCAGTGGTTTTCAGCCAGGCGACATGCCTTCGAAGGATGTGCTGATCAGGGGTTTTCTGAGCGGTGAGACTGGATCGTTGCAGGAAGGCCCGGGACTCGACGAAATGGCTCCGGACTTCACCGCCAAATCGTTGTCCGGAAAGGATTCTGTGCGACTCTCGGAACGACCTGCCAAACGACCGCTGGTACTGGTCTTTGGTAATTTCACCTGTGGACCTTTTCGCTCGATGTATCCCACAGTCGAGGCCGTCTGGAATCGTCAGAAGGACTTCGCCGATTTTCTGTTCGTCTACGTGAGAGAAACCCACCCCACGGACGGGTGGGCCATGACATCCAATGAAAAAGCGGGAGTTGCAGTCGCACAGCCGACGACCTTTGCCGAGCGCCAGCAGGTCGCGGAACAGTGTGTGGCAAGATAAAAGCCCGCCATCCCGTTTTATGTGGATGACATTGCCCCTCCGGGAGGGCGAGGCTCCCGCGGAGCCGAACGAAGACGATGACCGTCCCCGAGTTGGCATCCGATGGTCCCATGGCGAGCCATCAGCGGAAGCTGACGAGTAAGATTTCTGCCAGCGACCCAGCAGCAGCCGATGAAATCCACACGCTGCACTCAATCACCGTCCTTTTCATGCTTCCCTCGAATCCAGAGTCAGCTCAACACATCCCTGAAGGCCTGCTGCAGTTCCTGATAGCGAAACTGAAATCCTGCTTCGGCCAATCGCCGCGAACGCACAAAGCGACCATATAGCGCCAACTCGGGATCGGTCTTCAATAACCATCGCGCTCCCAGTCGCACCATCCATTCACTGGCAGGCAAACCGATGGGCATCCCCACCGCCCGCCGCAATTCACGCATGAACTCGGACTGTGTCACCGGGTTTGGAGACGACGCCACGTACGTCCCCTGCATCGAGCGATCACCCAGCCCCAGCGTGAACAGACGGTTCATATCCGTTTCATGAATCCAGCTGAACCCCTGGCGTCCGCTTCCCACTCGACCACCGAACCCCCAGCGAGCCAGAGGAACCAGTCGCTTCATCGCGCTATCCCCGGCACCTCGATCACGCCCCACGACAAAGCTGGTACGCAGCACAACCTGCCGCTGTGTCGGCAGCACACTTTCACGATAAGCCTCCTCCCACGCCCGTCCCACAAACGGAGCCAGCCCGCACCCTGTAGCGGAATCTTCATCGCACACCGCCATCGGAGGGTCCCCGTAAATGTGTGCGGTACTCATCTGAACCCAGACCGCGGGTGGAGTCTGCAGTTGCCGCATTGCTCGGCCGATCGCTCGCGTCGATTCCACTCGGGATCTGAGGATTTCATCCTGATGATCCGGAGTCTTTATGCAGTCAACACTGCGTCCGGCGAGGTTGACGACGCCGAATGCGCCCTCAAGCACCCGCTGCCAGTCTTCTGGAGTTCGACCGTCCCACGAGCAATACTGCCATGCACCAGCCACCGGCCTGCTGCGAGAGACAATCACAACCTCAGCCCCAAGGCTTGTCAGATGTGTCGCCAGAGAAATTCCCAGAAAGCCACTGCCCCCGGTAATGACAATTCGTCGACCGCAAACGGCTGCAACAGCCGCCTCTTCATTCAACTCAGCGGACAAAGACATCACTGCTCTCCAGCAAACACCTGTAAATTCACACCGCTGTCGACCGCAGTTCTTAACACGCTGTGTCCCCGGAAACGCCAAACGCAAATTTTCCTGGCATTTGTCCTGCAGTTTCTGATCTCAATCCATCAGGATACCGAAACTGACTCAACGACTGCAGAAAACGACAGGCCCCCGGGGCCTGCACTTCAAATTCCAGCCTGCCCCCCTCCCCAAGCCACATGTCGCTTTCGCCTGTCCGGACACCTGTTGCGCAGTCGATCGATGTCGACCAGCAACCCGCGCGCGGCAACTGCAGAAGCCGACTCGGTCAGCGCGGGCTGATCGGAATACTGACAGCCGGCATCATCGGACTCTACTGGTTGCCTCGTTCCGCCGAATCGAGATTTGCCCCTCTGCCGGACTCGCAGACCGCCCGGTTTGCAGCATTCGCCAGTGAACCCGTGCAGCGCGGTCGCTTTGTTCGCACGGTGCCGGTACAGGGTGAAATCCGCACGCATCAGCCTGGAATCCTTTACAACGACTGCCGATACTGGCCGCGCAAGATCGTCGAAGTGCTGCCCGAAGGCACGCAGGTACAGCAGGGTGATATCGTCTGTGAACTGGATACTGCCGAAATTCGGACCAGGCTGAGGGACCTGACGCTGCGGATGATCAGCGTCCGTGCCGGGTGGCAAACTGCCGAGGCAGCACAGACTCTGCAGCAGTTGAAAAGCGAACGACTGCTCAGCAGCAACGATCTGAAAGCCGAGCTGGCCCATGCCGACTGGACAGCATTTTCCGAAGCTGGTGCGGCGCAGGAGCTGCGGGAATTGACCGGCGATGTTGCTGTTCGTCAGCAATTCGCAGAACGAGCGCAGGAAACGTGGGAGCAGACTCGAGACCTGTCAGCGCTGGGACTCAGCAGTGTCGCAGAACTTGAGATTCGCCTCGTCGAACGGCAGAATGCCGAACGTGCTGCGGGACGGGCCACCGGCAAGCTGAATCTGACGCGAAGTTTTCAGCATCGCAGTCGCGCAGCTGAACTGCAGTTCAACGACCAATTGACAAGGGATGAGCTGCAGCGGACCGGCCAGCAGAACTCCCTTGCAGCCGCCGTCGCCCGAGTGAATTCGCTGGAAAAACAACAGGCCATGACGGCCCTGCAACTGCAGATAGACTACCTTGAGAAAGCTCTGGCCGCCTGCACCATCCGAGCCAGTCGTGCGGGTGAATTGATCCACAGCCACAATCGTGACGAGGGACGATACATCGAACCGGGTGGGACCGCTCACTACAGTCAGGAAATGTTCCGCATCGTGGACCGTTCCCGAATGATTGTCGCCGGACGCGTCAGTGAAACTCAGGTGTTCGATCTGTCATCCGGCCTGCCGGCTGAAGTCCGAATTCCCACATTGCCGAATGTGGAACTCACCGCCCGACTTGACTGGATTGGCTCAATCCCGTCACCCATCTCGTGGTTCGCCCCCAATGAGCTGTATCATGCGGTGCAACTGGAGCTGGAAGGATCAGCCGAGTCGCTGCAGCGCATTGCGTTCGGCACAACGGCTCAGTGTCGCGTACTGGTGGAAGACCGCAGTGACGTTGTGCAGGTGCCCGTTCGTGCGATTTTCCGTATGGGACCGGACGTGGAAGTGCTGATTCGGCACGAGGGAAGCGTACAGCGTCGTCAGGTACGCACTGGCAGCACCAATGATGCTCAGGTGGAAATCCTGGACGGCGTCGCGGCGGGCGAGACAGTGCTGGTTGGTGACCAGCATCAATTACGCCGTGTGGCAACCACGCTGCCCACACCACCTGCAAAGCCCTAATCAGTCGCCGTGGCCAGCCACAACTAATGCGATTTCGGAAGAAGTCGCGGAGAGTCGAAGAGGTCGGAAAGAGTCCCCGTCTGAACCAGCTGGGCTGGGCTGAACATGCGCCCGTTTCGATTCCGACAGGAGTTTTCGCTGTCAGCAATAAAGCTTTTGTTTGCGGAAGCTGCACAGCGGATCAATGTGGAATCATGTGAACACTCTGGAGAGGGCGAAGCTCCTGCTGAGCCGGAATGCAGAACGCGACGATGCAGTCTCACGGCTCGGCGGGAGCCTCGCCCTCCCAGGGGGATGCTTCCCTGGGACCACCGAGCACCAGCTCGGTAACCCCCAAGCACAACACCCGTCGGCCTACACTCACGGCTTGCCTGAATGGCGGGTGGGGGCAGATCGGCTCGGCAGGAGCCTCGCCCTCCCGGGGGGGGCCTGGTGAAGTGGCAGGAGCCTCGCCCTCCCAGGGCGCCTGCGCCCTCCGAGGGGAGGACTTTGCGATTGCTGCAGACCGTGTTACCGTGCGACCGCAGGTTTAGCGACCGTCACGCAGTCGGTCACCGAGGAAGTTGTCCAGTTCGGGGATGTCGTAGATCTTCGAGATGGTCGTTTCCAGATCGTAGGGGACACGATGAAATTCGATGATGTCATCGTGCACCGTGACATAGGACGAGCGTGGATCGTTGTTTCGCGGTTGCCCCACAGACCCCACATTCACCATGATCTTGCCACTACCGATCCGGTACTTGAACCCGATCTCTTCAGGCACAAGGAAATCCAGAGTGTCAGTGAACACCCCGGGGATGTGTGTGTGCCCCTGAAAACAGATCTTCTCGATTAACGCGAAGATCTTTTCCATCTTCACTTTGTTGTAGATATCGTCTGGGAAGACGTATTCGTTCAGTGGGTTGCGAGCAGACCCGTGGACATACATGGTCTGCGTTGCTTCATCGCGATAACGGCGATTCAGTTCCCCAAGGAAGTCCCAGCGTCGTTCGGCTTTGGGCCCCACACCTCGCTCAAGCACGTTCCGAGTCCAGAAGATGGAGCGTTCGGCTGCCGCGTTGAACCCTTCCGGATCAAACAATGCGGCCTGGTCGTGATTACCCAGCAGGCACAGATCCAGATCCATCACCAGATCGATGCACTCGGCCGGGTTCGGCCCGTAACCGACAA
Source organism: uncultured Planctomycetaceae bacterium (assembly GCA_903858815.1). GTDB lineage: Bacteria > Planctomycetota > Planctomycetia > Planctomycetales > Planctomycetaceae > SXXK01. Next base: position 5,569 of record CAIOKE010000226.1, on the reverse strand, counting down.
CATCCCCCAGACAGTAGATTTCGGTAATCCCTTTGCTGCGAATGTCCGCAAGCACAGCCTTGAAGGCTTCAAGATTGCCGTGGATGTCGCTGATCAACGCTCGCAAGGGACTGATCCTGATGGCACTGAGAGACTCAGATGATGACTTCGGTGGTCTGTCGAAAAAATCGCCCGTTGGAATGTGGCGGAATCATGCAGATTCTGAAGGAGAAGGCCGAAAACGGCTGCCTACCCCGCAACTTTCCCGGAATTCCGAACCTTCGGACACGATTCCGGCCCTTAGGGGATTCTACGCAGACAAAACGCACGGGACAAGCGTCAAAGTCTGCCCGAACCACCCGAACTTCCCGATCTTCTGAATCAGTCGTGCGCAGTACCCAGCATGATGGAGTTGAGGCCACTGCCAATCCCCAGCAGGGCAAACCGCTCGCCAGCCCGCGGCGGCTGAGCAGCAAGGCCCAGCGAAAGAGCCATCGGCAGTGCTGCCGCGCCTGTATTCCCCAGAAATTCGACCGTCGGGAAATCCAGCGCCGGATCCAGCTGCAGGCGCTGCATCAGCGCCGTCCGATGCTGTCGACCGACCTGATGAGTAAAGACTCGCGTCACTTCAGACCCGTTCCAGCCGAGCACGGCCTGCGTCTGCCGCCATGTTCGCTGAGCCAGTGCGATGCCTGCATGCAGTAACGCTTCCGAATCCGTTTCCATCCGCGGTCGCCCGTCTCCTCCGGATGCTTCGACTCCCCCGGCACACAACTGATGAGCCGTTGAATCCGACAGCCACGATCCGCCCAGCAGACGATGCCCCGTGCGACTGAGCCGGCGATCACACAATACGATGGCCGCCGAACCGGAACCAATCGTCAGCGAGGCAAACGCCGACTTGATGGACTGGCGAGTCAGAGTCGTATCGTGCAGCAGACTGTCGATCGTGCCCTCAACGAGGTCGCGACCACTTTCCGTCCCCACCACAATACCAGCACGAATGCGTCCCAGCTCAATCTGATCAGCAATCAGCAGCATGCCGTTCAGCAGCCCCAGACAGGCATTGCTGACATCCAGCACAAGACAGTCAGCCGGCAGCCCGGCACCGTGATGCACCCCGGCAGCCGTCGCCGGTTCCATACGGTCACGACACACCGACCCGTGCACCAGTGCACCAATCACTTCAGCCGGCAGACCAGACTGCTGCAGCGCCAGCCCCGCAGTCCGGATACTGATGGTGCCCGGCAGAGTACCGGGATCCCACCAACGTCGCTCCCGAATACCGGTCATCAATTCAAGCCGACCAGCAGGCAGCCCCAGCCTTTCGTAGACCGGTGCCAACTGCGTTTCGATCTGTTCCGAAGTCATCACATGGGGCGGCAGCACATGAGCTGCCGCCTCAATACATACGTTGTGATATCTCATCCTGCTGCCCAATCGGACTACTGCTGTTGCTTCAGCTTTGCCACAACTTCGGCGATTGCACGGCTGTCTTCAGCCGCCACGACCATCGTGTTCTTCGCCGCAATCCGTCCATCCAGACCAATGACGAACGTCCAGCGTCTGGCTGTGATACTGCGAACAAGAATCTCTTCACGACCGTCAATTGTCGCCTTCACAGATTTTTGTTCCCTGATGACCGGGACGCCAAAAGCCTCGGCGACCCGCCCTTCAGTGTCAGCCAGCAGAGTGAAGTTCAGCGAATGAGCCTTGCGGAACAACTGGTGATTGGCAACCGAATCGCCACTGACACCCACGATCTCAACACCCTGCTGCTTCAATGCCGACAGATCGTCCCGGAAAGCACAGGCCTGCTTCGTACAGCCACCTGTCATGTCGGCCGGATAGAAATACACGACCACGATTTTTTTTCCGACATGGTCTGCTGACTTCCACTGATCGCCAGTCTCATCAGCCGCACTGAACAATGGAGCCTTGTCGCCCACATTGACATCGCCAGCCAGTGCAGACGAACCTGCCACACCGTACGCCATGCAGGCGAGCAATGACAGCTGGAGCAGACGGAAACGCCCTGAAAGGTCAACCAGAACGCGTGATCGCATTACCAAATCCCCCTGTTTTCACACTTTTCACGGCGTCCCTGAGCGCAAAAAAAAACGGCTGACAGGGTCCTGTCAGCCGCCGGAAGAAATCCGAAGGAGTGATAAATCACTTCTTCTTTGCAGCCTTCTTTGCAGCCTTCTTAGCGGGTGCAGCGGTAGCAGCCTTCTTCGCGGCCTTCTTTGCAGCTTTCTTTGCCACAGTACGTTCCTCCAAAAAACGTTGAACTTGTTGTGGCAGTCCTGCCAAGGCTTACCGGGCTTTGAATACTCAGGACAACCACGGACCAAAACATCAATCACCAATACCACACTGATACTGATGAAGCAGATTCCATCTTCTGCCTGATGATCATGTTGAAGTCCGCGTTGTAAGGCGACGTCCTTCGCCACGTGCATCCAGCACTTGAACAACAGAATCTGCTGTTGGTGTTCAGAATGGTAGGTGAATATATGGATAACGCAAGACTGTTCGACAATTTTCTGTCACTGATCCAGGATTTTTTTCAGATCAGTACAACAACACCTTGAACACCCTCGCTCTCCATTCGTCGCTCGATCATCGTCAGAGCAACCACATCAACTGCACCTTCATGTCGCGCGCTTCAACATCAATCAAAGTCTGAACACTGATCAACGCATCTGCTGCTGCCACTTCTGCAGTTGCTGCACAGTACCCACATCACTCCTGCAGCATCAGCCGAAACATCACAACTCACTCAACACGCGCTGCATGTACTGAATGCTGCTCTCTGCAATGAATTGAGCACCCGGCGAATAGTCAAACACTTCCACTGACACCCAGCCGTCATACTCACTGCGCTGCAGCGCAGCAAGAATCGGATGATAGTCCGTGCTGCCCATCCCAGGCCCCAGCAGGTTCGTATCGTTGACATGAAAATGTCGACACAGGTCACGATGCCGATCAATCAGAACCGGTATCGATTCGGACTCCGCACCCAGCATCGCTTTCACATCCTGATGCAGCATCACCGCCGGATGATTGATCCGCTCGATCACCTGCACCGCATCCGCACACGTGTTGATGAAGTCGGTTTCCTTCGGAGTCAGCGGTTCCACACACAACGTCACTCCCGCTGCCGCAAATGCCCCGGCCGCGCCGCCGAAAACCTCCACCGCATACTCCAGCGCCTGCTCACGACTCACGCCCGGCAGCAGATTGCGCTGCTGCGGCGAACCAAACACCATCACCGTACCACCAAGCTGCCCACAAACGTCCGCCAGAAATGACAGGTAGTCAGACGTCGCCCGACGCACACTGACATCCGGACTGGTCAGATACAATCCCTTCGTTCGCGCCAACAGCCAGTGCAGACCAATGATCTCCAGACCATGATCCGCAGCCTCTGCTCGCATGCGGGAAAATACTCCCGCAGGAACACTGCGGAGATCCTCAGCAATGGAAAATGGAGCGACCTCAATGCCCCGATAACCGGCCGCTGACATCAAACGACACTGCTCCACCCACGGCAGGTTCTCGTACAGCTCCTGACATATCGCAAACTTCACTGTCAATTACCTCCCCCGCTATCCCGCCCCGGCTGAAACTGGCTGGATCACCAGAATCGTCAAAATCCTGCTGGCCGCTGCAACCCGCAGCTGCCTCGCAACACATTCTCACGATTTGTCGCCTCGTTGCAACAGCGTTTGACCGTCCCACGTTTCCGACCTAGTGCTTTCTGTCAGCCACACGGTCCGTGCCGAGCCACGTCGGAGAATCAGCAACTGTCGGAGAACAACAGCGTGTCCACGTCGTGGAGTTCACAGTCAGCCACATCACCGGAATCATTCGAAGACCTGTTTGAACGGGTCAACATGATTCTGGGGGATGCCACGCCCGCACGACCGGACTCCACCGACTCCGAATCCTTCGTCCCCCGGCAGCCACTCACGCTCAAAGATGTCGGAGTCAGCTACGCAGTCCTCGAACGCATCATCCTGCGCTTCCTGCTCAGTACTTCGGCTGTCACCGGTCGCCGCATCGCCGCTCAGCTGCGTCTGCCATGGAAGCTGACCGAGCCACTGCTGAAACAGCTGCGACAGGAGAAACACATCGACCTGACCGGCACGACCGCCGCCGGAGATTCCGAATTCGTTCTCACGCCCACAGGTCGCGAACGAGCACGTCAGTACCTGCTGGAATCCAGTTACTTCGGCGCTGCACCCGTACCGCTTGAAGATTATGCCCATGCCGTCGCACAGCAGAGCCCGTCCAGACTGCAGGTCCGCATGGCCGACCTGCGTCGAGCCTTTCGCGGACTGATCCTCAGCGATCAGACCCTCGAACGACTCGGGCCGGCCATCAAAGCCGGGCGCGGTCTGTTCCTCTACGGGAACTCGGGCAACGGAAAAACCAGTATCGCCGAACGGATCTCGGAAGCATTCGGCTCCACCATCTGGATCCCCAGATCCGTAGCCGTGGAAGGCGATATCATTCGGATCTTTGATCCGCGAGTGCATACAGAACTGGACGACAGCACCACGGCCGGCGGTTTGCTGGATTCTCAGGATATCGATCGCCGCTGGGTCCGTATTCGTCGCCCCACCATCGTGGCAGGCGGTGAACTGACCATGGATGAACTGGAACTGCAGCTGAACCCCACATCACGGGTCTGCGAGGCCCCCCTGCAGGTCAAAGGCAACTGCGGAACTCTGGTCATCGACGACTTCGGCAGACAACGCATGCCGATTGATCAACTGCTGAACCGGTGGATCATCCCGCTTGAACGTCGCCACGACTTTCTCAACACACCCTCCGGAAAGAAAGTCCGCTTCCCCTTCGATCTGCTGATGGTGTTTTCCACCAATCTGGAACCGCACGATCTGGTCGACGGCGCTTTCCTGCGACGCATTCCCTACAAGGTGGAAATCACCGATCCGTCTGAAACCGAATTTCGTCAACTTTTCGAAGCGGTCTCTCGCTCACTGAATGTCCCCATCGACAACGACACGCTCGATTACCTGCTGAAGCGACACTATCGCGATGCAGATCGCCCCATGCGGTCATGCCATCCTCGAGACCTGCTGCTGCAGGTGCAGAACTACTGCCAATTCCACGACGCACCGCTGCAGGCCACGCGACCCGCACTGGATGCCGCCGTGCAGAACTACTTCGCAATCACTGCGCCCGTCAGAACACATCGCATTCCCGGCAGCCGAAATTCAGGCTCTACGTAAAATCCTGCATACGGTGCTGCTGTAACGGCTGATAGTTCGTCAATGGTCAGTGCACCCGCCACCTCGGGAGGGCGAGGCTCCCGCCGAGCCGAAAGAAATGGTCAGTTCTCAGTAGTCAGTGGTCAGCCAAAATGTAGACCGGGCATTCCTGCCCGGCCGCCTGTTACCCACACAAAGACGCGACCCTCGTTTGCCCGTCGCTCAACCATTCCGTGCGCTGATAACCACCGAGCTGGTGCCCGATGGTCGTAGCATGGGCTTCAGCCCTCGTCATTACCCACAAATTCAGCAGTTTGTGACCTCGGCTTTAGGAAGCCGGCCGTTCAGGC
>CAIOKE010000225.1 GCA_903858815.1 uncultured Planctomycetaceae bacterium | reverse complement strand
TGGGTGTTGTCGTCGTCTGTGACCTTGACGACCGATGTTTGAAGGCCTTTCGCAAGGAATTGGATGCGGTGCTTGATCAGTGTCGTCCTGCTCCGGCCACCCGTTTTTGCATAGCGGTCAGGGAATTGGAGAGTTGGTATCTGGGTGACGTCGCCGCCCTGCAGGAATCCTATCCTCACCTCGTGGGGAAGCTGCCGAGACGGTTTGATGAGACACAGCACGGCACGTGGGAGCAGCTTGCGGATCTGGTTCTGAGGGGTGGTGCCAAATCGCTGCGACTGAAGGGCTACCAGGCCATTGGCGAACAGAAGCACCAGTGGGCTCAGCAGATTTGTTCATGCCTGTCGCCGGAGACGAATCAATCTCCGAGTTTTCAGTACTTTTACAGGGCGATCCGGGAGCTGGCGGGGGTGTAGTGCAAGGCAGATGCGGCGGTTTTTCTGGATTGGTTTTGCGGTGTTTGATTCCCTGCGACTGAGCCTGTGAGGCAAATTCCGCGGGATCCTCGTGGTGGGATTTGAGCGGTTGGGTGTGAGCGATTCGGCTGTGTCGTGGAGCAGAAATCACGTTGGTGCGAGGGGTGCGGTGCTGGACGGCTTGTGCCGTACCGCTGGTATGTGAACGTGCAGCGATCCGAACGACCCCGCCGATTTGCTGGGAGAATCGGTTATTCCGGGGACAGTGCGGCGAAAATCGCTGGAGTACGCAAAGTCGGAGAATTCTTCTTGAGGCAAGACTCGCCAATGCGAGAATCCGCCGTGGATGTGCTCTTTCCTGATCGCCATTGAATGGCAATAATCGCAGTATTTCGCTATGTTTTTCCGTTTGCGAAGCGGAAATCACACTCCCGGATCGTGTGTCCGGGGAAGAACATTGGCAGTCTTGAATCTGAAGCATCGACCGAAGCCGCCGTTATGGGATCATTTGTCAGAGATGCCGACCTACCGTATGTGGCCGCCAAAGCTGCCGTCGAGCTGGACAGTGGGCTTGGTCGGGGCGACGATCTGCCCGGTCTGAAAAGTCTCCGCAGTTATCTGCAGCAATGGGTATCTCAACCGACCTTTCCATGGTTACCAGAATCGCTTCGAAAAGAGTTGCTGCTTGATGCGGATCCGCTTGAGGATGGAAGGTTGAACGCTTGCAGCGACGTGGAGCGTGCGATGTATGCGGCCTGTGAACAGGCGGGATTGCAAGGGGTGCGTGACGAAGGTGGTCTGCGGGCTGTTGCTCGGGTTGTGCTCGAATCGCTGGATGAATGCATCCCAGTCGAAAGGACTGCCTCGTCTTCTTCCGAAGACAGCGATCGTAATTTTTCTGATCATCAGCTCCCTTCTGCCGGACAGCCCTCAAAAGAGTCTCTCGTCAAATTCTGTGTCAGCCTGTCATCAGAGATTCTTGAGTCCCAGCAGCAGTTTGCGGATGGCAGCGAAGCAAGGTTCTACTTTTGATGGTCCTGCGTGACGATTGTCGCATTCGGTTGCGTGGTGCTTTGGAACTGCTGCAACGGATTGGCGTAGCCCGAGATCCACAGATCCGCGAGGGATTCCAGCATCTCCGGAACGAGATTCGGCGAATTGACAGCGCAATCCAGCAGACGAGCGAGGAACTGTCAGCGGCACAGCAGCAGCTTCTACAGACCATGCAAAGCCGCCTGTTCAGGATTTCTATTTATGCCGGAAAGCTGCTGCGTGCTTCTAACGCCAGAAATGCGTTTGAGTGGTTTGGGCCGTTTGCTTCGTTGTTCCGTAAGGTTGTCAATGGGTGTGAGTACGCCAATGATCTGATCGTGTTCTCTTCTGAGTGGCACTACAACCTTGAAGTGGCGCGGATGCCGCTGCACGCAGTGGATGTTGGTAGTTCGACTGAGCAAAACATTGCGTGGTTTATAGGCTACCCGGCTTTTGAATCGGAAAATCCGAATGTGCTTCCGATCGTTGGGCATGAAATTGGCCACGCACTCTGGCATCGAAAGCAGTCTGAGACGCTGTTCACTCCAAAAGTGGATGAATTGATCGAGTCACACTTCGTTGAGAACAACGCCACGTCACGTGAGGCTATTGGCGTAAGAAAACATGTTTTTCGGCAAATTGAAGAATTGTTCTGCGATACGGTGGCCGCCCTGCTTTTTGGCCCGTCTTTTCTCTATGCATTTCGCTATCTGCTGGCTCCTTCAGGCCTGAGTTTGGGTCAGCGGCAGAATGCGGGATATCCGGACGTCAGAACAAGAGCGCAGTATCTGATTGATTTGTCAAAAGACCAGGGCTGGTCACTACCCACTGACTTTGCTGATGTGTTTCAGGCCACCAATGGCGAGGCCGAGTTTGGAATCGTCGATGGGATGGTCCACCAACTGCAGCCGCTTGTGACTCAGGCCGCGACAGTTTTGCTTACGAATGTCGCTCCAGACGAATTCTACTCGTTCGATGAAACTCAGCAGGTGCTGCAGGATTTTTCCCGCGCCCTGCCGTGCAGAGCTCCGGTACGTGTTTCATCACTGATTAACGCGGGATATCTGCTCCTTGAGGGGCATGCCAGCTTCGAACCAGGACGGCAGGTACATCGTGAGGATCGTGCTGTGGTGCTGTCAGAGCTGGTTTTCAAGAGTCTTGAACTTTCGCAGCATCAGCACCATGCACAGTTTGAGATCGTAAGATGAGTTCCATCGAACCGGCGGCGGATGTTGATTCTTCCGGCATGTTGACCTCTCAGTATCTGATCAGACCTCAGAGCGAGCAGCACAGCATTGATGGCGGCTCAGCATCACTGCAAAGGATTCACGTCGGCCGGTGGTTTGTTTCATTTCGTCGTCATGCTCTGCCAGATTCCTCGATTACCGACGATGACATCGTGTTTCAGTCCGAGGAGTACTTCAAGAGGCACTACAGAGAATTCGGAACCAGCCTGCGACTGAATCCGGGGCAGGTCATTTTCGGTGTCACGCTGGAATGGCTGCAGTTGCCTTTCCGAACAGCCGCGTTGATTACACCTGCAGGGCCAGGTCACTCCACGGGGCTTACCGTTTCCATCCCCACGCAGGTGCCGCCGGGGTTCAATGGATGCCTGACGCTGGAACTTCTCAATTCCACTGACACAGTCATTGACTTGATGCCGGGGCAATTTATTGGCAATCTGTCGTTCGCACTTTCGACACTGAATGATGTTGACGGAGAGTCTGGGGTGGTTATTTGGGGCGAAGGTCGGATTCACCGTCGCCGACCGCACCTCGAGCCTCAGTATTGCCGAGAGCTGATGAAGAAACATTTCAGGATGCTGTAACCGGCCATGCGTGTGGGGGAATTCGATGCTGCGTCATTCCAGTCGCCGTACTCCGCTCGACGTTTCCGTGCTGACTCAGCGGCTTGCGGGTGCTGTTTCTTATGACCGGATTGCCGGGTACTTTCGATCCAGTCTGTTCGAGGTTGCCGGGGAGGCTGTGCAGAATGTTTCGGGCGTGGTCCGGATCATCTGCAATTCCGAGCTTGATCCGCAGGACGTAGTTACCGCCGCAGCGGCTCAGGCGGCCCTTCGTCGCAGCTGGTGCAGTGCTCAGCCGGAACTGGCTCCGCCGTCCGCGCTGCCGCGTTACCAGCAGTTGTTTGCGGCGCTGACGTCCGGGAAGCTGCAGGTGCGTGTGTTGCCGGATGCGGCGTTTGGGCTGATTCATGGCAAGGCTGGTGTGATTCGTCGCGGGGACGGTTCGGCGACAGCGTTTCTGGGCAGTGTGAATGAAAGTGCGACGGCGTGGACATTGAATTACGAGCTGCTTTGGGAGGATGATTCGCCGGAAACGGTGAACTGGGTTCAGGAGGAATTTCTGGCGTTGTGGAATGATCCGCGGGCGATGGACCTGAGTTGTTGTCCTTTCATCGTGCAGGATCTGCAGCGAATTCTGAGTCGGCAGATGCTGTCTGTGGCGGATTTTCATGCGGCTGAGGCTTCGCGGGCCGCTGCCGCTGCCGCTGTGGAGACTCCTGTGTATCGTAAAGAGCAGGGGTTGTGGCCACATCAGAAGTATTTCTGTCAGTTGGCGCTGGAGCGGCATCGGCTGGGTGGAGCGCGGCTGGTGCTGGCTGATCAGGTGGGTCTGGGAAAGACGGTGCAGCTGGCGATGGCGGCGTTGCTGATGGCGATGGATGATCCGGGTGGGGATCCGATCCTTGTGCTGGCTCCCAAGCCGCTGCTGCAGCAGTGGCAGGGCGAGCTGATGGAGCTGCTGCACATGCCGTCTGCGCGGTGGACCGGACGTGCGTGGGTGGATGAGAACGATGTCGAGCATCCAGGGGATGGCATTCGTTCGCTGGGGAATTGTCCGCGACGGATTGGGTTGGTTTCGCAGGGGTTGATAACGCGGGGGATGAAGGAGCCCCAGGCTCAACTGCTGAGTCGTCGGTACACCTGTGTGATTGTGGATGAAGCTCATCGGGCGAGGCGTCGCGATCTGCCGCGGATTGACGCGGGGCCGGATGATCTGGATGTGTCACCGGATGGGAACAATCTGATGGAGTTTCTGTTGCGGATGGGCCATCGTACCAAAAGCATGCTGCTGGCCACGGCGACGCCGGTGCAGCTGCATCCGATCGAGGCGTGGGATCTGCTGAGAATTCTGTCAGAGGGCAACGACGGCGTGCTGGGGGGGCGTACGCATTCCAGTCCGTGGTATCAGCCCAGTCGCTGCCTTGCGGTGGCACAGGGTCAGAAGCAGATACCGGAGGACGCGTATGATGGGTGGCAGTATGTGCGTGATCCGTTGCCGGCAGCAGCGGAGGATCCGGCGATTGGCAAGATTCGTCGGGCATTGAATGCTGCGGACGGTAAGTGGCAGTTTGCTCCGGAGGCGATCAATCAGTTGCCTGCTGCGGTGCGTCAGGTGCAGTTGGTGAACAGTCTGTTGCCGGATTATGCTGCGCGTTTTAATCCGTTGCTGCGGTGTATTGTGCGGCGGACTCGGGGGTATCTGGAGAGCACGATCAATCCGGCGACAGGCGGTTATTTTCTGCCGCGAGTTTCGGTGCGTTTGTTTGGCGAGGGCGACGACGGGGCATTGACCCTGGGTGGGTATCTGCTGGATGCGTATCACGAGGCAGAGAATTTCTGTCGGCTGCTGCAGCGGCGTGTGAAGGGTGCGGGTTTTTTCAAGACGTTGCTGCTGCGACGGCTGGGCAGCTCGATGGAAGCTGGTCGGCGTACGGTGACGAAGCTGTTGAATCTGGAAACGGAGGATGTGACGGAGGACGAGGACGACTTCAGCGAGGCTGAGGACAGCAGCGAGAATCGCGGGCCCGGTCGGGATGTGGAAAGTGAATTGCGGGACTATACGGAGGAGGAGGCGGCGGCATTGCGTCGTTGTCTGGACCTGCTGCAGCAGGGTGGGAACCGTGATCCGAAGCTGGAAGCGTTGCTGGGTTATCTGCTGGGGAGTGGTGCGGACAGTGAGGGCCGCTGGCTGGATTCGGGCTGTATTTTATTTTCGCAGTATTACGACACGGTGCGTTGGGTGGGTGAGGAGTTGGCAGGTCGGGGTGAATTTGCGGATCTGGACATTGGTTTGTACGCGGGCAGCAACCGTTCGGGATTCTGGCGGCAGGGTCTGTTTCAGCGGTGTGAGCGGGATACTTTGAAGGTGCGTGTTCGCGAGGGCAGTTTAAGGATTCTGCTGGGAACGGATGCAGCTTCGGAGGGTTTGAATCTGCAGCGTCTGGGGACGTTGATCAACATCGACCTGCCGTGGAATCCGACTCGACTGGAGCAGCGTAAGGGGCGTATTCAGCGGATCGGGCAGTCTCGTAGTGAGGTGTGGGTAGCGAACCTGCGTTATCGGGATTCGGTGGAGGATCGAGTGCATGCGGTCCTGGCGGACCGTCTGGAGGCGATCCATGGACTGTTTGGTCAGATTCCGGATACTCTGGAGGACGTCTGGGTGCAACTGGCATTGGACAATGAGCAGGCTGCGAGGCAGTTGATCGACCGGACATCAGCGGTGCGTAATCCCTTTGATGTGAAGTACAGCAAAGTTGAGGACGCGGCTTGGGAGACGTGCGATGCTGTTGTGAACCCTGCGGACGTTCGCGAGGAGCTGAGGCGGGGCTGGTGAGGGTCAGTGGTCAGTGGTCAGTGGTCAGTGGTCAGTTGGCAGTTGGCGGAACGCGCTGCGCATTCAGGTCCTTCGCGGAGGAAGCTGGATTGCGGCGTTGGGGGGCTGGGTGGTTCCCGATGGTGCTGGCGGTGGGCTTATTCGGCGGGTGGGGTGATGCCGAAGTCGCGGATGGTGAGCAGTGCCGAGAAGGACAGGCCGCGGGCTTTGAAGGCGGCTTCGCCGCCCTGCAGGCGGTCGACGATGCCCACGACGTGCACGACTTCGCAACCGAACTCCTGAACGCGATCCACG
>CAIOKE010000224.1 GCA_903858815.1 uncultured Planctomycetaceae bacterium | reverse complement strand
GGGCGTGGGCAGGGAACGCCGGGAGCGGGGTGTGTTCATCGCAGCTCGCTGCAAAAGAGTGCAGAATCGTGCAGTCGCTATCTGGAGAGCTACGCGAAGCGAGGAGCAAGTGACGAAGTGTGAGGAGAATTCTTTTGTTTGCGAGGGGCACGCCTCCGGCAGGTGGGGCGATTCATCTCCGCATGGAGTATTCGAATTGAGGCTCACCGCAGGCAGGCATCCTCCAAAGACGGCCACTCCCGCCGACCCGATCCGCCATTTTCCGACGTCCTCAGCCCGCTCTACAGCCACATCGCTGAGAACAATTCGATGAAACTTACGCTCCGCACGCATCAGCCGCCTGCGGCGATCCCGGATGCTCACATACGCAAAAAGTGCCCCGCCGAGTGCTGACCTCTAAACCGCTGAAAATGCAGGCGATTAAACTGGTGTTCCCAATCTTGCCCCTTCGCTCAGAGACATCCTAAACCTCGCAGCCCATTACGAGTCTGTTCAAATTGGCACCCCTCGGGCATATTGATACCGTGATACCCGTGGCGCGGCCAGTATTTGACACTGAACGCTCCGTGTGATATCATAATTTATAACCGCGTTGCCTGCGTTTTCTGCCCCTCCACGCCAATATCACGCGACGCGTGTGATTCAGAGTTCGCCTGGAATCAACTCCATATGCTCGCGACTGCTCAGATCGTATATGACCGCCAATACTTCGAGATTCAGTACAATGACTGGCTCAAGCATCGGTCTGTTTGGCGACGTTATGCAATCTACGCGTCGTTGACGCAACTTGCTGCCGGCCTGATTATGGCTGTTACAGCTCCTCGGCAATGGCTCGTCGGCGCTGTGTTCGCGGCATTCGGTGTTTACGAGACGGTCTCAGCCGTGACTTATCGTCGTCGCTGGATCAGTGCCCGGCTTCTGCTTGCCCGGGCGGATAAGACTGTGGATTTGACCTTCGATGAAACAAGCGTGACATCAGTGTCTGTGAACGGCAATTCCAGGATGTTGATTTCCGGATTCGTGGGCTTCGTTGCTGGAACAAATGGTTTCTTCCTGATCGAGGACACCGGCAGCTCACTCTATGTCCCGAGACGTGCCGTTGAGCCGTCAAGCATTTATGAAACACTTGTGCAAAGTCTATGTCTGGCCGTCAAGAATGGCTCTGAATCGCAGAACGCAGGCGGCGAACAAAACGCTGACCCCGAGTCGCCGAAGAGTGGTTTTTGAAATGCAAGTTCCCTCGCGACAGCCGGGTTAGCGTGGTCCTTATGAGTGTGTCACCATTTCCCGCTCCCACGCGACCCCAACTCGTTCCACACGGCTACTCATCCTGTCCTTACAAGTCAGAAACGGGCAGATCGCCGGGCCGGAGTACAGATCGTCCTTCTGCAGGAACGGCGGGGAGTTGCCGCAGTTCGCGTACCCACTCCAAATGCAGAACCCACGCCCGGGTTGCAGCACTCGCGAAGCATTGCCGAACCACGCATCCAGCAGGCGATCGACTCTCTGACGGGTCACAACCCGGAATCGGCTGTCAGGGTGGGTGCTGAGCCCCTGTAATGCACCGGTTTCTCAGACCGGCGAGGTACCGGAGAACGCCGGAAAAGGTGCCGTGAGTGGTGCCGATGTGCCGCGTATGGTGGCGCAGAGTTCGCACGGATTCGCGCAGGTTTGCACGGTATGCATGACAGAGTGCAATCTATGCAGCCCAAAGCCGGGGCCTGTCAACGCAAAGAGACCGCTGGAGAACCTGTGGTTTCTGCAAACACGCTGTTTTTTTCAGCATTTATCAAAGCGGAGAGACAGGGATTCGAACCCTGGGTACCCGTGAGGGTACTCCGGTTTTCCAGACCGGTTTTTTCGTCACAAGTCTTTATCCCACATAGAGTTGCAATACCATGGGCTGCGGCAGGTACCGACACCGGTGAAGAGCATTCCGAACCCGGAAGGCTGGCAAAATATGAATTGAAAACTGACTGACATGACACCAAAACTCAGTTGTGTTAGGCTGACGGTATGACTCGGATGAAACGTTGGCAAAGACTGATCTGTCCTGTCCTGTTGATGGCTATGCTCGCCGGTGGACTTGGGTTCGGGTTAGGGGTGAGACATCGCCACGCAGGTGGGGAATCGGAGCATTTCCACGGCCATTTCCACAGCCACTCGCACGGCCATTCGCACCAACAGCCCCATCGACATCCTCACGAAGAGCCGGAACCGTCGTCGCATATCCATGTGACGTTCTTCGGGATCGAAATCATATTAGCGGACTTCATGGGCGAAGAACCAGCACCGCTGGTTGAGACTGAGACGTCAGATGGTTCACATTCGGTGACCGGAGAGGTTGTCACCGTGCCTTGCCCACCCGGCCTCGGAGCGGTTGTTCGCTTTGTGACAAGCTGGACAGCGATTCGTCCGGAATTGGTTCGTGTCACTCACGACATCCCGCTTGTCGAATTCATCGGCTTATCGTTGCCGATGAGTCCTGGAGTAGATG
>CAIOKE010000223.1 GCA_903858815.1 uncultured Planctomycetaceae bacterium | reverse complement strand
TCACTGTTCACTTGTCATTGTTCGCCCACAACCGTAGCCCGGGCATTCCTGCCCGGCCGCCTTTTCCACACACACATCCACAAAGCTCGCTTGCCCGTCGCTCAGCCATTCCGTGGGCTGATAACCACTCAGCAAACGGGACCCTCGGCAGCGTCACCGAGCCGGTGCTCGGTCGTCGTAGCATGGGCTTCATCCCGTGTCGCCACCGCGTTCAAACCCCCGCCCACAGGCGAGCCGTAAGCCGCATTTGACGGGTTTTGTCGTTAGCATCTGAGCGTTTGAATTTTTCCTGACACCGAAGCAGCCTCCCGTGCCTTTTCCACCAACCCCATCAAACTGCAACCTGATGCTGCTGACATGACTTTTCGTTGATCCAGTTCACCGTTGATTTTCCGCATCAGCTCGATAAATTCGCCCAAACCAGAGTCGCAAAGTCCATTTCCACCTCGATTCTTCTTGCATTCTGACCCGCGGCCGATCTCACGGCGCGACTTCGCGCCAACGCCCGCTGATTTGCATCACGTGATCTCCCGTGGCAGGATACCACCTCCACTGCAAGGAGTTTCTGATGACGCAACTCATCTTCAGGCTGTGCCTGCTGCTCTGCCCACTTTCATCCCTCGTAGCCTCCGCCCAGGATCTCTGCATCCTGCGCGAGCCACTTGGGCAATCATGGCACAACGAACTCATCACTGTGCCGCTCAGCCCCGCACAGTTCCATGCTCTGCAGAATCAACAGGTGCTGGTCGATCAGAACAACCGTCTGATTCCCTTTCAGATCATTTCCCGGGATCAGTCCCCACAGCTTGCATTTCAGACCGGCCTGCAGCCCGGCGAAACGATTTCGTATCGCATCATGCCCACGGCTGCCGGTCAACAAACCGTTTCCACCACCGCAGCCCCACAAGTTAAGGAACAGGCTGACCGCATCATTCTGGACAACTCACTGGTGGCCGTGACCCTGCTCAAAACACCTCGTGACACGCAATCGCCTCTGGCTGCTTTTCGCACACCTTCAGGGCAGTGGACTGAAAACGCACAGCTGCAGGGAACTCCAGCAATCGTCAGCAGCCGTCTGACGATCACACAGACCGGCCCCGTATTTGTGGAAGTCCGCTGCGACGTCGAGTTTACCGGGGGCGGACGATGGAATTTCAGCTGCCGAGTTTTTGCTGACGAACCCGTGGTGCTGATCAATGAGCAGCAGCACCTGATCCCCGACGGAGTGCTGCAAGTACCTCTGTCCACGTCTGGATTCCAACCCACTCATCTGCTGCATCGTCACGGCAAGGGAGATCTGGGACGACTTGATTCGTGGCCCATCGCGGACGGACAGGCATTTCTGCTTGAACCATGGCTTCGCTGGTGGATGAATGAGCGTCAGGGAAACTGGTTTGCTCTGCACACAGCCGACGCTGAACGGATGCTGATGATTGCGGCATTACGACCGACAGCATGGCGACAACCGGTCAGTCAACAGGGCGATTCGCAGCCGCTGCAAATGCCGGCTCAGGCCACCGCCGTCGCTCGCGATGGACGATTCACGCTTGACTTTCCCATGGGAACCGGCCAGCGACGATGGCTGGCGGGACTTCCGTTACGTCAGCCTTCCGTTGACCAGCTGGCAGCCAAAGATCTTAAACAGGCACCGCCCTGTCAGCACCTGCTCATCCGACATGGCGATTTCCCATTTGATGAAGTCCGCCACTGGGTTCTGAACTGGGAGGGCGATCACAGCAACTATCCGCGTTTATATCTGAACAAGGCCTCACTGCAGGCGCTGCGCAGTACACTGCCACAGCAGCCAGAGGAAGTGCGACGCTGGACCTCGCAGCAACCCATCGACAAGTACAATATCGAAGCGCCGCTGCGAGCATGGTTTGCAAGCGAAGATCCGGCCCTCGAGTCCGCACTGATCACTCGCTGTGAAGAATGGCTGGAAACGGTGATTCTCAATGAGCTGCTGCGGCAGCATGGCCGCCCAACACCGGGCACAGCCCCGCACTCCCAAAGCGTCCTGCTCCTGCCCACGCTCAACCTGACCGATGCTGTGCTGTCCGCACCAGGACTCAGTCCCGAACGTCGTCAGCGGATCCTCACACGACTGGCCTTCTTCGGCTACGTTGTCAATCGTGATGACTACTGGTCCGTCGCAAGAGGCTACGCTGCCAATCCGAATATGACCACCACAGTATCCCTGTATCGAACACTAGTCGCATCACTGATCCCATCACATCCCCTCGCGCGGACCTGGGCAGACAATGGACTGCAGGAACTGCGGCGACAGCTGCAGCAATGGTCTGATCCGGATGGCGGCTGGCTGGAAGCCCCTCACTACGCCATGGTGTCGCTCGATCATATGGTCGGCGCTTTTCTGATGGCTCGCAATAATGGCTTCGGCAACTCAATTGATGATCCACAACTGAAAAAAGTCTTTACATGGCTGGCTCAGATTTCAACACCACCAGATCGTCGTACCGATAGCTTTCGACACTACCCGAACATCGGACATACTTACCATGGTGAAGGAACCGGGATGTTCGGAATCATGGCCGGACTCTGGCGCGAAAGCGATCCGGAACTGGCAGCATCGATGCAGTGGATGTTCGAACAGCACGGGAAACAACCAATCGGCCTGTTCGGGCCCTTCGCCACATTCAGTGGCTACACTCGCCTGCTGCTGTCACATAACGTGCAGTCGGTGCCGATGGCTCTGCCCAGTCGCTGGTTTCAGAATACTGGTGTCGTGCTGCGCAGTCACGCGGGGACAGAGCGGGAATCCTGCCTCACCCTGATCGCAGGCAGCAACCATGAACATTACGACAATGACTCCGGAAGCATTACAGTCTGGGGACTCGGAAAAATTCTGGCAGACGATTTTGGTTATGTCGGCGCCCACCCGGCGCGTTTTCACAGCCTGCCCGAATGGCCCGGAATGCAGCCCGATTCCGGGGCCCCCGGAGTGATGCAGATCAGACAGTTCCGCACAGGAAGTCGCCTCGATTACGTCCACGGCACGCGAGCGGGCTGGCAGCGTGAAATCGCCTTCCTGAAGGATCCAGAGCCCTCCGGAGAAGTGGCATTTCTGCTGCATGACCGACTGGAACAGACCCCCGCGGCCGTCTGGCGACTCTGGTTAACCGGTGACCGCGTGGAGTTTCCCAGCGTGGGTCGCGCCACACTGATTGGTTCTGACGACATCGATCTGGAGATCTTCTGCTGGCCCGCAAAAACAGCCCTCACAACGGCCGCAGCTACTGTGGAAGGTATGGCCCGCCGTCATGGTCGGGAAGAACGGCAGCCCACCACGCAGACCGCACTCGAAACGGCACTGTCGTCACAATCCCCGATCTCAGTGCTGCTGTGGCCCCGCAGAAAACAGGATCCGGCGCCCAGAGTTGCATGGTTCAGTAATGGTCGTGGTGTCGAGGTTCATTCAGACGCCGGAACCAGTTATCTGAGCCTGCCAGCAACCGAACTCCAGAGGTCTCCGGA
Source organism: uncultured Planctomycetaceae bacterium (assembly GCA_903858815.1). GTDB lineage: Bacteria > Planctomycetota > Planctomycetia > Planctomycetales > Planctomycetaceae > SXXK01. The sequence continues at coordinate 42,498 of CAIOKE010000223.1, read as the reverse complement.
TCAGCAGTTCAGTTCCGTCGGTGCTGCTGTCGCCGTACAACTGCGAGGGGCCATGCTGCATTCCACTCTGACCGGACGTGGGCTGTTCAAAGCCCGGGGCCATACGGAGAGCAATCAGGGCGACAGCCTCGTTGACACGTCTGTATCAATCCGCTGAAAACATGATCCCAGCCGGTGCCGACACCGACAGCTCTGCTGCTCTGTTTCTCAGTCGCCCGTCTTCTCCGGAACCGACAGATTGCTGTTGATGAAACCTGGGGGCAGTGTTCGCAGATGCAGATCTCGCTGCGGAAACGCGATCTCGATTCCTTCAGCAGCAAAACGGTCATGAATCGCAGCATGCAAGTCCGTGATCGCCTTCAGTCGATGATCAAGATTCGGCAGGTAGCACCGCAGCACGAGGTTCAGCGTACTGTCGCCAAAACCTTCAAAACTGGCGATCGGAGCAGGATCCTTCAATACCAGCGGATTTGTATCCGCAATCTGCTGCAGTAAAGCCAGTGCCGTCTCCGTACGAGTACCGTACGCAACACCAACGTTGATCATCACGCGATTCACTCGATCCGAAAGCGTCCAGTTCAGCAGCTTCCCGGTGACAAATTCCTTGTTCGGAACAATGAACTCCTTGCGATCCCAGTCGGTAATTGTCGTCGCCCGAATTCGAATGCGCGATACGGCACCTGTCACACCATCAATCGTGACGATATCCCCGATCCGCACAGGACGCTCAAACAGAATAATCAAACCGGACACGAAATTGGCGAAGATTTCCTGCAGACCAAAACCAAGACCAACGGTCAGGGCAGCGGCCAGCCACTGCACATTCTGCCACCCGATCCCCAGCAGACTGCAGGCCACCAGTCCGCCACAAAGCAGCAGCACATAGCGACTGACTGTCGTCACCGCATGGCGACCACCGTGGTCCATTGGCAGACGCTGCAGCACCGACAACTCCAGCAGCGCCGGAATATTCCGGCTGGCCAGCACAGCCATGGAAATAAACAGGATGGCCGTCAGGAGATTCCCGAGGGTCACCTGCTCCACGCGAGACACCTCCCGAAACGACTCCACATCCGCTCCCGGAATGCGCTCCATCGCCGAGATCACGACGGGCCATAATTCCACTCGACTCAGTACCTGCAACGCCGGCAGAACCTGGCCCCAGATCAGCCAGAAACCCGTCAGAAACAGCAAACCAACAGTCGCCCGCAACAGCTTCAGCATCTGCTGATTCAGCAGGGAAATATCCACCCGCGGTATCTCCACTGGAGGAATGGGACTGCTGGGGACGCCCTGAACCTCAGCCTCCTTCTGGGCGGCCACAGCCGCCGCTCGTCGAGCCCTTGCCTGGCTGATCGCGAGGTTGCGCCGAGCCTCCAGCAACCACTTCATCAGCATGGTCCACGCAATCGTGAAGACCGCCGCCATCACCAGTGTCATCTGCAGCCGCAGCATCAGTTCACGAGCTGTATACTGGTAGCCAACCAACGCCAGAATCGCCAGAAGTATTGGTGCAGCAATGGCCAGTGTATACCACACCCAACGCAGACGAAAAACCCACGAATCAGGAGTGGATCGCAGCAGATCCCGCAGCACCTGCCCGCTCGGATCCAGCAACGGTCGCAGTAACAACAGCAGCAGCGCACACCGTATCAGAAATGCCAGCCGCCCCAGTGACTCGGCACTGATTCCATCACCCAGCTCATCCGCAACCACAACAATAAAGCCCAGTGGCAGGCCCAGCAGAATGTATGCCTGCAGGCCACCCTGCAGACTGCGACAAACCTCCGCCGGCCACTCGAGACATACCTCTGCAACACCACCGCGACGACACAGGCGACGGAAGAAATCCAGCACCAGCAAAGCCGATCCCCAGTACCAAAAACCACGCTGCAGCGAAACTGCCAGTGCTGCATCACACTGTTCCAGTCGCCAGGCCGCAAAGCCCGGGAGTATCGGCCACATACAGGCTGTCAGCAGCGTGACGCTCATCGTGATCAACATCGTACCCAATGCCGATGCACCCCGTCGCTGACGCTCACCAATCAGTGCTGCTGAGAACGCCCGCAGATGACTCTGCAAAGCAGCAAGGCCCGCCAGAATCAGAATCGCCAGCAGATACACTGTCCATTGATCCGACAGGTCATCCATCAGAAACAGCAGCATCCGTGGCCAGTCCTCAGAACTACAGAACTGCCGGATGGACTGCCACGTTTCAGAAAGGATCCGAGTACTGACAGGCTGCGAACTGCGAATCCACAGCACTCGCTCATCAACGTATTCCCGAAAACTGGCCGCTGTAGACTCCAGACTGCGGACCGAAATATCCAACTCTCCCAGCGTCTGCAGGCAGGCATCATAGTCTGCCAGCAGATTGTCCAGATACTGCCTTTGATCCTGCAGCAGCTCCTGAGTCATCTCACGCAGCTCCGGCTGCTGAGCCGCCCCCGGACGTAGCTGTCCCAGAGTCAGGTCAATCTGCAACTCTATATCGCCCAGCATGGCTCGCTCATCTTCCAGCTGCATCTGCTCAGACTGCAGCCGCACAATGTCCGCTACCACACTGCCAAACCGTCGCTGAAACACACCCTTATCCGGGATCTGGTTCTTCTCGCTCCGCAGCAGCAGCCCAATGGCAGTCGTCAGCCCCGCTCGCAGCTCCTTCGTCTGCACACGACGAAATCGTTCCTCCACTGACTTCAATGCAGCCGAAGTCTGCTGCAATGCCAGTGTCTTTGTCTCCAGAAACTCCTGAATCTCCTTGCGTCGCAGCGTCAGTGTCGAATTCTGCTCGGCCAGTGTCCGCAGCGTGGGATGCGCGTTCCGTAGTTTTTCACGAGCCTCCTGCGTCTGTCGAGCACTCTCCTGTCGACGTGCCTCAGCCATAACCGCCTGCCAGCTCTCCAGCCGCTTCTCCGCCTGATTGCGATTTCGGGTCAACAGATCCCGCTGCAGCGGAAACAATTCGCTGAGCGATTCATAATTCGCCTGCTCACCGCGCAACACCTCCAGCTGACTCTGCAACAGGTCCACAAGTGTCTGCTGCTCCAGTCGACGTGCCTGAGTCAGCAGCGGCAACTCACCCTCCGGAGCAGCGGCCGCCAGGGCAGACTTTGCGTCCTCCAGCTGCTGCCGCATCATCTCGATCAAACTCGGCATCTGCGGACGACGCTCTGTCCGCACTCGGGATTTTGCCTCCCACGCTTCCAGATTCCTCCGCGCTTCAGACGCACGTTCGTCATCAGCCTGACGCAGCTTGTCCAGTTCAGCCACTGATATGCCGGGTTGAAAACCAGGCTCAGCCAGCACCGGCGTCTGTGCCAGCTGCTCGCGAACCAGCCCCAGCTGCTCCGGAGCACCTTCTCGTTCGGCCTTCAGATCTGCCAGCCTCCGATCAGCATCCACCTTCTGCTGCACCTGCTCCGTCGAACGCTGATAATGCTTCAACAGCCGATTTCGCACTTCCTCCGCAAGATCCGGCACCTTTTCAGCTGCCGCCTTCTGGGCGGCAATCGACTCAACCGTAACAGCAGCAGCGCCGGAATTCGCAGCGCCCGACTCATCCTGCCTGGCACTTGCCGCAGCCCCAGCCGGCTCGTCCGAACGCACCCGACCTGAACCACCAGGGTGCAGTGCCAGCACGGTCATATTCCCCGCCACCTGCGCACCAGTTGCCTTCGACCGCCCTTCACGAGCAGAGTCCGAACCCTCAGAAGACCGAGTTCCCCTTCCTGCCCCGGCCGAAAACTGCAGATATTCGTCCCACGAAACCTGCTGAATGTCGCCCCCAATGACGCCACTCATCCCTGCTTCACCGGAATCGCTCGGCACAGCACTCCGCAGAAATGGCTGAGGCTCAGGTGAAAACGGGCTGCTGAAAAAAATCCGCGGTGCTGAGATCCCCTCATCCCGCGCGGTGGCCGAAATCACAGCGCCTGCAACACGCTCACCACGTCTCCCGTCCTGCCCCACAACAACGGACGGCAACACCAACAGACCAAATGCCACCGCCAGCAGAACAAGTCCCCGAAACTGTGGCGTTTCAAAGAGTTTCTGCCTGTCGAACGCTCTGGTTGTCATCCCTGACCGGTGGCTCATGGCCGGTAGTCTACGAACAGCCCCCGCTTTAACTCAACACCGGTTCACCCAACCCGCAGAATGGCCCATTCAGGGCCACAACCTGTTCAAACCTCCACCACCCGCCCGGTGATCTCAGCAAATGTCTCAGTCTGAACCCCCAGTCGCTGCAGCATCGAAACGAACAGGTGAGCCAGCGGACGATCCTCGTGAGTCACCTCTTTCTGCCACGGCTCGCGTCCACCCTCCCATGCACCACCCTCTGGCTTTGCTGGTCCAAAATTCAGATAACGACCGTGCTCAAAGCCCATCCCGCGACCACCCGCCAGCACCAGCGGATAGTTTCGCGACAGATGAAACGCACTGGATGCGGAACCAAACAGGCAGACCGTGTTATCCAGCATACTTCCCTGCCCGCCGGGTTCTTCCGTCGTTCGCAGTCGCTCCAGAAAACGCCCGTACTCCTCCATCAGAAATGCACAGTAAATCCCGAAATTCTGCCAGCCCCCGGGCTCTTTCGTGTTGTGAGTCAACTGATGCGTCAGATTGAAGCCCACCGCCCGCGCCAGATAATCACTGATCCCCACCCCATTCTCACGACCAATCTGCCACGTCGCCACACGTGTCGTGTCCGTGCGAAATGCCAGCCAGATCAATTCGTACATCGTCTGCAGAAACTGTCGTGGCTCTTCCGGAGTCGTCTCCAGTTTCAGGTGATCAGCCTCCACTTTCGGCAGCGGAGTCTGTACCCACTTCGCCGCTTTCTCCACACGCTGCTCCGTTTCACGCACCGCCTGCAGATAATCTTCCAGACGCTGCTGATCACCCTGCGACAGGGTGCGCTGCAGTGATCGCGCATCTTCCAGCAGACTGTCCAGCGCACTGCGACTGACCGCCAGACGCCGGCCAGCATCCACGTCCGCCTGCACAAACAGCATGTCGAAAATTCGCTTCGGACGGTTCTCGCCCGGTATCGCACGCCCCTGCCGATTGAACGACATCGTATGAGTCCCGCGAGGTGTCCCGGTACCACCGTCCGTTGATAACACCAGCGAAGCCACTCGAGTCTGATCACCAACCTGTGCCGCAAACTCCTGGTCCAGTGAGATCGAATTCTGATAGTCACCCGAAGGCCCCGTCGGAGCCCCGGTCAGAAACTGATCAGCATTCGAATGCCCATGAATACTGCGGGCTCCCGGATGCGAAAAACCTGACAGAACCGTGATCTCTGACCGCAGGGACTCAAGCGGCTGCAGGCACTTCGTTAACTGAAACTCACGCCCGCTGCCATGCGGAAACCACGCCCAGTCCTGATACGCCGGATCCTCAGACAGAGGCATCGGCACGCCATCCGGCTGATAGAAGCAGGCCAGACGTTTTACCTGCGTCACCGCCGACGCAGACTCCTCGGCTCTGACTGCCGAACTCAGCAGAGGCAAAGACAGCGCAATCCCGCTGCCTCTCAGAAATCGACGGCGATCAAGTTCAGAAATTGCTCGCTGCATTACTGCATTCCCCTGAGAACTCAACGACTCTGAAACAGCTCACTGGCACATAACAACTCAATCAAATCGCCCAGACCGTCACCCTGCAACCGCAACTGACGAGCAATCAGGTCGACCTGTTCACGATCGGCAAATGTCACCGGCCTGCCAAGAGCAAATGCTGAAAGTTTCGTCACCATTGCCGTGACAAACTGATCCTGACGCTGTTCAAGCAGATACTGTTTCAGTCCCCCGGAACCGTCCAGAACCACGCCATTGTAAAGCTCGGCCACGGCGTCTACCGAACGTCCCTTCACCTCAGTCCGCCGCGCACCCACCGCATCATACTCCTCGAATGCAATCCCCCACGGGTCAATTCGCGCATGGCAGGAATGACAGGCCGGTTGATTGCGATGATTCTCCAGACGCTGCTTCAGCGTCAACTTCAGAATCTCAGGATCCGCCAGATCAATCACAGGAACAGCCGGCGGCGGTGGCGGTGGCGGATCATCCAGAATCCTCTCCAGCAGCCAGATCCCACGCTTCAGAGGATGCGAATCAAGACCATCCGAATTCATCGCCAGCAAACCCGCCTGAGTCAACAACCCGCCCCGCCCAACTTCCACAGGTAATGATACACGCTGAAAGTCAGCACCCACGGGCTCTGGCAGACCATAATGCCGAGCCAGACGAGCATTCACGACAGCATAATCACTGTGCACGAAATCGAGGACGCTGCTGTTTGAAACAAGAACCTCGCGAAAATACTCGCCAGGCTCCCGCTGCATCGACTCTTTCAGAGCAGAATCAAAGCCCGGATAACGGCCCGCATCCACCCGCAGATAATCCAGCAATTGCAGACCCAGCCACTGCCTGACAAACTGCTGAGACATCCGAGCAGACCGAGGATCCCGCAGCATCCGCTGCACCTGCTGCCGCAGGATCGACGGATCCTGCAGCCCACCACTGGCCGCTGCCTGCAACAGCGACTCGTCCGGAATACTGCACCACAGGAATGTCGCAAGACGGGCAGCCAGTCCATTTCCATCCAGTCGAGTCCCACGCTCACCACCCGCTTCCACCAGATACAGAAAACGAGGTGACGCAAGAATGGTTGACAGGACCTCCAGCACGGCATCCTGAAAATCCAGACACTCCGGACGCACTGCCTGAAACAATGCGACTCGCCCGGCGATGTCCGCAGGCTGCACACTGCCACGCCACGCGAGCCGCATGAACCGCTCAAAAATCACAGCCGCTGCTGCACTCTCATCCAGATCGCCCGAGACCTGAAGCAGACGACGATGAGACTCCGGTGGCCAGTCCTGCCATGCCGGCGCTGTGACCTCGACGTAATCCACCTGCACCGCCACATTCTGCAGCGAACTGTTCACCACTCGCAGGAATTCGGAAGGACTGGGCGTATCCCCCATCTTTGCAGTGCCTCGAACCAGATTGCGAGGCTCAATTTCACTGAGCTCCACACGCCATTCATACCACTGCGGCATTTCTGACGTGGCTGTGACGACAGGCTCAAATGTGCTGGCCCGCATTGACGCCTGCGAGTCATTACTGGCATGCCAGCCAAACTCAAGCTTCAGTGATGCTGTACCTGCTGCCTCAGCATCCGCCCGCCACGCCCGCACTCGCACCAGCAGAGGCCCACTGTCCGGCAGCCGATCGCCCAGCTCCACCACCAGCCGATTCCCCGCACGGATTTCAGCGACACGTCCCCCCGGAGCCGGTGGTGCCGGCAGAGCCTGCAAAGCCGGCCACGCATACTTCGCTTCATAATACTCCCAGCGAATCCCCGTTCGCAGACCCGTCTGTCGATCCACGTACTGCAACCCGCCAGGATTGCTGTGCTGCTTCCGAAACTGCTGCAACTGTCGCTCAAGCTCCGCGGCATCAGACGCATGCTGCTCACGAATCTTCTGCTGCTGAGCTTCGAGGTCAGCCCATTCGTCAGTCGAGGCCTGATCCATCGATGCAGCCCAGAACAGCGACTGAGGACGATCGCCCCGCACCGTCGCTCGATTCAACGCCACACGGAAAACCTCGCGAGCAGACTGCAGCTGGGCTGCAGACATCTGCAACAGCTCGGCACTGTTCTGAAAACCATCCTTCGAGACAGGTTCCGGAGGCAGGTCCTTTGCAAAATCCCACGGCAGACCCAGCAGATCCTGCAGCGCATAATTGATCTCATAACGAGTCAGACGACGAAATGCGGATTTGCCGGATCCAGCCCGCTGCAACTTTGACGCCGACAGCAATTCCCCCGAAAGCCACTCCACAATCAGTGCACGCTCTGCGTCAGTGAGCTCTGCCTCACCCTGGGGAGGCATCTCGTGCTTGCTGACCACAGCAGACACCTCCTGCCACCATGACACATCCGGCCCATGCAGCAGATCAGGGTTCAGCGTATCAATCCGGATGTTCCCCTTCTGCTCTTCCGCACCATGACACTGCACGCACACCCGCTGCAGCACCGGCGCAACCTGTTCACGATATGTGACCAGATCGGCCTGCGGGACCAGAACCGCACTGGCTTGCGGAGCAGACTGCTGCGCAGACTTCAGCAGCGCCGACTGCTGCCGGCCAGCCTCACGTGACTGCCGCAGATCCCTGACCACACCGTCCTCACCCGCCACCGCACATGCCGCTGTCAGCACACAGGACAGCAACAGCAACAGCCTGACTGCCGGACTCAGCTGAAATGCCGCAGGGCAGTTATTGAAATGTCGAACAGGCAATGATGCAAACAGCATCAGCAGGATTCCGCGGCAGGCAGGCAGGTATCGAAATCTGGACCGGTGAGATCTACAGACTACCACCTCAGCCGATTCCGGGCAATCAGAACCTGCTCACCACATGGGACATACCGCGAATTACCAGACCGCAGGCAGTTCCGTCCGATACGCCTCTGCCATGCGACGATGGCTGCGAGTAATCTCAGAAACCAGCTTCAGAACCACTTCCCGATCTCCCTCCTCCACCTCATGCTCCAGCAACTCCAGCTTTTCCCTCACAAGTCGCGTTTTCCAGCGATGATAATCGCTCAATGTGCCACGCCGCAGCCACGCACCAACTTCCATTCGCCTCGTCCAGTCGTCATAGCGCTCTGCCCAGTACTTCGTCTCTTCGTGATCCAGACTCAAGGCCGCACTCAAAGTGCTGATCCGAGCATCCGTCATCGCCTCCAGGCTGTCCGCAGGCGATGGATAGGCCGCGTAACACCCCGCGACACTCAACAGCACAAGGCCCAGCAGTGCCAGCCCACCAAGGACCGCCGGAGGTACCACCACGTCGATCCGCCCCGCCGGCCGCTGACTCACCGGTTGCCGAATCCAGGCGTCCAGCCTTCCTGTGCGGTCAAACAGCCGCAGCAGACACCCCACCAGGAACAGCCCGCCCAGTAAACCCAGGGGGCGATACTGCCATGCTGCAACATCCCGCTGCAGTCGATCCCGAACAGCCTGCAACGGTACAGCCTCATGCCCCGAAAACGGCCGACAGTAAATGTCAAAAGCGTGGGTGTGCCCCGCTGGCTCCACATCCCGCGGAAATAACGGCCCCTCAACCCCATAGGCAAGCGGCAGCAGAATGCCCAGTACCAGCAACAACCAGCTGATAGCTCGCTTCCACCCCAATTCTGCAATCGACCAGCCAAGCACACCGGGATTGGTACCAGCCCCCAGAATCAGCAGAATAAATGCCGCCCCAACTGAATTCGCATGCTGAAACATCATCCCCAGCTGCGACATCGCCAGCATCGGAGTCGCATAAACAGGAATCGACAACAGTACCATCAGCAACGGAGCCCCCGGACTGTCCACATTAAACGAATGCTGCAGACTGTTCTGCGGCAGAAACGCCCCAAGCAACCCGACACCGGACAATCCCAGCAGCAACCAGCCTGCAGATGCCCCACTGGCCTCCCGCACTGTCACTGAAAACAATGCCGCCATCCGCTGCAGACCAAAAGGAACGACCGGATCAGCCGGCGGAAGACCTGACTCCTCCGGATACAAACGGTCATAAATGACTCCGGCAATCGTCACAATCATCAAGGAACAGAATGCAAATGTCAGAATCGCAATCGGCTCAGACAGCGTCAGACCATACAGCAGTGACAGTGGGTTGAACAACGGACCAGACATGGCAAAGGCCAGCACTGTACCACCGCGGATGCGCGAACGACGCAACTCCCGAATCACCGGAATCACACCGAGGGAACAGACCGGCAGCAGCATTCCCAGCAGCCACGCTCGAAGCAGCGCCGTACCAGTCCCCTCGCCGAACAGCCTGCGAGTCCCGGCCGTACCGAAGAATGTCCGCAGCACTGCCGTCGTGATCAGACCGGCCAGAACAAATGTCGAAGCCTCAGTCAGACTGACAAACGCCCGATAAAAAAATCCGGCAAACATCATCGCAGCCATCACCGCCCCCCCTGCCCGCCCGCCGAAATGACCTCTGCCGCCTGCTGAGCATTCAGATCACGCGATCGTGGAACCAGCTCGCGTAAATCACGCAGTACCTCCAGCACCTGCCCCCGCTGCTCTCCCGCCAGACCTCCAGCCTGAGACAACTGCTGCAGACGCCGCCCCAGTGATGCCGCTTTTTCAAAATCTGCTTTCCGCAGCTCGCTGTCCGCCGCAAACTCCACGATCCAGCCGATCAGATCCTGCAGCTCTGAGACCTCCGCTGTGCTGCCCGCTTCAGCAGCAGCCTCGCCACATCTTCGCTCCAGTTCTGCAACAAGCTGCTCGTAGCTGGTCGGACGATGCGCCGGAAATTCATGCCCCTCAGACTCTTCACCCGGTGAACCTCCAGCACACCCGATAACGGCACCGCATAACAGCATCGCCATCAGCGACACCAGACACAGTCTCCCCCTGTCGTATTCCCCTGCTGTCTGCTCTGACTTCATCATCGATACTCCGGCAGTGACGTGCTTTCAATCAGCTCCTCGACCACCACTCGCGCTCGTGATGTTTCCAGCCCCAGCCTGACACTCAGCACCGGAAACGCCGTATCCTGCACATCATCCGGTGTCACATAGTCACGACCACTCAACCACGCACGTGACTGGGACATCCGCTGCCAGATCAGCAGACCTCGAGGACTCAGACCAGAACTGACGGATGCGTGTCCACGAGTACGACCGGCCAGCCGCACAAGATAATCCCGCACTGCATCTCCAGCCGTAATTCGAGCCACAGTTTTCTGCACCGTCGCCAGTTGCCCGGCCGACAGCACCGCCCCCTCATTTTCATGCAGGGAGCTTTCCGCCGTCGCAGCAAGCAGCATCTGCGATTCATCCACTGACGAGGGATAACCAATACTCAGCTTCATTGAGAATCGATCAAGTTGCGCCTCCGGAAGCGGATACGTTCCATGCTGATCCACTGGATTCTGAGTGGCGATCACCATGAATTGAGGACTCAAAGAATAGCGACGACCGTCCACAGTGACCTGCCGCTCCGCCATTGCCTCCAGCAGCGCACTCTGAGTTCTGGGAGTGGCACGATTCAGCTCATCCGCCAGCAGAATGTCTGCAAAAACGGGACCCTCACGAAATTCAAATTCATGGCTTTTCTGGTTGTACAGACTGAAACCGGTAATATCGCTGGGAAGCAGATCCGGAGTGCACTGGCACCTCGAAAAACGTCCGCCCAGACCGGTTGCCAGCGATCGAGCCAGCGTCGTCTTACCAAGCCCCGGAAGATCCTCAAGCAGCAGATGACCATTGCCGGCCAGACACTGCAGCACAAGCTCAATCACATCGGCTTTGCCGCGCAGCGCCGCATTCAATCGACGCCGCAGCGGATCAAAAACTTCCGGACTGCACAGACTTTCCCTGAAATCACTCACGACCATCGCTCAAACACTCCTCCACTGAAATACCTCACACCCAGAACTGTCATCAGCATTCTGCCTTCAGACGGCACCTTGAGTACCAGCCTGCGACGACCGCTCACGGTGATACCGTTCTGCCAGTCGTCGCAGGACAGAAAATTTCACCTCCGCAATCGCCTGCCGGATCAGCTTGCCAGTCTCACCCACACGTGAAGCTGCCACCGAAGGATCCATTCCACCATGCAGCGCCAGTTCTGCCAGTCGCAATAGCCTTCGCAGTGCCGGACCGGACAACTCCTGAAACTGGCCGGACCAGCGCATCGCTGTCAGATGCTGCGGACGTGGCAGGCCCGCTAGTGCCCACCGCTGATCAATCAGCCGAACACCTCGCAGGATCCGTTCCCGCTCCGTCCTGCCAGGAAAAACCAGCCAGTTCAGCAACTGCAGCACACTCCACAGAAATCGCCGCTGCAGCCAGACGGCTGATACCAACGCCACACAGCAGCAACTGAACAGCCAGTGCTGCAGCATCCACCGCCCGCCCCACAGCAGCCAGCTCCACAATCGTTCGCCAAACGTCGGCGGCGGTTCAAGGATTTCATACCCCGGTGACGGCTCCAGAGTTGCCCATGTCCCCCCACCCACAAAGACCTCGCACCAGAAATGCGAATTCTCTGCACGCACCAGTGTTCTGCGTTTCCGTGGATCATAGTTCTCAGGATCAGCATAGAATCCTGATACCAGACGCGCCGTGTATCCCAGACTTCGCAGCATCACCACCGCCGCTGTAGCAAACTGATACTCAGGACCACGACGACTGCCAAACAGGAAATCCTCCACAGGAATCAACACGTCCTCACCAGAGACCCACTCCCGATCCAGCACATACCCCTCACGAAGTCGACGACAGATTTCATCGATCTGAACCATCCCTCGAGGCAATCCGACAGTCCAGCTGTTCGCCAGCTCGGCGATCCGGTCCATGGACTCCCCCACCGGCAACAGACGCGACTCAGAATTTCGTGTCGTCTCGAAAACCAGATCCCCGTTGCGACGCAGACTCACCTGATCCATGACCTCAGAACGCAGATGAATTGCCGCCTGAGCCTCAAGACTGGCTCGCGACATCCGCACAATCCCCTCCTGATGCCAGCCAAACAGATCAGCCCGATCCACACGATCAATGTGCAGCGCTCGAGTATCGAGGGGTGCCGGAATGACCGGGGATTTCAAAGCCAGCGGCGTCACCACGTGATAATCAGACCACGACTCCCAGCTCAGTCCACGCCAGCTGGATGGAATTCGAATCCACGGCTTTCCCGCATGCACACACGCTGAAAACTGCAGTGGGTCTGCCGGGGGCGGCAGAGGGTGCCAGGCACGACCGTCAAACAGATCATACAGTTCCATCCGCAGGTGCAGCGGTACACGCCCCGAGACGGCCAGTAATGTGGCAGACGAAATGGAGGCTGCACGACTCTTCCGAGCCGCAGAATGTCGGCGATGTGTCGAAAACTCTCGCCCAGCCTCCTGCACCGAACTCAAACGCTGCTGCAGCGCCGCCATCAGTTCCGGAGGCAGCGACACCGCCTGCTGATGCTCTTTGTTCCGCCGTACCGGCTCGTCAAAAGCCTCATTGATAACGTCATACAGAGACGAACGATCAGACTCCGCAAAAGGAGCATCCTCGATTGCCCCGAAACTGCGAATGTCGTCCTGCCCCGCCACCAGCGCATCACCATCGTTCACCCCGCCTCGCGCAAACTCATCATAACCACCGTCACCACCCGAACCCGGCAGAAAACCACGCATGGAACTGATCACCTGAGGTCCACCGCCGGCACCAGCCAACAGCAGCAACAATCCACACAAAGGACCCGCAATCGCCCATCGCAGCGGTATCTGACTGCCAGACTCCTGCAGCATGCGCGGCCGCAGACCGGACCAGTAAGCCGCCACCAGCCAGCTCAGCGCCGTAACCGCAAACACAGCCGTCACCAGCCAGACACGAGGATCACGAGTGATGGCTGAAGAAAAAATGCAAAGCACAGCACCAATAAACACACTCAGTCGTAACCCTCCCCGCTGACCTGCAGCTGCCAGCACCAGCATCAGATTCTTCTGACTGTGCATCATCATCATCTCAAACGGACGACCACTCCCCAGCAAAACTCGCTGCACAGGTTCCCACAACAGACTGAACATCAGCACCACAAATGCCAAAGCAACCAGCAGTGTGCCGCGATCCACAGATGCCGGAATCAATCGCAACACACGCGATAAACCAAAAGCCAGAATAGCCTCCAGTATGATCTGCAGCCATAACCCGAGCTCACCCCGACCACCATCTGCGTCCGTCAGCAGAAAAGCAGCCATCGCCAGAATGGCCAGCAGTACAGACAGCGCTCTGAGCACACTTTCGGAACGATCCAGAAATATGCCGACCCGCGAAGCAACGGCTCGCGCAAGTCCGTCGTCTGCCATTTTCCGACGGCTCCTGTCCAGACGACGCAGCTGTACCTGTACAGCCCCTTCAGCGCTCATGACACACCTCCCGCCAGCGCTCACTCAACTCAAACTCCACACCCCGCCAGCCTGCCACACTGATCCACACACCCGCAGCCACATCCGCAGACAACTCTCCCTCTTCAACACTTACACAAATCACACGAAACTTCCGCAGCAGCTGCGGCTGCGCCATGATCGCTCGAGCCGTCGTTACCAGAAGCGCCAGCTCACCCGCCCTCGCCCCCCCCACAATTCCCTCAGACAACTCACCACCAATACACTCCACCGTGGCACCCGAAATCGCGTCCATCTGACGGCAAAACCCCACCACACCACCTCCAGCCGGTAACACAAGCCGACCCGCTCGCAACTCCAGATCACACCCCTGACGATGCAGCGACTCGCAAATCCGACCTGCCACCAGAGTCGACAACAGCAACGTTGCACTTCGCCCCACACCGTTCCGCCCGCCACCGGCCACCGCATGACTGGCTACTGCAGTATCGAGGTGCAGCACCACCCGCGATCGAGTCTGCGTCTGACGCTCTGTCGCTATCAACTGCTGCTGCCTTGCCGTCTGAATCCAGTGCACACGACGCAGCGAATCACCCCGCCGAAATGGGCGAGTACCAAGCAGATCCCCGGCATCACCCGGTCGCAGCGATGTGACACTGTCGTCATGCACGTGCACACTTACGGCCCCAGGCACACCCGGCAAATGACCGGCCGACGGCCAGACAACTGCCACCCCGTGACGACGGACAGACTGACGAGCCGCAAACATTCCAAATGGAAAACCTGTCTCCAGTTCCGGGGCTTCCAATGGATAAGCACCATGCACTCGAGGCACAAATCGCCACGAAAACTCCACCTGCGACCAACCCGGGATCCGCCCAAGGGAAACTCCCGGAGATATCACGGAATCCCCACCAGCCAAACCACCCGACGACAAACACGACTCACCCTGAAAACCACGAATCAGAGATAGGCCCCACGCCGGCCACGGACGACGATTCACAATCCGCAGCCTCACCAGCAGCGGCTCACCCGCTCGACCTCGCAACTGATCAAAAATCAGTTCGCAGTCCAGACCGCCAATCGACAGCCGCGGCCAGCCAGCACCCACCAAACCAGTCAGTACCAGTAAACCGGAAACCAGAAACGCAGCAGGATTCACCCAGAGACCAACCGCCAGTGACAACATCAGCGCGATCACCAGACACCAGAATGGCTCTTTCATCCAGTACACAAATCGATTCAACTGTGGGCAGAAATCAGAATTCAAGACCCGATCCAGCCAGCGCAGTACACTCGCCATGCGCAGTCGTCCCCTCAACCGACCGCTGCACCCCGGCCAACAGCGCTCTCACAGCACAGGCCAGGATACGCTTTCAAAAAAGCGCAGAAAGCAGCCGAACTTCCGCTCAGTTTACAGACACGCCACTACTGCCGGAAAATGCAGAGCACCGAGCAGCAACAGCACAAATCAGGCGGAAAACGGCCGCAGCGGCGGACCACGACTTCGCTCTGTCGGCACCTCTGCCGAACACGTCAGCAATACCGGAAACTGGACCGCTGTGGCCACCGGTAACGGAGACAGACAATGCTGAAGTGCAAGGTCCGCAGGAGTAAATCTGGCGAACCAGTCGCACAGGTGACAGTTCGCAGAGTCATGGGTGCCACCCGCAGGTCCCCCCTGATCAGAACAATCAGATGACCCGCCACCCACAGGACTGCCACAGACAGCCTGCCGACGCTGACAGTGCGAACACCCCTCATGACCTGTTTGAATACCAGCCGCAGATTCGGTGGAAACAAACGCGGTTTCAGCATCCACATGACAGCAGATGCCGAAGTAGTCAGCCAGCGCGTGAGTCCCCGCGTGCCCCAGAAATGCAAGGACACTCCAGTAAATCAACAGAAACTGACGGATGGCAACCATACAAAATATACTATGAGAACTTCAGCCATGGTGTTGGGAAAAACTGTCTGAGTTCTGCGAAATCGGTGTCTTTGTCCTCGTAAAAAAGATTAATCAAGAGGCGAACATCGAAAAAACTACTTCCCAGCCGGTGGCTCAACCGCCAGCTCTGACTCCGGCACCAAACGCACCTCAACCTCAGCCCCCCGCAGGTACCGGTCGAAAAAGTCGCCCATCAGAGCCATGACAGACGGCTTACTGAAAGCCGCACCACCATGCCCCGAACCCGGCAGTGTCTGCAGCCAGACAGGAACTCCTCGCTCCTTCAGGGCCGCAGCAAACTCAACACTCTGAGCATACGGGACCAGCGCATCGTGAGTCCCGTGCAGGATCAGCACAGGAGGATCATCCGGAGTGATGTAGTGCACCGGACTCACCGCCGCCACCTTCTCGCCATCCCGCTCCAGATGACCACCAATCAGCAGCGAATACGGATCCTTGTCCGTGTTGAACTGAAAAATGTTCCGCACATTCCTGTCGTCCGCCGCCTGCTGCATCACCGTCGCAAAATTCGCCGGACCAAAAATGTCGCACACACACTGAACGTCATCCGACTGATCCGTGTAACCACCAATCATCGGAAATGCCTTCGCACCTCCCGCGGTACCCACCAGAGCCGACAGATGCCCGCCCGCTGAGCCACCAATCACGCCCACCCGCTCCCGATCCAGACCATACCTGTCGGCCTGACCACGCAGCCAGCGAATTGCCGCCTGGCAATCCTGAATCTGAGCAGGAAAGATCGCCTGCTGACTGAAACGGTACTCGATGCTGGCCACCGCATAGCCTCGATTCACCATCCCCGAAAATGGACACGGAAACTTACTGCCACCTCGCCAGCCACCCCCGTGAATATGCACGATCAATGGCAGTGGCTTTCCTGTCGACTTCTCCGGCAGGTACAGATCCAGCTTCTGAGCTGCATCTCCGCCATCCACATAGGCCAGATCCCGCTCCAGCCGCACTCCCGCAGGCAGCCTGACCGGCTTTTCATCTGCTCGCAGCTCACAACTGACACACAACAGCACTGCCACCCAGCACACAGAACACAGCCGCAAAACACGCATCGCCCACGCCTCTGACAACAAACCAGCACTCAACCCCATTCCTGCCTTCATCACCACACCCTCTCCACCGACAGACTGACACAGGCTTGCCACAGGCGTACCGCACGAGCATAGCAGGGCGCAGCACAACTTCCCAGAGCAGCAGTCAACTGCAGTGCACTACTTCGGAGCCTGTTCCTGCTGACGTCGAAAGTCCCACGGTGACACCGCACCGTCCTCAGACCACAAGCCACGCCGCGCCGCTCGCGCACTCTGCTCCGCCTCCGCCAACACCCTGTTGTCCTTCGCAAAACGCACAAAATGCCACGCCCAGCCGCGCTCCACCAGATCCACATTCAACAAAGTCTCCGCTGCACCCGGTGCCAGACTCACATACACATCACCAATCACCTGACCACCTCGGTCCTCACCCAAAGTCACCACACGCAGCGAACGGTCTCGCAGCAACCCCGCCAGCAGCTCCTGAGCCTTCTTCCCATACGGCTGCTGCAGCTCCGGTGCATCAATCCCGTTCAGTCGAACCCGGTACTCACGCCCACCCGCAACCCGCAACATTAACACATCACCGTCCGGCACACCCTCCACCGCACCGGTCAGTTCCGTACCGCGAGCCAACTCGCGCCGATACTCCACCAGCAGCCGACCAGTTGACGCAGCAGACGCAAACTGCTCCGGGTATTCACTGCCATCGAGGTCATAACACACCCGTAATCGGTCCTCCTTCGTCAGCTCAATAATTGTCAGCATGGTCCGACCCTGATTCGGACCCACCGTTCCCTGAATCTTCATCCGCCACGGACTGACACTGCGATCCAGAACGCACGTGCCACGATCCGGAGTCCCGTTCACCGTGACCGCATACTGCTCGTCGGTCAGCTTCAGCACCGTTGACTCCCGCATCGACTGCGACATGTCCGCACCATCCAGAATCGCTGTCACAGGGTGCCACGTGCCATCCAGCGATGGTTCCACAGCCTGCTCTCGACGCTGTTCGTCCGCCAGCACACAGCCCGCCGAAATACAGCCACCACACGCCAACAGCAGCGCTGCCACCACTGCACACAATACCCCCGGCACACCCCACACGCCTCGCATTACTCAGCCCCCCCCTACCAACACCAACACCAACACCAACAACCCTGCAAAACACATCCCCGCCACCCACCCATAACAGCCAGCAAAAAACAAAAGGCCCGCTCTGCATCCGCAGCCGGGCCTTTGTCATGACCTCTCACAATACGGCGACGACAGTCACTGCCGACCACCATAGTCGATCAAGCGAGCCAGCTCTGAACGCAGATCCGATCGAGCCACAATTCGGTCAATAAATCCGTGCTTCAACATGAACTCACTCGTCTGGAAGTCGTCCGGCAACGCAATCTTGCAGGTCGCCTCAACCACTCGCGGCCCCGCAAAACCCACCAGAGCCTTCGGTTCGGCTACGATGATATCACCCAGCGAAGCAAAACTGGCCGCCACTCCACCCATCGTGGGATTGGTCAGCACAGAGATGAACAATCCGCGAGCACGCCGGTAGCGAGCCAGTGCCGCAGAAACTTTCCCCATCTGCATCAGCGAAATAATTCCCTCATGCATCCGCGCCCCGCCACCGGAACCACTCACAATCACCAGCGGCAATGACAACTCCGTGGCACGCTCCACTGCTCGAGTCAGCTTCTCACCAACCACCGAACCCATACTGCCCATAATGAAGGCCGAATCCGTCATTCCGAAAACCAGCGGACGACCTCGCATGTAGCCACGACCAACCGTACAGGCATCCTTCATGCCCGTCTTCTTCTGCTCATCAACCACTCGCTCCCGATACGGCTTGCGGTCACTGAAACCCAATGGATCCCCGGACGTCATGTCCGGATACCACTCCTCAAAACTGTCCGGATCCAGCAGCTGACGAATACGCATCGCCGTTGGCACGTAAAAATGATGGCTACACTCCGGGCAGACATTCAGATTCTGCTCCACCTGCTTGCGAAAGACAGTCGCACCACACCCATCACAACGCAGCCACAATCCCGCCGGAACGCCCCGCTTGGGACGCCAGCCTGTCTGAGCTGCTGCATTCGTGTTTTCTACTGCACTCATGATTCTGCACCCTGACCTGTCAACGGCACGAATTCACCACACGACTCTGTTAACCCGGCGAAACCGGCCGACTCAAAAGTGCTGGACTGCAGTACCTGCACCAGCGCGCCCGACTCCTCACCACACAGACAATCCGTCATCCGCAGCCGCCGATGCTGCACAGTACAGCGAATGACAGATGCCAACGGCTCCGGAGCAACCACAGCAAAGACGCTGTGACGCTTCAAAGCACGACTCAACACAGACTCCAGACGCTGACACGCATCCAGCAGTGTCTCACCTTCCGGCGGACAAATCGCCGTCGGATCTTCCTTTCCTGACCGAAAAAATCGAGGAAAACGGCGCCGCACGTCGTTTTCCGGCAATCCCTGCCACAAACCCTGATTCACGTTCCGCAACTCGTCCAGCTCACGGACTTTCAGCCGAGGAAACGCACGAGCAACTGCATGAGCAGTGCAGGCAGCCGGATCCTCAGGAGATGTCAGTATCACCTCCAGTGATATCGACTGCTGACGCAACTGCTGCACAATCTCAGTCACCTGCCCGGTTCCCCGAGCATTCAGGGGTACACTCAGATTCCCCAGCAGACGATGCGCGTCCTCATAGTCCGTGCAACACGCCCGTATCAGTACTATTGTTGACATACACAACAGATTCTCAGACAGCAGCCCGCGCTTCCATCGCCAGCCGCCGCAGCTCGGCCATCGCCGCCGAGTAGCAGGGTTCATCAAATACCGAACTTCCGGCGACAAACAGATCACAGCCCGCGCGAGCACAGTCTGCAATCGTGGACTTCCCTATCCCGCCGTCAACCGAAATCAAAAGCCCCGCTCCAGCAGACAGCCGCGCTTCCCGAATCGTCGAAATCACCCCGGGAATAAACTTCTGACCACCAAAACCAGGCTGCACACTCATCACCAGAAACAAATCCATCTCACCCACGAAGGGGGCCGCAGGAGCCCACCCGGTGGCAGGATTCACAGCCAGACCAGCCAGCAATCCCCGCTCACGAATCGCTCGCAGAATACCAAGCGGCTCAGGAACCGCCTCCAGATGAATCGTGATCGCCTCACAACCCACCCGCACGTACTCGTCCAGATAACGACCCGGATCCGAAATCATCAGATGCGCATCAAATATCGCACCCGAATGCTGACGCATCCGCTCAATCACCATCGGTCCATATGACAGATTCGGAACAAAATGACCGTCCATCACGTCCAGATGCACAACCTCTGTGCCAGCCGCTCCCAGACGCTCAAACTCACGATGCAGATTGCCAAAATCACACTTCAACATCGATGGCGCAATCACCGGCGACACCGACCTGAGATGCGATAACAATTGCTCTCGACTACGCATCACTCGCCCCAAACCCCTGATCAACCCTCAACACAATATCGCCCAACCCCACGTCCAGTCACAGCCCCCAATATTCTGCACAGCACCAGACCCAATGTCCAGACTCGCACACATATCACTTAACAGTAACTGACAATGCGTTCACCACTAAGGCGACTTGGCCCACCGTTTGTCACTGCTGCTCTGCAGTTTTCTGAATCAAAACGTTCACGCCCTTCTTATTCGAGAGAACAATGTCAGGACGACCGTCCCGGTTCATGTCCGTTATCTCAAACTGAGTCCCCACGCCAGTCCCCGTGCCCGCCACAATCCGATGAGGCACAATCTTCGGCCCCTGACCCTTCGCACGCACCACCTCAAACCAGTACATCACGACCGGATCATGAGCCCCCGGATCCGCACCGTTGTGAGCAAAGAATCGCTTACCTGTGACGTAATCCAGCTGGCCGTCTCCATTCACGTCCACCTGCTCCAGCGCATGAGTCTGAGAAAAGGACTTGTCAATCTCATGCAGAGTCCACGGGCCTGAACCCGTGTTCTCAGCCCACCACACACCATACGCATGAGCCGACGACAGAAAAATGTCCATGTCGCCGTCACTGTCCAGATCATCCGCATACAGATTCGCACAGGCCGGCAACGGTGACTCACCACCCTCCGCCTTCACCCGCACTGCATGGAACTTCCACTGAGCACCATCGCCGACCTTCCCCGGATTCTGCCACCAGCCATGCGCGATCAGAATGTCCCGATGCCCGTCTCCGTTCATATCACTGACACCCAGTCCATGATAATACTTGAACGTGCCGTTCTGCCCCGGATCACCACGCTCACTGATCGCATGAAACGCAGACTGCTCAAATGGCTTGTCTCGACCCGGCAGAAAATTGAAGCCCATCTGAGCCTCCGGTTGAGACCCGATCACGATCTCACGGATCCCATCACCATTCAGATCCTCAAACTCAGGTGACTCGTTACAGGCACTGGTCCAGATCACATGCGGCTTCCACAGCTCTTCCTTCCCCGGACCGGGATTCTGGTACCAATGGTATGGATCACCAGGAAACCCCACGATGATCACGTCCATGTGACCGTCCCCGTTGATGTCATTCGCAAAGTTGCAGAAACTGTTGCTGTAGCCAATGCCCGCAACAAATTCCCCAGGCATCCGCACCTCATGCAGCTTCCATTTTGAACCATCCAGCCACGCCTCGGAACCTGCCTGCGGAGCCTCATACCAGACGTCTCCGGCAACCACATCCAGACTGCCGTCGCCATTGAAGTCCCCGGCCGCAACACCCTCCGAACGAAAACGCTCGTCCAGCCGAATCCGCACCCAGTTCAGATCATCATCCGCAATTCCGGTCGCAGTTCCAGCACACATTGCCGCCAGACAACAGAGCAGTACAGAGTATTTCCGCATGTGCATATTCCGTGGGAGAATCAGATTTCGAAGTCAGCCTGAACGATGTTGCAGCCCGTTCGCAGCGGGTGAATCCTACCAGCCTGCACACGGGAAATCGAACGTCAGCCAGCCCAACAGCCCCCCGGATCCCGGAATCCAGCCACCCAACCGCCCGCAAACTCCACCTCAAACTCGCAAATACCAGCGTTTCCTCTGCAACAGACCACAACACCCGAACACCAACCCCACAAAAACCAACCAGCCCAGCACAACCGCTCCCAACCCGCTCTCCCGCGTTAACCACGGTGTCACCAGCCACGCGGCCACATCATGCAGCACATATGCCGCCAGAGAATTGGCTCCCAGTGTCCCGAACAGCCGCAACTGCCAGCCCCGCAGATCGCAGGCCCCGACAAAACCCCCAAAAACCAGCAACGAGAGCCCCCCGGCAAAGGTCGTGTACGACAACGAACCGGCCCGCTGACTCATCATCCAGTAATTCAGCTGCCGCTGGTCCGGCCCCGGAGGTGGCACCAGCGGCGGCTCCGGCAAACCACCAGCCCACATCCGCCAGCGTTCAGCACGCGGAAATACCGGGTCCGCTGCGTATGGCCCCGACACCTCCTGCCCGGCCGACGCCTGCCCCAGGACCCCCGCTGAGACGTCATACAGCACTGTCGGCACTGACAACAGCCAGCCCAGCAACATCACTCCCACACCAGCCACAGACAACCGCACCACACCACGCTGTGCCCCCGCAACCAACAGCATGTCATAGGCCACCGTTCCCAGAATGGCCGGTATCGCCCAGGTCAGAAAACCCAGCGGGCCGCCATCAATTCCACGCGGCGCAGCATGCACCCACTCAAAATTAAACCACCAGCTCAGTACCACATGCAGCAGTCCCGATCCCGCTGCCCAGCACAGCCGCAATCGCACCGAACTCAGGATGACAGGTAACAGCCATAACGATGTCGCAGCGATATGCATCAAAGTCTGAAACCATTGCCGCTTACACTGCTGCAGGAAGACCTCAGACAACGGCCGAGTCCTGAACTGCTCCCACAGACCCGCTGCATCCTGCAGCGAATACCACAACACAGCGACCACTGCTAAACCACCAATCCGCCGCAACAGACGCCACCACGGCACAACACCGTCACGCTGCCAGCGCCGCAACACACTCAATCGCAGCGCAAAACCCGCCGCAAACAGAAACTGCGGCATGATCGTGTCCGCATAACTGCAGTAATCATTCGTATGCCGCAGCCAGCGCGGACAGATCCGATAATCACCCAGAAAATTCACCAGCAACATCCCCAGAATCGTGTAACCACGAAACTGGTCCAGTGACAACAAACGCGGACGATCCTCAGCCAAGGCACACCACCTGTCAAAAACAAACTGCCGCGAACGGACTACTGCTCCCCACTCAACCGCACTAACTCGTCCAGCATCAGACCTGCCGCCTCAGGAGCCAGTCGGTTTGTTCCCAGCCACGTCTCATACCCACCCAAAGCATGCTGCTCCAATGTCGGCAGATAACCATAATACCCGTGCCCCAGCGAAACCATGAAACCCGGACTCGGGGCAATCCGCCGCCGATACTCCAGACCGATCTCACAGAACACCTCACACGGCATCGTTGATATCCGTACCTCGCCAATCCGCAGCACCTGCAGCGGTACCGGAGCGACCTCGGGCCGCCCCTCCAGACTCCGCACTCGCTCGGCATACACCCGCGGCAGATCCGTCTTTCCCGGAGCAGCCTCGGGCTGTGACAGCGTCTCCGCTGCCCACGTCAACTGCTCCACACTCGGAAGACGCCAGCGCACAGGGAACTCCGACATCCGCCCACCCACTCGCATTTCCCGAACATACGTCAACCCTCCAAGAATCCCCTGCACCCGCTCAGCCACATCCTCCGCTACCAGTCGCATCTGCTGGTAAGGCGGAGCAGACGGACGAGGATTGCGGAAATTGATGTTGTTCACATCACCACTGGTGCCGTTCGCCAGCATCGCCACGAACGGCAGCGGCTGATCGCCCACCGCATGACGACGGGATAACGCCTCACAAAACATCCCGAAATAATCGGCCGAAATATGGCCGTTACCAACGCCCCCCACGTAGTGCAGAGAATACGCGGCAAACACCGCAATCGGAAAACCGCCCGGCTCACGCACACTCAACACCGAAACCAACGGATCCACCGGGCCCGCAGGATGATCCAGCTGCGGACTGCCACCCGGCGGATTCATCTTCACTCGATCCACACCACCAAACGGATTCATCGCCACATAGCCGTCCCGCATAAACCAGCGACGATTGAAAACATGCGCAGCAATTTCCACGGTGCCAAATGCCAGCTCCGCCGGACGCAGCAGATTCACCGCCCGCTGCACACCATCCACAATCCGAGTGATCACGAACCGCTGATACTCGTCCGGCTCAGAATCAATCGCGTATCTCACACGACCCAATGCACTCACGGCCGAATGAGTATGCGTGCCAGAAATCAACACGTGCTCCGCCGGAATCCCTGTACGCTGCTGAATCTGACGCCGAGCCTCGTCGCTGACACACCGATGCAGACCCAGCAGATCACACACCACCAGCGCTACCCGACTGCTGCCATCATCAAGCACCAGACAACGCACATGCAGCTCGTCGTGAATGTGAGTCGCCGGGATGGGCTGAAAACCACCCACAATGTCACCACCCAGCGGCGGAGTAATATTGCTGGTAGCCGCGCCGGCCAGCAATTCCCCGGCTGCCACCGACGACCTCTCCCAACTGAACCCGCCACACACCAGCACAGCCAGCCAAAGAAACCGCATCAGACCCGACATGGATTCGCCCCCCCCACCTGCGCCCACCACACCACGACAACCTCGCTCAGTGCACCGCACACACCACATATCCTGACAGAATACTTGAAAGAACGGAAATCAAGCCCCCGTCAACTCGCCCCCACCAAACCACCCACACTCACACAAAACAGGACCAATCGGACCATTATCTGTTTCAACAAATTTCCGAAAGAACCGGTGGCCAGTCACCCGCAGCGTCTTAAAACATTCAAAACGACTAACCTCGCGAGTAAGTCAAAGTGAAGTGTTCACAGTGAACAGGCGGCACTCTGTCGGTCGCCTGCAGTTTCGATCTCACAATCGTCCGAAGGGAATTGGTTATGATACTCCGAAGTCTTGTCGCTGCTGCTCTCATGCTCCTCGTCGTCTCCACCTCATCAGCGGAAAACAAGCGTCGCCACGTCCGCGTGGCCGCCAGTCGCCCGACCTGCACAACCTCCTGCTCCACGAAGTCAGCCGGCCACGCAGTGCTCACCGCACTGCCCGTGCACACGGCTGAGTCAGACATCGTTGACACCGCAGTGGGTGCCGGTTCCTTCAAAACTCTGGTGGCTGCTGTGAAAGCCGCCGGCCTCGTGGAAACTCTGAAGGGCAAGGGCCCGTTCACTGTCTTCGCACCGACCGACGAAGCTTTCGCGAAACTCCCGAAAGGTACAGTGGAAGATCTGCTGAAGCCGGAAAACAAGGACAAACTGGTTGCCGTGCTGACCTACCATGTGGTTGCTGGCAAAGTCATGGCTGCCGACGTTGTGAAGCTGAAGTCAGCAAAGACTGTGCAGGGTCAGGAAGTTACGATCGCAGTCGCAAACGGTGGAGTTTCCGTCGACAATGCCAAGGTTGTCAAAACGGACATCGGTTGCAGCAACGGTGTGATTCACGTGATTGACAGCGTGATTCTGCCCAAGGCCACTCCGGCAACTCCGGATATCGTCGACACCGCGGTCGCCGCCGGATCCTTCAAAACACTCGTTGCTGCAGTCAAAGCCGCCGGCCTCGTAGAAACCCTGAAGGGCAAAGGCCCCTTCACTGTTTTCGCACCCACCGATGAAGCATTTGCCAAACTGCCAGCCGGAACCGTGGAAAGCCTGCTGAAGCCTGAAAACAAGGATAAGCTGGTCGCAATTTTGACCTATCACGTCGTCCCCGGTAGCCTGAAGGCCGCCGATGTCGTGAAAGCTGGCGAGCTGAAAACTGTTAATGGTAAGGCTGCGAAGATCACCACCGATGGCGGTGCAAAAATCAGCGGCGCCGGTATCGTGAAGACCGATATCGAAACCAGCAACGGGATCATTCACGTGATCGACAGCGTCATCCTGCCCTGAGCAGATTAGTTGGTTCCGTCTCGACGTGCATCTTTGAGCCGAATGCCGGAGCGTCTTCGACGAAAGTTGAAGACGCTTTTTTTGTTCAAAGCTGGACCGCGAAGCTTCTGCTGAGCCGAAAAAGACGGCGCTGATCATAGGCCCACGGCTCGGCGGGAGCCTCGCCCTCCCAGAGTGCCGGATCGCAACTCCTCTACAGTTCGAGCCTTTCGTCTCTTTTGTGGCTCGAAGATTTCCCCACATTGCGCACTTCAGTTCGACATTGAGCCGTTTTGTGCCGTAGATGAGCACAACCGGCCTGAGCAGTTCACATCACCAGTCAGCGACACTGCCGTCGCTGCCGAACACCCGCTGCAGGATCTCCTGCTGGAACGGGTGCTTGCGAACTTCGGATTCATTGATCTCAATTCCCAGACCCGGTCGTGTGTTGGGTCGAACAATTCGCCCCTTCTGCTCCACGACAAACCCCTCACGCACGACATCCTGACGCCACGGCACATCCTCGTGCACCGTTTCGCAGATAATGTACGATGGCTGTGAAAAACCAAACTCCAGCGAAGCCGCCGTACTGACGGGCCCCTGCGGATTGTGTGGCGCCAGAGAAATTCGCCACGCTTCCGCAAGGGCTGCCACTCGCCGCGCCTCGCTCAGACCACCACAATGAGTAATGTCCAGCTGGCACACAGCACAGGCTCGGGCGGCAAACAGATCCCGGAAAGCCGCCAGGCTCGTCACTCGCTCCCCCGTCGCAATCGGCGTGGCGACCGCCGCTGCAATCGCAGCCAGTCCATCCACGCTCTCCGGCCAGCACGGCTCTTCCAGAAAATACAGTCCATACGGCTCTAATGCCTTCGCAAACTGCAATCCCATTGCCGGCGATGGACGAGCATGACAGTCGACCATGATATCAATCGACTCGCCCACTGCCTCACGCATTGCCGCCACAGCACGCTCGGCCGTACGAATCGGCTTCAAACCGTCCAGCGGCAGCGTTGGTGGTACTGCCATCGATTTGAAAGCGGTAAATCCAGACTCCACAGCCTGCACTGCCAGATCCGCGAAACGCCGCGCGTCCTCCGCTGATGTCTCGTAAAAATCCTCCATCTTTCCGCCACCCAGATGGCAGTACGTCCGCACGTGATCACGTACCGGCCCCCCCCACAGCTTCGCACAGGGCAGCCCCGTAACCTTCCCCAGAATATCCCAGAGCGCCAGATCAATCCCGGCAATTGCCGTTGCCCGCACTATTCCATTGCCATGCCAGAAATGCTGCCGATGCATCATCTGCCACAGATACTCAATCCGCGTCGGATCTTCACCAATCAGCAGCTGTGACAAATCCTCAATCGCTGCGACCACACTTCGAGTGTGCCATTCCAGCGTCGCTTCCCCCCAGCCAATCAGTCCATCCTGGTCCGTCACCACCTTGACAAAAATCCAGTTCCGCATCCGCGCGTGACAGACCAGCGTTTCAATTGCCGTAATCTTCATGGTTTGGTTTCAGCCAGAGCATACAAGTGAGTGAAAGTTCGCAGAAACAGCATTCCACCAGCGGCTGACGGCGACGCCCGCATCCCCTCAGCCAGCCGATTCTTCGCCACAACCTCAAACTCCGGCCCCCCTCGCACCACCCACGTCTCACCCTCCTCGTTGCAGAAATACACGAGGCCGTTGGCAACGATCGGAGACGCCGTAAATGTCCCGTCCATCCGCCCCTTCCACAACTCGGCTCCCGTCACGACATCCACCGCCGTCACCACGCCGTTGTTGGCCGTGCTGATAATCCGGCCGTCCACCAGCACAGGAGCACTCAGATCGGAATTCCCCTTGTCTCGGTTCCACACCACATGACTGCTGCTGACATCCCCCCGAGTCGAATCGTCCAGACGCACAGACAACAGATTCGAATTCCGTGACCCCGTGTTCAGAATCGCATGCCCACGACTGAACAGCGGCGGCGATGACGCGTTGAAATCGTCATGGCGAATTGTCCACAACTCCTGACCCGTCTCAGCGTCATACGAAAATGCCGCCCGTGAACCCACAGAAACCACCTGCCAGCGCCCATTCACCTCAACCACGGCCGGAGTGCTGTAGGCCTTCCGCAGATCACCCTCCAGCTTCGGAACACCGTTCCCATCAAGATCCCCATAATCCGTAGTCCGCGCTGTCTTCCAGACCGTTTCACCCGTCCGCTTGTTTAATGCTGTGACAAACTGAGCATCCACGCCGTCAAATGTCAGAATCAACAGATCACGCCAGAGAATCGGCGACGATCCCGGACCACGAAAATGACGACAGTTGATGTCCCTTCGCTGCCACTCGATCGCAAATGTTTTCGGATTCATCCGCACCGTGCCATACGTCCCGAAATGCACATAAACCGCATCGGACTCCAAAGCACACGACGGAGACGCATACGTGTTGATCTCGTTCTTCAATGGCTCCGGTTCGGCATTCTCAAACAGCAACTGATGATGCAGCACCTGACCATTCCGCTGATCCAGACAATACACAAACTGCTGCCGACCGTCCTTCGTGGCCGCCGTCAGCCAGATCCGACCATGACCAATAATGGGCACCGAATGACCGAAGCCCTCCAGCCCCACCTTCCACGCAATATTCCGCTGCGGCTCCTCCGACCACTGCACCGGCAGACCCGCTGCGTCCGCCGCAGCCACCATGCTGTCCAGCGTCGGCCCGGAACGCGACGGCCAACTCACTCGATCCTCACTCACCCCCACCTCGGTGAACCACAACGCCCACAGGCACACCGCCGCGCAACGAAAGATCAGCCCGACCGCAGCACGCCCGCACCGCACAGAACCATCACGCAAATCTGCTGAACAACTCATGCGTACATCCAGTCCATCAGGCAAAAACACCAGCGCCCCACAGTACTCGAAAACCGAACCCTAAACTGTCAGCGCGCAGGATACAATACAGCCACGCAGAAAACCGCTCGAAAGCAGGTTGCCGTCCCCACCCCCCAATCCTCCCACACCCTCAATCAATTCTGCCAACTCGACAAACGATTCTCTGGATACATACCCCCATCTGCTGCTATCCTACCGCAGCGTTCGCTGTCGCTATGCACAATTTCAGGGTGGACAATATGCTGCCATCGCTGCGTTTTCAGTGTCCCGCCTGCCTGCAAATCGTTACCTGGTGGCTCATCACAGCCCGGCTCTCCGCCGCACCACAGGACTCTACCACACAACAGGTCACACCGGCACCGGCACAACAGCAGACACAACCGGCAGCGCAAACCACAGCCACTGATGATCTCCAGCCCGTGCTGCAGCAGCTTGTTTCACCCGATTACATCTCGCGCCAGCAGGCAGCCCGACAACTGCAACACATCGCAGAGTCCGCCCATGGCCTAAAGCAACTGGGCCACGCACTCGCGGCCAGCCCGGACCCCGAAACCTCACGGCGACTGCTGGACGTGATTGAACAGCAGTTCGCCTCAGAACATTACGACACACCAGAAACGCTCTTATCCGCAGAAATCCTGGAACAGGCGGCCACCGCCCGTCGCTGGGATATCGCCGAAACCGCCCGACAGTCGCTCGAACGGTCGTGGACCAGACGAGTCGAAGTGGCGATCGCTGAACTTGTACGCATGCGGGCCCCACTCTGGCCCAAAGACCCACGGCAGCTCTGGCAGCCCACAGCCGACACAGACCTCCGTTTCATGCGTCCGGATCCCACCTCCAATAACCACCTGAAAATCTACATCGACGAATTCTGGCCCGCAGACCCCCGCGCCTTCCAACTGCTGCAAAGACTGTCAGGACTCACCAGACAGGGACGCATCTCCATCTACTGCATTCAGGGAAATCCACTCACCCCGGAACAATTGGCCGAAGTCAAAAACACGTTCGGCGACCTGCGAGTTCAGGACCGCGGCCGAGTCTGCCTCGGAATTCTTCAGGAACGACTTGCCGGAGACTTCACCGGTGTCCTGATCGGACGAGTCGAAAAAGACGGCTCCGCTGATCTCGCCGGACTCAAATCCAACGACCTCATCACCCACATGAACGGCGAACAAGTGACCGACTTCGAAGAACTGGTCGGAAACCTCAAACAGTTCCGCGTCGGAGACAAAATCAAACTCACCGTCGTTTCACTCGGTGGCTTCGGCCGAGTCTTTCAGGAGATTCCCCCCAGACAGCCACAGCCGGAACCCCCAATGCAACGCGACGTCGAAGTCACCCTGAAAGGCTGGTATACCCCGGATCCACCAGCAGCTGAACCAGAGCCCGCACCCGCACCCGCACCTGAACCTGAACCCGAACAGCCCCGAAATTGACCTGTGAATGACGGTCATAAAAACAGATCCAAGCGAAATCCTGTTAACAGCTGCAGGTGGCGGTTCAACAACGGCTGACCACCATCGATCAACTCGGCCTGACTGGCAGTGTCTGGATCTGTTTCACCAGACGACACCGCTGGGTTGGGCGAAGCTCCTGCTGACCCGCAAGCCTCCGCAGCATCGCTGTTATCACAGCGCGCCGGGCGCGGCGTGTTGCACCCTTCGGGAGGGGGTGTTTGTTGGGTGGTTGTGTTGTGTTTCGGGTTGGCGGGAGCTTTGCGTTTTTGGGAGGGCCCCTTCGCGTTCACAAACCACGAACCACGAACCACGAACCACGGATCACTGAACCGCAAATCGCTCCATCACAATCCGAAAGCCCGCCCGACCGAATTCCGGGTGCAGAGCCTGACGATGGCCACTCCGCACACTCAGTGCATCCGAGTTCCAGTTTCCGCCACGCACCACCTTTTCCGTGCCCTCAGCAGGCCCCGCAGGATTTCGCTGGAATTCCGCAGAATATGGCCCATACCAGTCGGCCGTCCATTCAGCCACATTCCCATGCATGTCATACAACCCCCACGCGTTCGGTCGACACAACCCCACAGGATGCACTCGCGTTTTGCTTCTGGCAGTCTGCTGCTGCAATGCGTCATAGTTCGAAGAAAACGTCAACGACAATTCAATCGACTGCATTCCGCTGTTGTAGCACAGCCACCCATACTCGGTCAGCAACTTCCGATCATCACCGAAACAGTAGTCAGTCGCCGCACCCGCCCGACAGCCATACTCCCACTCCGACTCCGTTGGCAGCCGATAACGACGACCAGCAGAAAGTTCGGCTGGTAAGGCTGACAACTGCCGACAGAATTCCATCGCCATATGCCAGCTTGCACTGATGCACGGTTGATCCAGCGCATGGTCCTCCTGACCTCGCAAACGAGATTGCATCACCGTCTGATATTGCCCCACTGTCACTTCAGTTGTGCCCATCCAGCAGGCACCACTGAACTCCACACCATGCACCGGCAGTGCCGACCACGATTTCACACGCTCGTTCTGCGGAGCAGAATCGACACCCATCTGCAGTTTTCCGGGAGTCAGCAAAGCTGTACTCATGCCCAAGGAATTCTCAACCTGCAGCAGCACAGCCAGCAGATCAGCCGGCAGACTCTTCAATTGCTCACGCGATAAACGGCACAATGACTGCTCCAGTGAAAACGGCAGCCCCCCATGCAGACTTCGCAGTCGTTCACAGCCAGACGCAGCGGCAACCGAGTCGCCCCGGGAAACCGCCGACAAAACATCACGCTCAAGCCACGCCGACATCTTTGCCTGTGCCTCTGCCAGACGCCGCGGGTCAGCCCCCATGTCAACAGCCGCCTGCAATCGCAGCCACGCGCCGTCCACATCACCCGCAGCCAGTGCCACATCAAACTGATCCAGCAACTCGCCCGAAAACTGTTCTGCACCCGCCATACGAGCAAAATCCGTGAAGCCACCCCGGCCCATCGATTGATAGCCCTCGACAGACAATTGCAATTGGCCAGCATCGCCGGAACGAGCCGCCGCAAGTGCTCGCTTAAGCAGCTCAGCACCTGCACGCTGCTTCAGCTTTGCCTGAATCTCTTCCGGCATCCCAATCCCCGGCGCAGCCTCCAGCTCCGGAATCACTATTTCTGCACTCAGGCCACCTTTCCCTGCCTCCATCTCAGACACCATCGTCTCAGCAATCCCCGTAACCAGTTCCCCCTGCCCCGGCAGATCCGGTGTCAACTGAGCTGCCGCAGTCAACGCATCAAACGCCCCGGTGTAGTTCCCGCTGCTGGCCATCAAATCAGCCATCATCTGCAACGACTCACAACGCACTCGACGAATCTTCAGATTTACCCCGCCCTGATCAGCCGACTCCAGCACACTCTGAATCCCCTGCAGATGCCGGATGGACTCAGCCCGCCCCTCAGCCACACCGCCCGCCATCAACTGCTCAACATGCTTCCGATAATCTCGGTCCATGTCATCCGCCAGTCGATCCTTCTCCTCCGCACGGATCCCACGCAGCATACCAGCAGCCTGCCGATACCTGCCCGCATCTGCAGCCTCCAGTAAAGCTCTGCGTCGCTCATGATCCTGTCGCTGCTTCGCCGTCTCAGCACCGTTCGATTCAGCTTCCGCAGACTGCGACTGATCCTTCGACTTCTGCTGCAGCAGTGCCGAACCCTGGGCCCCCACACGCAATAAAGACAGGATCCCGACCAGGAGCCCCAGCAGCAGAATTACTGCCACAATCTTCGAGGAACTGCCATCCTGAGTCTTCACGCGAGTCCGACTGCGCTGCAGACGCCAGATCCGATCCTCCATGTCTGTATCAGTCAGACCATATGACTTCAGAGCATCGGAATACCGCGATAGCTCAGGACATTGCGACAACTCATCCTCGCCACGCTGCACTCGAGCAAATGCCTCACGCGCCGCCGCCTGCAGATTCGCCAGATACAGCGATTGCACGGAAATACTGGTCACTTCTGAAGACTTACGTCCTTCAGACATGGACCTCAGCAGCTCCGCAGCATCCTGAAACTGACAGCGAGCATGCAGGTTGCGAGCCTTAAGCAGCAGGCCATTCACAAACGCTGGATCTGCTTCCTTGCGCCGCTGAGGACCTGCCTCATGAAATAATCCGCCACCCGACTCAGAGGGCGCCCCCGCCGGCTCAAGCGGACGCACAGACGCATAAGAGCCCGGCGTACTCAGCAAAGCATCCAGTGTTGTCGCAGCGCTGGAGGTTTCTGCAGAGTCCGCCACTGGGACCCGCTCAACAGACTCACTGCCACCAGCAACCTGCTCAAGGATCTGCTCGCCTGTCGACCACTCCCGAGGCCGAATCGCTGACGTGTACTCCCGACCAACAGCATCAAAGACCGACGAAATTGGAAATGCCGGGTCCTCAAGCACACGTCCATCAGTCGCCGCTGCCGATCGCAGCAACGACTCCTGAGGGGATTCCTCACTCTCAAACACCGCAATGGTATCACAGCAGGGACACAGCATCTCGCCCCCCGGCTCCAGACCAGAAGGTTCCATAACAGCGCTGCAGGACGAACAGATCAGTCGCATGATCACGTCACCTTTCACGCTGGAATCCTGCCGATCAATCCGGAAAACCACGCACATCGCGCAGTTTCACCGCCGGATGCCACCATCCCACTCCCCAAACGCTAGATTGAAAATCAAAGCTGGAAAACAATTTCCGGCCACAATTCACTCACCTGACACACGGTCAGGCAGGAATTCCGCCCTGTAGTCAAAAAAAGGACATGTTGCTTTCCGGCAACATTCCGCCCACAGGATGCCCCATTTCACGCTGACCACGCCGTTTTTGACGTGCATCTTTTGCTGCCGGATGTCAGAATCCTGACATATCCCGGAACACCTGCCGCGTTCCCGACTGCCCCCCGCCCCCCCTCCTTCAACGTCCCGCTTTCTATTCCTCCTGATACTCCCCTATGCGACGGCCTCCCGCTCATCTCCCACAAACCCACTGCCACCCGCAACACCGCCGTCACACCTGCCACGGCGCTGTACTCGCCCTCACGATCGCCAGCTGCCTCTTCCGTCTGACTGAGCCCCTCACCGCAGCCGACGACTTCAACGCATACCGACAATCCATTCGTCCACTCCTGGATGCTCACTGCATCGCCTGCCATGGCTCAATCCGCCAGTCCGCAGGCCTGCGACTGGATCACGGCGCTGCCATTCTCAAGGGGGCTGATTCCGGGCCGGTCGTCATTCCTCGCAACCCGGCAGACAGCAGCCTCGTTCACAAAGTCCGCTCGACAGATCCCCAGTCACAGATGCCTCCCGCCGGTGAGGGCGAACACCTCTCACAACAGCAGATCACAGTGCTCTCCGACTGGATCGCAGCCGGTGCTCTCTTTCCACCCGATGAAGCCATTCCCGCCAGTCCCTCTGAATGGTGGTCCGTCCAGCCAGTCAAACGCCCTGCGCCACCCGCCAC
This sequence comes from uncultured Planctomycetaceae bacterium, assembly GCA_903858815.1. Classification (GTDB taxonomy): domain Bacteria; phylum Planctomycetota; class Planctomycetia; order Planctomycetales; family Planctomycetaceae; genus SXXK01. The sequence goes on along the minus strand of CAIOKE010000223.1, from coordinate 8,124 downwards.
AGACAACCCGTGGGTCCGTAACCCCATCGATACATTTATCGCCGCTGCTCACACTCAGCAGCAGCTCACACCCGCTCGCGAAGCCAGCCCACCAGTGCTGCTCCGCCGCCTGTACCTCGACCTGATCGGGATCCCTCCCACCGCCGCAGAACTCAATGCATGGCTGAATGACACCAGCCCGGATCGCTTTGAACGCAAAGTCGATGAATTGCTCGCCCGCCACGAATACGGTCAGCGCTGGGGACGCCACTGGATGGATGTCTGGCGCTACAGTGACTGGTACGGCAGTCGTGCGATCAATGAGATTCGCTACAGCCAGCGACATATCTGGCGCTGGCGAGACTGGATCGTTGATTCCCTGAACACGGACAAACCGTACGATCGCATGATCACCGAAATGCTGGCCGCAGACGAAATCGCAGCTGATGATGCCACAGCACTCGCCGCCACCGGTTTCCTCGGTCGCAACTGGTACAAGTTCGACCGCAATGTCTGGATGTTCGAGACCGTCGAGCAGACGGCTCAGGCATTCCTCGCCGTCACCCTGCGGTGTGCTCGCTGCCACGATCACAAATATGACCCGCTTTCACAGACCGAATACTACCAGTTCCGCGCGTTCTTCGAACCTCACGATGTCCGCACCGATCCGCTCTCCGCAAATCTCACCACGGAAAAGGATGCCACCCTCGGCGACGTGCTGAAGGAAGGTGTCTCACGCATCTACGACCGTGAACTCGATGTCCCCACATTCGTATTTCAGCGAGGTGACAATCGCTACCCGGATAAGGACCGCCCTGTCAGCCCGGCTGTCCCCGCGTTTCTCGGTGGCTCCGTCAATATTCAGCCCGTGCAGCTGCCCGCGGCCGCTTCCGACCCACACCTGCGTCCCGCCGTTCGGAATGGGCTCATCGCCAACGCCGATCGGACCATCTCTGAGGCTCAGGCGGCCCTGCAGCAGGCCCACAGCAAACAGCAGACAGCAGATCTCGCAGTCGCTGAACGCCAACAGCAACTCGCAACACAGAACCCGGACCAGCCCGCACGGCAGACAGCCTCAGAACCGCCCGTCCCGCCTATCTTCGCCGATGACTTCCACACCCGGTCACCACACTGGAAAGTCGTCTCCGGAGACTGGACATGGCAGGATGGAGTTCTGCAACTGCCCACTGTCGCCAGCTTCGCCACCGTCGTCGCGGAACCTGTTCTACCCCGCAACTGCCGCATCAAAGTTCGCTATCGCACCCTGCAACCCGGCTCCTATCGCTCCGTCGGTTTCAGCTTCGACTACCTCGACACCGGCAATTCACAGGATGTCTACACAGCTACCGGTGATGCCTCCCAGACCATTCAGGCCTTCCATCGCAACGCTGGTCAGCAACACTATCCGGCAGCCGGGATTGTCAAAACACCACTGCAGGTGGGGCAGGAAATCTGCGTTGAAGCCATCATTCGCGAACAACAGCTCACACTGCTGCTGGATGGCCAGCAAAAACTGGAATACACCATGCCACTCGCGCGCCGTGAAGGACGCCTCGTACTCTGGGTCCACCAGGGCAGCGCTCAGTTTCTGCAGGTGGAAGTTCAGCCTCTGATATCCACACTTGCGGATCTGCAGGTCGCCGCGGCGCAGGCTGCCACTGGCGTCAAAGTGGCCACAGCCGGCCTGGCAGCCGCGGAAGCGGAACGCGAATCCTTGTCCTGTCGCATCGCCGCGGAACTTGCTCGCTGCGGCCTCTCTACCGAACCACACCAGCCACTGGCCGAAAAAGCCGCCCGCGCCGAAAAACTGGCAGCCATCGCTCGCACTCGCTCCACACTCGCCTCCACCACAGACTCCGCCAAAGTCCAGGAACTCGAAGCCACCATCACCAAACTGCAGCAGGAAGCCGACAGCCAGGGAACACAGTATTCGCCCCTCGGCCCCAACTTTCCACGCAGCTCTACCGGACGCAGACTGGCCCTCGCACGCTGGATCGCCAGCCCACAAAACCCCAGAACTGCTCGCGTTGCAGTCAATCAGATCTGGCTTCGACATTTCGGTGAAGCACTCGTTCCCAGTGTGGCAAACTTCGGTATGAATGGGGCCCGCCCCACACATCCGCAGCTCCTTGACTGGCTTGCTGCAGAACTGATCCACAATGGCTGGCAGATGAAATCCATCCACCGGCTGATCGTCTGCTCTGCCACGTGGCGACAGGCCTCCACAAATCCTCACACCACCACCACCAACCCCGCCAATCGCTGGCTGACACGGATGCCGCCGCGACGTATGGAGGCGGAAATCGTACGCGACTCACTCCTGCACGCCGCCGGATTGCTGGACCTGCAGCCGGGTGGCCCCGAATTGCCCGAATCGGACATACAGACCCTCTACCGACGCAGCCTCTACTTCCGCAATACACCCAATGAAAAAGCCGGACTGCTGGAAACCTTTGATGCCCCAAACCCCAACGAATGCTATCGCAGGCAAAACAGTGTCGTACCACAGCAGGCGCTCGCCCTGCTGAACAGCGGACTGGCCCTCGACGCCTCACGACATCTGGCCGAAAAACTGATCACAGTTGCTCAGACAGCCAGCGCCGAAAACCACAACCTGCAGTTCGTCAGGCTGGCCTTCGAGACCATCCTCTCACGCTCGCCCACTGAGCAGGAAACAACTGCCTGTCTGCAGTTCCTGCAGGATTTGCCCACACAACTGCAACAGTCCGACCTCCCGGTATTCCCGGCCGGAACCGGCACTGCTCAACGTTCCCCCGCCACTGATCCCCTGCAGCGCGCTCGCGAAAATCTGCTGCTGGTGCTGTTCAGTCACAACGATTTTGTCACGATTCGCTGAACCTCCGGTTTCCCGTGAATTCAGGCTCCCAACCATGCACCAACAACAGCCCACCAACACCCGCAGAAACTGCCTTGCAGATCTCGGTATGGGATTCACCGGACTTGCACTCGGCAGCCTGCTGGCCAGCGATGGCAGATCACGCTCAGCCACAGCCGCAGACGTTCCTGAACCTGCCGCACGACCTCCCGCCAAAGCCAGAAGCGTGATCTGGTACTTCATGCTCGGTGGCACCAGCCACCTGGAAAGCTTCGATTACAAACCGGCCATCAACCGGTACGCCGGCCTGACGATTGACGAGTCTCCATATCGGTCCACCGTCCTCGACTCGCCCCACTATCGAAAGAATGTGCGTGACTTCGCCGGCACTCCCCGCGCTCTGATGGCACAGCTCTATCCACTCCAGATTGGCTTCCAGCGCCGCGGACAGTGCGGCATGGAAGTCAGTGACTGGTGGCCGCATGTCGGCAGCTGCGCGGATGACCTCGCTGTCGTTCGCTCCATGTGGACCACCGACAATGACCACGCAGCACAGCTGCAGTTCCACACCGGCAGACACATCTTTGACGGCTTTCACCCCTCCATCGGTTCCTGGATCAACTACGGTCTCGGATCACTGAACAGCAACCTCCCCGAATTCGTCGTGATGGGTGGCGGTCCCGGAGACTGCTGCGGCGGCGTTGGGGCCCACAGCGGCAGTTATCTGGGGCCCGAGTTTTCCGGCATCCCAATGTCCACCGACCCCGCTAACCCACTGGCCTTCGGGACACCCGGCACCTCCGTCAGCCGCATCGAACGCACTCGCCAGCTGCAACTGCTGCAGCAACTGAATGGCTATGCCGCTGTTGAATACCCCGACGATCCGATCATGCGGGCCCGCATTCAGAGTTATGAAATGGCCTTCCGCATGCAGATGTCCGTTCCGGAAGTCGTCAGCCTGACACAGGAAACACAACAGACACAGCAGGCCTACGGAATCGGCAATCCCACCACAGACCGAGTTGCCCGCTGCAGTCTCACGGCACGCAGACTGGTGGAACGCGGAGTTCGCTTCGTGCAGATCTACGACGATGGCTGGGACGCTCACTCACAACTCAAGCAGAATCACTCCACTCGCTGCGCCGCCGTCGATCAGCCCATCGCTGCCCTGCTGAAGGATCTGAAACACCGTGGACTGCTCGATGAAACCATCGTCGTCTGGGCCACAGAATTCGGACGCACTCCCGGTGCCGAACGATCCGATGGACGAGATCATCATCCGTATGGATTCTCTGTCTGGATGGCCGGAGGGGGTATTCGCGGAGGAATTGTGCATGGAGCGACCGACGAAATCGGGTTTCACGCCGTCGAAGATCGCCACTACGTCACGGATCTTCACGCGACGCTGCTGCACCAACTGGGACTGGACCACCGCAGCCTCGAAATCCCCGGACACAAACGACTTGAAATCGACTTCGGCTCACCCATCAACGCGATCCTTGCCTGATCCCCCTCCCCCCGTCAGAACGACCTCATCCGCGCCAGCAGCTCAGCGGAAAATCCGTGCACAAAATGCAGGTTTGGCGCCCGAAAACGGCGTACGACAGGACCGCGTCTGACGGTCAGAATCACAGTGAACAGAATCAACAAGCCGCCCACCAGCATCCTTGCTGCACCCGCAGGCGTCCCCGTCACCACCGACATGATCAGTAACATACCGACAGCAAACATCGCCAGCAGTCGCAGAATCCGTCGCAGGTCCCGCCGTTTCTGAGCCTGCGAAATGTAGCCGTGAACCTGGACCGGATGAGCATCCACCGTAAAGGTAAACGAGGCCTGCTCAATCCGAAACACGACCGGTTGCAGATCCTCCGTTATGCCTGACTTCCAGCACACTGCTGGCAGTACCAGCAATCCACCGCAGACGACAACGTCTCCCTGCACCACAAATCCCGTCGGACTGGGCAGCACCAGCGACTCCGGAGCCAGCGCGCTCTCAACGGCGAACGGATTCTCACCCGATTTCTCTTCGCCCACACCCACGTCCCCCACGCTCAGGCAAAGATCGCATCCACAACCCGACCCGAAACATCCGTCAGTCGAAAATCCCGGCCACCATACCGATAGGTCAACTGCTCATGATCCAGCCCCATCAGGTGCAGAATTGTCGCATGCAGATCGTGCACATGCACCTTGTTCTCAGAGGCATAAAAGCCGAACTCGTCCGAAGCCCCGTAACGAAAACCACTTTTCACACCACCGCCTGCCATCCACCATGTAAACGCATGCGGATTATGATCACGCCCGTCCGTCCCCTGAGCCGTCGGAGTACGGCCGAATTCGGCCCCCCAGATCACCAGCGTATCCTGCAACAGACCACGCTGCTTCAGATCCCGCAGCAGACCTGCTATCGGACGATCAACCTCCGCCGCCAGTCGAGTATGATCCTTGCGCAGCTCTGAGTGCTGATCCCAGTACGCATGAGAAACCTGCACAAAACGCACACCAGCCTCAGATAATCTGCGAGCCAGCAGGCACTGCGTTCCGAAATTGCCCGTCGGCTCGTCGTCCATTCCGTATAACCGCCGAGTCCCTTCCGTTTCACCGCTCAGGTCAAATAACCGCGGTGCCTCTGTCTGCATGCGAAACGCCAGCTCAAAGGAACTGATCCGCGCCTGCAGCTCAGCATCCACTCCCGCAGGAATTCCAACACCTCCAGCCGCTGCCGCCGCACCATCCGCTGCCCGCAGCTCATCCAGTTGCCCCAGCAACTGCAGCTGCAGACGCTGCACATCCGAGGAATTGCCGGCATGCGTCAGATTGGCGATCGAAGCCGTCGTCTGACCGTTCGACCGCGACGTCGCGATCCGTGTCGCCTGGTGTATCGGAGGCAGGAACGCAGAACCAAAATTCCGCACACCACCATGCCCCAGAGTCGGATTGATCGTCACAAACGACGGCAGACTCTCGTTCTCGGTCCCCAGACCATAACTCAGCCACGCCCCCAGGCTCGGACGCACAAATGTATCCGACCCCGTGTTAATCTTCAGTAAGGCGCCCCCATGAGCCTCGTTGGAACCATGCAGTGAATGCACGAATGTCAGCTCATCCACACAGCCACCCACGTGCGGAAACAAATCACTGACCCACGCACCACAGTCACCATACTGCCGAAACTTCCACGGACTCTTCAGCAGATTGCCGGTCTGCGAAAACTGCACTCGCGGCTTGGCAAAAGGCAACGGCTGCCCGTCATGCTCCGCCAGACCGGGCTTGTAATCAAAGGTGTCCACATGCGATGGACCACCGTGCATAAACAGGAAAATGATCCGCTGCGCCCGAGCCGCAAAGTGACCGACACGACCAGTCAATGCTTCCCTCGGCACGAATGGTCCGCCCCCCGCTCCCCCACACGGTACAGCAGCCCCTGCACGCGACGCCAGCAGACTATGCAGAGCCAGACCGCCCAGTCCCGTCGAAATATTCCGCAGCCAGTCTCTCCGCAACATCACTCCATCCCGCTCAAAACACAGTCGACTCGCACATTGCACACAACAAACACAAGCGTCTCAGGAAAACCCCGTCACCACGTTTCCTCAACTTCCTGCCACCACGACAAAGCTGCTCGCCCTGATCGCCAACACAGCGCTACTGAACACTCAAAAGATTCGCCAGCTCGATCGGCGCACCGTTCGAAGCTGCACTCCGCTTCATCGCTTCGCACACCGCAAACACCTCCAGTGTCTCCGCATGTGACACCGGAATCACTCCCGTCCGGAACGCCTTCGAAATCTCAATCGCTAATCCCTCATAACCCATGTACTTGTCATTCGTCGGCACCACACCAGCCTGCGGTACACCATGCCCGTAAATCCCCGCCACACTCACTCCCAAATCACCAAAAACCGTGGCACTGTATTTCACCTGCCCCTCACGAATCCCGCGGTACGTGCCCACACGCCCGTCCGCCCACAATAAAGTCGCTGTGACCGTCGATGCCGTCTGCACACATGACACAGACTTCACGCCGGGGTTCCCCATAATCGCATACAGAGTTTCAATGCTGTGCAGCGGCAGAATCAATGCATCACACTCCGGACGATTTCCCTCATAACCACCGTACACGTCCACTCCAATCACACGGCCCACCTCCGGATGCTTACGCATCCCGGAAAATCCCGGCGAAAACCTGTGCTGAGAACTGCTCCAGCACACCGTCCCGGTCTGCTCCGCTACCGCAAAGATCGCCGCTGCATCCGCCAGACTGGCCGCTGCAGGACGAGTAATAAACAACGGCTTGCCGGCCTTCAAAACAGCCGTGGCCTGCGCCAGATGCTGACGACCATCCAATCCCGCCATAATCACACAATCACACTCCGCCAGTAAAGATTCCACGGAATCCACGACCTTCAAGGCTTTTGCCTGCTCCAGCCAGCGAGCCGTCAATTCCCGACTGTCCGGGTAGTCGCTGGTCACCGGAAATGCGACTGACACGGACAGCCCCGCCAGTTCACCTGTCACCGCCGGATCATTGAACAACTGCGCAAACGCTATCCCCTGGTAGTTGTCCAAGCCCAGCAGACCAACTCGCAATGCCCCCTCAGCACGCACCATCGTGCCAGACAGCAGCAAAAACGCCCCCGCTAACACACCTCGCAGCAGCCCGGCCATCATACCGCCCCCTCTCTGCCTCCCCGGCAATACTCACGTACTGCCGACAGAACTTTGAACACACCATCGCCGCCCCTTTTCTACCACCTCGCACCAATCGAGTCCAGTACTGCCCAGCAAACGGCACACTTTCACGCCACGGAACCTTCCCTGTCGCGAGCAAACCTTACGGAACTGCAATCAACACACAAAAAACGGTTCAACGTAAAACGCCATCCGCGGTATGAGGAAGTCTTTTGGACACCACCGCGCACAATGGACATCCCTTCGGCTGGTCCCGGCCCCCGCCGAGCCGAAACATCCCCTCGGGAGGGCGAGGCTCCCGCCGAGCCGAACTCAACTGTCAGTGTTCTGTTGTCATTGTTCGCCCACAACCGTAGCCCGAGCATTCCTGCTCGGCCCCGTCCATAAAAAAACACTGGGGATTTTAAGGGTACCGAGAAGTTTGTGCCCGGGCTAAAGCCCAGACTATGACTTTTGTCCTCGGCGTCATTCCTGCCCGGCCGCCTCTTGCCCACACACAGCCACCACCCAACGCACGTTGGCCCGTCACTCAGCCACTCCGTGGGCTGATAACAACCAGGCAAAACGGAGCCTTGGATCGTCACCGAACTGGTGCTCGGTGGTCGCAGCATGGG
>CAIOKE010000222.1 GCA_903858815.1 uncultured Planctomycetaceae bacterium | reverse complement strand
TCCCTCCGTGTCCTCCGTGGTGAAAAACAACACACACCAGCCCCACCTCACCCCCGGGACCCCCGAGCACCAGCTCGGTAGCCGTATTCCAGTCATCTTCGGCTCGGCAGGAGCCTCGCCCTCCCAACGGGGCCCACCTGGGCCCCCCGAGCACCAGCTCGGGAACCACAACCCAGTCATCCTTAGGCTCGGCAGGAGCCTCGCCCTCCCAAGCGAGGATTGAAAACGGAAAGCACTTCGACCAACGCCCCCATGCTTTTCCGTGTATTCCCTGTCCCCCGTGGTGAAAAATCACCACCACTCAAACACCACAAAGACACCCCGTATCTTTCGTGTTTTTCGTTCCTTTCGTGGTTCAAAAAAAAACCACCACACCAACTGCGTTTCTCCGTGTCCCTCCGTGTCCTCCGTGGTGAAAAACAACACACACCAGCCCCACCTCACCCCCGGGACCCCCGAGCACCAGCTCGGGAACCACAACCCAGTCAGCCTTCGGGTCGGCAGGAGCCTCGCCCTCCCAACGGGGCTTTCACTGACAACTGACCACTGCTGAACCTCAGCCCCGCACGCCACCACCCGGTTCACAAAACACCACAATCGACGGATTTCCCACAGGGATATACCCGCCCGTAAATTCCAGCAGACCCGTTTCCCGCTGTACCCGGAAAATCGTCACGTTGTCAGCACGCTGATTGCAGCAATACAGAAAACTGCCCGTCGGATCAAAGGTGAAACTGCGAGGATAGTTGCCGCGAGTCCACTCATTGCCCACCTGCGTCAGTCGACCATCTGCCGCCGTCGCAAAAATCCCGATGCTGTCATGCAGACGGTTGCCCCCGTACACAAATCGACCGTCAGCAGAGACCAGAATCTCCGAACAGAAATTACTGCCCGCATATCCCGCCGGCAGACTCGGAACCGTCTGTCGCGCTGTCAGACCACCCGTCTCACTGTCATAGTCAAACAGCACAATCGTCGAACCCTCCTCCTGAATCGAGTACAGCCAGCGACCATTCGGATGAAAATGCACATGTCGCGGTCCGTCACCCGCAGGCAATGACACCCACGGCTGCGCTGCCGGACTCAGAACGCCCCGCTCCACATCAAACTTCCACACATAAATCCGATCCTGCCCCAGATCCACATGCAGCACAAATCTCCCGGAGGCGTCCGGCAGAATCTGATGAGCATGAGTTCTGTCGTGACCGCTGAAAGCAAAACTTCCAGGCTGCACACTGCTGGCCTTCGTCGGACCAACAGCACCTTCGTCCTGCTTCACATCCGATGCCTCACCCAGTCGACCATCAGCCAGCACCGGCAGAACAGACACCGATCCACCAAAATAGTTGGCTGTCAGCAGATAACGCCCGCTCGGATGCAGCGCCACATACGTCGGACCAGCTCCCCCTGAACGCACAGTATTCAGCAGCGTCAGCGCACCCGTTTTCGCATCAATCGAAAATGCACTGACCGTGCCCTCCTTCGTTTCCCCCACTCGATCCGTCTCGTTCGCCGAATACAGACGGTCTGCCGCCACATTCACCGCCAGACAACTGGGACTGGTCCCAAGATCATAAGTCCCCGCTGCAGTCAAACCGCCAGTCCGCCGATCAACGCGAAAAATATGAATGCCACGACCATTCCCCGGAGGCAGATCCACCTGAGTCGGCAACACGTCCTTCAATGGCGAACTGAAGGTGCCAATATACGCAAATAACGGACGCTCAGCAGATGTCTCAGCAACCGCCACACCAGCCGCCGCCGAACCAACGGCAACCGCAGCCACCAGAAACTCCCGCCGCGTCGCAGCACTCTCTGACATAACTGACTCACTCATCAGAAAAAAAACCGTCGAAACACAGCCCGCTACACACACCACATCCTACCGAGCGACCGACGGGATTGCACGGCACCGGACGAACTGCTGCGTCTTCATCACGCCCTCCGCGTTCCCCGCAAATAAAACTCGCAAACACCCCCGATTCTCGGTATGTTCCACTCCCACTGCACGAAACCCGCGCAAGCCCACGCCACTACGCCGGATCGCAAGTCATGTCCCTGTTGCTGCTGGCCTGCCTGTTCCCACTGTTTTCTCCGGAACCGCTCCCGCAGAATGCAGACCGCGTCAGCTTCATACGCGATATCTACCCACTGCTCAGTCGCAATTGCCTGCAGTGCCACGGACCCGCACAGCAGCAGGGCAACTTCAGAATCGACTCGCGAAATGACCTCCTGAATCACACCATCATCGTCCCGCACCAACCCGACAACAGCCAGCTGCTGCAACGCATTGCCTTACCTCAGTCCGACGAACAGCACATGCCACCCGTCGGCAACCCACTCACGCAGACTCAGCAACAGCTGCTCCGTCAGTGGATCCTGCAGGGCGCGGAAATCCCCGACCCTTTCACACCACCCGCTCACTGGGCATGGTCACCACCCGTCAAACCCACTCCGCCACAGCCACACACACAGAATTCACCCTCAGACTCACCCATCGATGCCTTCGTACAACAGCACCTCGACGACCATCAGCTCAGACTGGCTCCTCAGGCCGAACCCCAAGTTCTGATCCGCCGACTCTACCTCGCACTGATCGGTCTGCCACCCAGCCCCGCCGAAGTCAGGGCCTTCACCGCTGACCCCACACCCGCACACTTCCGTCGCATCGTCGATGATTTGCTCCAGCGACCCCAGTTCGGTGAACGCTGGGCCCGACACTGGCTCGACCTCGCACGCTACGCCGATTCACACGGCTTCCAGCGCGATGACCTCCGTGATTCGTGGGCCTATCGCGACTGGGTCATTCAGGCCATGAACAATGATCTGCCCTACGACCAGTTCACCATCGAACAACTGGCCGGTGATCTGCTGCCCAATGCCACGGAATCACAGCGCATCGCCACCGGATTCCATCGCTGCTCACCCACCAATGTCGAAGCCGGCTCGCTCCCGGAAGAAACCCGCGCAGAACAACTGATTGATCGAGTCAATACGACAGCCACAATCTGGCTCGGAACCACACTCGAATGCGCTCAGTGCCACGATCACAAATACGACCCCTTCACCATGCACGACTACTACCAGCTGCTCGCCTGCTTCAACAATACTGCCATCGAAGCCGATCGCGCTAACCCCGCCCAGCCTTCCTCAATCCGCTTCATCGGCCCTGAAATGCCACTCTCCGATCCACGCCACGACTCAGCACGCCACAGCCTGCAGCAGCAGATCACTCAGCTGCAGCAACAGCTGGATCAACGCCGCAGACAGCTGACGCTGGAACTGCCCCAGTGGGCTCGGGACCTGCAGCACAAACACACCCATCAGACCCAGGCCAGTGTCATCCTCAAAGCACACAGCATTCAGTCTCTCGGCACCATGGACGCATGGTCCACACTGCCGGATGGATCTCTGCTGGTCACCGGTGCTGACCCCCCGGACAATGATCTCGTCACTGTCACCATCCGGCAAACTCTGCAGAATGTCCGCGCCCTGCAACTGGAAACGCTGACACACGACTCACTTCCCGGACAGGGGCCAGGCCGAGGCGATGCAGACCGACCCAATTTCGTACTCCACGAACTGACCGCCACTGTCAACAGACACGCAGCGGCACCCGAACCACTGGTCTTCACCGCCGCCACCGCGGATTTCTCCCAGCAGAAATGGCCCGTCGCCGCAGCCATCGACGGAAAACCCGACACCGGCTGGGCAATCGCACCGCAATTTGCCCGCCCCCACCAGGCCGTTTTCCTGCTCAGCAAACCACTGACCCTCAATGCACAGGACTCTCTCACCATCCAGCTCGATCAGCATTTCGGCAACGGACGCAGTATCGGACGCCTGCGACTCACCGCACTCTCAGCCCAGTCAGCCGACACTCAGAACAGCAGCAGCACCCCGGACCCGCAGCATGAACAACTGCTCGCAATCGCTGCCGTTCCAGCTGCAGACTGGCAACCCGCGCAACAGCAACAGCTGCTCGATTACCGCACTCAACTCGATCAGCCGTCTCAGCACCTGCAGCAACAGCTGCTGAAACTGCAGAAACAACTGCAGACACTGGCCCCGCCAACAACACTTGTCATGGTCGAACAGCAGCCTCGCCCCAGCTTCATCTTCCAGCGCGGCGACTATCGGCAACCAGGTGCTCCCGTCCAGCCCGGGATCCCCGCACTCTTCCGCACAACTCAGCAGACACCCCAGCCACGCAATCGACTGGAACTCGCACGGTGGCTCGTCTCTCCCCGGAACCCACTCGCTGCACGCGCTGCCGTTAACCGCTGGTGGGCCGAATTGTTCGGCACCGGACTTGTCACCACTCCCGAAGATCTCGGCTCACGCTGTGACCCTCCCTCACACCCCGAACTCCTCGACTGGCTGGCCGTCGAACTGCAGGAACACGGCTGGTCCATGAAACATCTCCTTCGCCAGATCGTACTGTCCCGCACATGGCAGCAGTCCGCCCACGGCAGCCCCGAACTGCTGCAGATCGATGACCAGAATCGACTGCTGGCTCGCGGACCCACCTTCCGCATGGATGCCGAAATGATTCGCGATCATCTGCTGGCCGTCTCCGGACTGCTGGATCACAGACAATTCGGCCCACCCATTCGCCCACCACAACCAGCAGGTTTCTGGAGCAAAATCGGCGGACAACAGTACGACTACCAGGTCAGTGACGGCTCAGAGAAATATCGCCGCAGTATCTATATCGTGATCAAACGCAGCGCGATTCACCCCAGCCTCGCCACATTCGATGGACCAGCCCGCTTCACCTGCACCGTCCAGCGCTCACGCACCAGCACCGCTCTGCAGGCACTCGCACTGCTCAATGAACCCGTGGCAGCAACTGCCGCAGCCGCACTCGCCGCAAAACTCCTCAATTCCACAACCGATTCCACAGACCAGCAACGTATCACCACCGGTTTTCAGCTCTGCACCGCTCGCACTCCACAACCACAGGAACTGCAGGTCCTGCTGCAGCTCCTGCAGCAGCAACGAAACGCCCTGCAGCACCGCCCCACAGACGTTGCCCTCATCAACAACAGCAGACCCGAAAACTCAACACCACCCACTGACCCCCTTGAACAGGCCGCCTGGACCACACTCGCCACCGTACTGCTCAATCTCCACGAAACCAGCACTCGCCCCTGACACCCGTTCGCAGAGCCCCGCACTGAAAGTCCTGGCATGTCGTTCTCACAGCCTCAGCCCTCCAACGCCGTCTCGCGTCGCCACGCCATCACTGCTGCCGCTCAGACAGCCTCAGCCGCAGTCGCCACAACAGCCCTCGGCAGCAACAACAGCAGCCGTGCCAATCCACTGCCTCCGACAGCCCCACCCCAGCAGCCACCACCACACTTCACTCCCAAAGCCAGACACCTGATCTGCCTGCACATGATCGGTGCACCCTCTCAACTCGATCTGTTCGACGAAAAACCAGAACTTGTCCGCCGACACGGTCAGCCCTGCCCGGAATCCGTCACCCGCAATCGCGACTTCGCCTTCATCGGCAAAACGTCCGTACTCGCCGGCTCTCCCTGGAAATTCCGACAACACGGCCAGTGTGGACTCAGACTCTCAGAACTCCTGCCAGAACTCGGCACAGTCGCCGATGAACTGGCCGTCATCCGCTCACTCCACACCACCGAAATCAATCACGCCCCGGCACAGATGTTCCTGCACTCCGGCTTCGGACGCTCCGGACGACCGTCGCTTGGAGCATGGCTGTCGTGGGGACTGGGCTCCGAAAACCCAAACCTCCCCGCGTGGGTCGTACTGCTCAGTGGACCGCCCGGTGGTGCCGGAACCAGCCTCTGGTCAGCCGGATTTCTGCCCGGCGTCCATCAGGGCACCCAGTTTCGCTCACAGGGAGACCCCGTCCTGTTCCTCTCCAGCCCACCCGGCATTCAGATCGCCGATCGCCAGCGACAGCTGGCCACACTGCAGCAGCTGAACTCACTCCGCGCTCAGCAAACACTCGACCCCGCTGCCGCCGTACGCAACAGTCAGTACGAACTGGCACTCCGCATGCAAAGCTCCGTTCCCGAATTGCTGGCACTCAATGAAGAATCCCCCCAGACACTGGGCATGTACGGAGCAACGGCCGGAAAACCGTCCTTCGCCGCGAACTGCCTGCTGGCCCGCAGAATGATTGAACGCGGAGTCCGCACCGTAGAGCTGTTCGATGCCGACTGGGATCACCACAGCGGACTCCAGACCGCTCTGCCTCGCAAATGCCGCGAAGTCGATCAACCCATCGCTGCGCTGATCCGCGACCTCAGACAACGCGGACTGCTGCACGATACACTCATCCTCTGGACCTCAGAATTCGGACGCACACCACTGCAGCAGGGCACCGATCCCAACTCCGCCGGACGCGATCACCACAAAGATGCCTTCACCATGTGGCTCGCCGGCGCAGGAATCAAACAGGGGATCTCACTGGGTACCACCGATGACTTCGGGATGGATATCGCCGAACGTCCGGTCCACGTACACGACCTGCAGGCCACCGTACTGCACCTGCTGGGACTGAATCACGAACAACTGACCTATCGCTACCAGGGACGCGACTTCCGACTGACCGATGTCCACGGACAGGTCATTCAGGAAATCCTTGCCTGACCCTACTGATAAATCACGACCAGAAATACCAGCGCCTCTGACTTGCCCGGATTCCGAATCTCGTGCGCCACGTCCGCCCGATAACTGGCCGAATCCGCCCGATTCAGCTCCGTCGTCTCCGTATCGGACACCACCACCACCCGACCCTTCTGCACCGTCAGAAACTCACGAGTCCCCTCGAAGTGCGGAGCCGAACGGAGCGCTCCGCCCGGATTCAACAACACCTCGTAAAACTCCACGTCCTTCTCCAGATGCAGAGGCGACAGCGTCCGAATCGAACAGTTCTGGTCCGAACGAAATATATGACTGCGGTCGTCAGCTCGGATTACCTCAATCCCCGGAGCCACTGCGGACTGCTCAACCAGCTCCGCCATACTCATACCCAATGCACCCGCGATCTTTACCGTGACCGCCAGAGTCGGGTTCGCCTGCTCACGCTCAATCTGGCTGAGCATTGAACGGCTGACACCGGAAGCTCGCGACAGCACATCCAGCGACCAGCCACGGTCCCGACGCAGCTGATGAATCCGCCGACAGACGTGCCGACTGACATCCTCTGCAGATGCCGCCGATTGCACCGCATCATTGGGAGAACGACCTGACTTCATCCGCTCACCATTCCCGGATTTCAATATACTGGACGATTCTTCTTGCAAACCGAACGCCCGCACGTGTACTATACCGCACGCATTGTCCAGGATATTCAAAAACCGCTGGAATTCGGGAAAGAAACACAGATGAAGGCCCTCGTCAAACGCCACGCAGAAAAAGGGCTCTGGCTGGAAGACGTTCCGGAACCCAAAGTCGGCCTCAATGACGTACTGATCAAAGTCGACAGAACCGGCATCTGCGGTACGGACGTGCATATTCACGAATGGGATGCCTGGGCCCAGCGCACGATTCCTGTTCCCATGGTCGTCGGACACGAATTTGTCGGCGAAATCGTCGAAGTCGGGTCCAACGTGTCTGACTTCCATCCCGGCGACATTGTCAGCGGCGAAGGACACGTGGTCTGCGGACGCTGCCGTAACTGTCTCGCCGGTCGCCGACACCTCTGCCCCAAAACTCAGGGTATCGGCGTCAATCGTCCTGGCGCCTTCGCCGAATATATCGCACTGCCCATGACCAACGTCTGGCATCACCATCACGGTATCGATCGCGATATCGCCTCCATCTTTGATCCCTTCGGTAATGCGGTTCACACAGCACTCGCCTTCCCCGTACTTGGCGAAGACGTCCTGATCACCGGTGCCGGCCCGATCGGTCTGATGGCCGCCGCCGTTGTACGACACGCCGGCGCTCGCTTCGTGGTCGTCACCGACGTCAATCCCTGGCGTCTGGAACTGGCACGCCGCATGGGCGCTACCCGCGCCGTCGATGTCCGCACCGAAAAACTTGAAGACGTGCAGCGCGAACTGGGAATGGCCGAAGGCTTCGATGTGGGACTGGAAATGTCCGGCAATGCCGACGCCTTCCGCAGCATGCTGAACAACATGGCACACGGCGGAAAAATTGCCATGCTCGGCATCCCCACCGCAGATATCGCCATCGACTGGACTCAGGTCGTCTTCAATATGCTTACAATTCACGGTATCTACGGCCGCGAAATGTACGAGACCTGGTATAAGATGACCGTAATGCTGCAAAGCGGACTCGATATCAGCCCCGTAATCACTCACCGCCTGCACTACACCGAATTCGCCAAAGGCTTCGAAGCCATGAAGTCCGGCCAGTCCGGTAAAGTCATCCTGAACTGGAATCACTGATCAACCAGGAAATTCATCATGTCCGGTCTCACAGATCACGCACTCGCAGAACTTGACTCCATCCGCTCACAGGGACTGTTCAAAGCGGAACGCACCATCGACTCGCCACAGAACACCAGCATTCGGCTGGCCAATTCCAGCCACGTGGTCAATCTCTGCGCCAACAATTACCTCGGCCTCGCCGATCACCCGGCCATCGTACAGGCCGCCCGCGATGCTCTCGATCGCTGGGGCTACGGCATGGCCTCAGTACGATTCATCTGCGGCACACAGTCCGTACACCACACACTCGAACAGCGCATCAGCAGCTTTCTCGGCACCGATGACACCATCCTCTACAGCTCCTGTTTCGATGCCAATGGTGGTCTCTTCGAAACGCTGCTGTCCGAACAGGATGCCATCATCTCCGATCAGCTGAACCACGCCAGCATCATCGACGGTATCCGACTCTGCAAAGCACAGCGTTATCGCTACCGAAATAACGATATGGCCGACCTCGAACAGCAGCTGCAGGCCGCTCAGGGTTGCCGCAATCGACTGATCGCAACCGATGGCGTCTTCTCCATGGACGGCTACCTCGCAAATCTGCCCGCCATCTGCGAACTGGCAGATCGCTACAATGCCTCCATCATGGTCGATGATTCACACGCCGTCGGCTTTATCGGTCCCGGCGGTAAAGGCACACCAGAACACTTCAACGTCGCCAGTCGTATCGACATCATCACCGGGACACTCGGAAAAGCACTCGGCGGTGCCTCCGGTGGATACACCAGCGGACGTAAACCACTCATCGATCTGCTGCGACAACGCTCACGCCCCTACCTCTTCTCCAATACACTCGCACCACCCATCGCCGCCGCCTCCCTCAAAGCACTCGAACTCATCAGCGAATCCAGCCAGCTCCGCACACAACTGCGCGAAAATACCAGCTGGTTCCGCGCCGCAATGAATCAAGCCGGTTTCCGCATCCTGCCAGGCGAACACCCCATCGCCCCCGTCATGATCGGTGATGCCGCACTCGCTACTCGGATGGCCAATGCACTCCTCGAACTCGGCATCTACGTCATCGGATTCTCATTCCCAGTCGTGCCCCGCGGTGAAGCCCGTATCCGCACACAAATGTCGGCCGCTCACTCCCGCTCACAACTCGAACTCGCCGTCGATGCCTTCACCCGCGTCGGCCGCGATCTCGGAATCATCTGACCCAACCCGGAACCACCCCTTCGCCCACACACACACACACACACACACAACCGTAGCCCGGGCATTCCTGCCCGGCCACCCCCTCCCCACACACAACCGTAGCCCGAGCACACCTGCCCGGCCACCCCCTCCCCACACACAACCGTAGCCCGAGCACACCCGCCCGGCCACCCCC
>CAIOKE010000221.1 GCA_903858815.1 uncultured Planctomycetaceae bacterium | reverse complement strand
TCTGCGGATCCATCGTCTGAGATCGTCAGTCGGCCCACAAGTCAGCGATCCTCAGCCGGTCAGCCGTTGTCGGTCGTTCGCGTTGACATCACGGACGCTGCAGTGGATCTGGATTCACTGGACGACCTGTTCGCCAATCCTCTTGAAGGGTTGTTTGAATAGCAATGGGTTTGATCCTTCTGTCTGCTTCCCCCTTCCCGTAGCGTGGGCTTCAGCCCGCGTGCATTCCTTTTGCGTCCTTCGCACCCCCTCCTGGGACCACCGAGCACCAGCTCGGTAACGATCCTGGGGGTCAGTCTTTGCTCCATCGACACCAGCACGCGGAATGGCTGCGGCTCGTTGATATGAGACGCGTCACAGCGATGTATTTGCTGCAGGGCGGCCGGGCAGGAATGCCCGGGCTACGGTTGTTGCCCCCCTGGGACCACCGAGCACCAGCTCGGTAACGAGTCCAGGGGATCAGCCTTCGCTCCATCGACACCGGCACACGGAATGCCGGGGCTGGTCGCTGTGAGACGCGTCACAGCGATGTATTTGCTGAAGGGGGGCCGGGCAGGAATGCCCGGGCGACGGTTGGGGGCGACATTGAACACTTCTCGGGCTGAAGCCCAAGCTACGGTGGTTCGGCCCTCCTGGGACCACCGAGCACCAGCTCGGTGAGGACGCTGAGGCCGCGGTTGGCAACTTGGGGCCGCGAGGCGACGTTGTATGGGTAAGGGTGGCCGGGCAGGAATGCCCGGGCTACGGTTGGGGTTGAAAACTCAACACTGAAAGCCTTCCCTCGGTTTTGCGGGAGCCTCACGCTCTCGAGGGGGGCTTTTCGTCAGTTGAACACTGAACACTGCTTAGCTGAAGGTTCAGTGATGTCCCTGCAAATCTGTGGGTGTCCGTTGCTGACGGTCGCGAGGGCAATCGACGATGGTTTGAAGGCCCTGTGCCCGTGGTGCCGAGGTGCCGTGCGTGGATCAATTACGATCACGGTGCGGTTTCTGGTGGCAGGCCATAAATCCACTGCTGCAGCAGCAGCATAGCGCGTTCATCTCGGACGCTGGTGGCCAGTGGCGGCATTTGTCCGGGACCGCGTGTTGCCACGCGATGCAGCAGCACCGAGCTTTCTGGATGTCCGGGTTTCACTAAGGCAGAGTCCGGCAGTTCGAAAGTGCTGTGCACCGGCCGGGCACCAATCAGCTTCTGCTGCTCGAGCGTTGCCGTGAATTCCGCGCTGAACTGACTGTTTCCACCTCCCGCTTCCACATGGCAGCCCGCACAATTTGCATGCAGATATGAACGGGCACGTAACGCCAGATCCTGCTGCTCGTCCATTGGGTCCACCAGCCTGCTCAACTGCTCAACAGGCTTCGGCAACGGTTTTGTGAAATAACCAAGATTGGAGAGCGTCTGCAGCTGGTTTCCCGAGTATTCACCGTAGTCCTGCTGACGATTCATCTGCAGTTCACACAACCCCAGCACGTAATTGGCCGCTCTTGAATGACACACCAGACACTCGGCTCTGCTGGGGTAGTGCCAGTTCTGCAGTCGCTGGCCTTCGGTTGCCGATTGGTCACTGATGACAAACTGTTCGTCCCGCCCGCTGCTTTCCACAAGTTCGGCGTCCGTCTGCTGCTCATTCCAGCGATACGAATACCCGGCCCATTCATTCTGCTGCCGAATCATAATGCGAGTCTCAATCCAGTGGCGACTGGCCGGCTGCCCCGCTGAACGTTCCAGCGCAAAGCTTTTCACCAGCACGGAGCCGTTCGGAAAAGTCCAGCCTCGATTTGACGTATACTCAATCTGCTCCTGATCCGGTACCGCCAGCCAGCGCTGCTTCCACGCTCCGTCTGACCAGAGCTGCGAATTCACTGAATACGGCAGCACCCCTGCAGCCATCTGATGCGTCGCCACGTGCGAAAACAGACCGGTTTCACTTAATCGTCGGGGGAAATCCACCTGCGGTTCCGCAGGGGCAGGTTCCAGCCGATAGAAGCCTCCACCATGGTCAACCACCAGCAGATCACCCGCGTGGTTCTGTGCAAAACCTGTGATCTGCAAAGTCGTATCGGCAATCTCTTCGTTCTGCACAACTCGCTGGCCGTCATGACGAACGATCCAGATTCTTCCAGTGGAATAATCTCCGTAGACAAAACTGCCGTCCAGCCCCGCGAGTGCCTGCCCTCGGTAGACAACGCCACCGGTGAGACTGCGAAATTCGGAGTGATGATGTTCGGCTGCGGGTGGCGTAATTGCCGCGGATCCTCGTGGGCGCAGGGGGTAAAACGGATGACTGCCCTCCTGCACACTCCATCCATAATTCTCAGCTTTCCGCACCAGATACACCTGCTCCCACAGATCCTGACCATTTTGACCCACCCACAACTGATTGGACTGCCAGTCATAGGCCATGCGCCACGGGTTGCGAAAACCGTATGCCCAGATCTCTTCACGAGCTCCTGCTGTGCCCACATACGGGTTATCCGGTGGAATCGAGTAAGGTCGATCCGCAGTTGGATGATCCACGTCCAGTCGCAGCATCACGGCCAGCAGGTCGTTGACGCCCTGTCCTGTGGCCAACGGATCACTGTCCGAAGTGCCGTCACCCGTTGGACAATACAGGAAGCCATCAGGCCCGAAGGCCAGATCCCCGCCATTATGTCCATTCGAATCCCATTCAAGGATCACCAGTTCGCTGTCGGGTATGATCTGCCGATCGCCATCTCGCTGCATCGTAAATCGGCTGATTCGGTTCTGCTTTTTCTCTGCTGTGGTCGGACCATTGGTCAGCAGAAAGAGCTGTCCGTTCTGCTGATATTGCGGGTGAAAACAGAATCCATAGATCATGCGATTCAGAGCCAGCAGAGCCTTACTGTCAGTGACATCAGCTGCGTCCCGACAGGTTCGCAATCCGCCCGGTTCGGCCCAGTCCCCCGCGTGGTCCACAAAGATCAACCGATCGGTGCCGGGCTCAGCTCGCAGAAATACAGGTTTGAACAGCTTCAGCTGCGGGTACGCCCGCACCGCCCGGTATGGCAACGGCGGCTCTGGAGAACCCCGCAGTCGCAGATTGACCCATGGGATCCGCTTCGGCTCTGCTGCAGAACAGCATTCATGCAATTCCGCCAGCCCGCACAGTACCAGCAGCAGCAGGAACGGGCCCCGCACTGTATTCGTTCCCGACACGCTGTAAATTGCTTGCATCGTGATCCCGCTCCTCAGGCCAGCACGCCCTGTACCATAGTTCCATGTACATCCGTCAGCCGATAATCGCGTCCCTGAAAACGATACGTCAGCGCTGTGTGCTGTATTCCCAGCAGCTGCAGCACGGTTGCGTTCAGATCGTGCACATGTACCGGATCACGCACGACGTTCCACGAAAAATCGTCGGTCTCGCCCCACACCGTGCCGCCACGAATGCCACCACCAGCCAGCCAGATGGAGTAACAACGCGGGTGATGGTCGCGGCCATAATCCGTGGCAGTCAAAGTCCCCTGCGAATACACCGTTCGCCCGAATTCCCCGCCCCAAATGACCAAAGTCTCGTCAAGCAGGCCGCGCTGCTGCAGATCACGCACCAACGCGGCAGACGGCTGGTCGGTGTCGTAACACTGGCTGCGAATTCCACTTGGCAGGCTGCCATGCTGATCCCAGCCTCGATGATACAACTGCACAAATCGCACACCACGTTCCACGAGACGTCGTGCCAGAATACAGTTGGCTGCAAAACTGCCCGGTTTCTGCGACTCCGGTCCATAGGCCTGAAACACCGCCGCTGATTCACTGGACAGGTCTGTCAGCTCCGGCACAGAACGCTGCATGCGAAAGGCCATTTCGTACTGTTCCAGTCGAGCTGCAATCTCCGGATCGGCATCCGCCTCACCATGCAGTCGGTTCAGGGCAGCCACGTCATCCAGCATTCCCCGTCGCCGCTGTCGAATGATACCGGGCGGATCAGACAGATACAGCACCGGATCCTTTCCGGGACTGAATCGGACACCCTGATACCGAGGTGACAGAAAACCGGAACCCCACATGCGTTCATGCAGGGGCTGAGCATTCGTGGGGCCACTGGGGCGCGATATCATGACGACAAACGCCGGCAGGTTCGCATTTTCGGAGCCCAGACCGTACGACAACCACGCCCCCAGAGAAGGTCGGCCAGCCAGCTGATGTCCGGTCTGCAGCAGCGTCATCGCCGGGTCATGATTGATGGCCTCAGTATGCAGCGTTCGGATCAGACAGATCTGATCGGCAATCTTCGCTGTATGTGGCAGCAGTTCACTCAACCACATCCCACCGGCACCATGCTGTCCGAATCGAAACACCGAGGGGCACACCGGGAATCGCTGCTGCCCGGCCGTCATACCTGTCAGACGCTGTTCGCCGCGCACGGAATTCGGCAGGTCCGTGTTGAAACGTTCCCGCAACTGAGGTTTGTAGTCGAACAGGTCCAACTGCGATGGAGCCCCAGCCTGCGTCAGCCAGATGACGCGCTTCGCTCTTGCAATCAGATGCGGCAAGCCGGGCAGCCCTGTCGCCGATGCCACGTTCACCGCCGAATTTTCGCGGGCACCAGCCGATGCCGTATCTGTCAGCAATCCGGCCAGCGCCAGCACACCAGGCCCCGTCATCTGACGGCCGAGAAACTGCCGTCGAGCGACTGCTGTCTGCAGTGCCATTGTCCTGTCGTAACAACCTCGCTCAGCCACGGTACACTACTCCCGAGTCACAGTTTCATGAAGATTCAGTAACGTGCCCGCCGACACCGTCATCGCCGCCAACTCTGCGACGGGTAGTGATTCGACCGACCGAGTGGCTCCTACTTTCAGCAACTCGTCCGCCTGCGCTGGCTCCGCGCGAAACTCCTGCAAAACCCGCTCATAGCCAGCCTGCAGCAACGTCAATTCACGAGCTTCCGGTTCCCGAATCAGGACCAGTCGAAATCCGTGCCGCAACTGTGAGGCAGCGTCCGGCCCAGCCTCGGAAAGCATGCGTCCCGCCAGCAGTCTTGCCGCTTCCACCCACGTTGG
Organism: uncultured Planctomycetaceae bacterium; assembly: GCA_903858815.1. Lineage (GTDB taxonomy): Bacteria > Planctomycetota > Planctomycetia > Planctomycetales > Planctomycetaceae > SXXK01. Next base: position 8,121 of record CAIOKE010000221.1, on the reverse strand, counting down.
ATCGTTCAGCAGATTCAGGGCCTGCAAAGGGGTATTCGTGCGGGAACGACGCAGCGTACAGGCCTCGCGAAATGGACTATCAAACAGCAGCATCGCCGGGTGCGGAACTGAGCGTTTCCAGTAGGTGTAGATGCTTCTTCGATACAGATCTTCCCCTTTGCCCTCCACGTAGGAATTGGTTCCGCTGCCCGCCGTCACCTGCTCGTACAACCCCGGAGGATGATACGGCTTGACAGGCGGGCCACCGATTTTTCGGACCAGCAGTCCACTGGCAGCCAATGCCTGATCCCGCAGAAATTCGGACTGCAGCCGAAATCGGGGGCCCCGGGCAAGCTGTCGATTTTCAGGATCACGCTGTTGCAACTGGTCACTGACAACAGACGACTGACGATACACGGCACTGGAGGCCATCAGACGCAGCATGTGCTGCACGTCCCAGCCACTCCGCACAAACTCTACGGCCAGCCAGTCCAGAAGCTCAGGGTGGTCAGGGGCTTCGCCCTGTACACCGAAGTCTTCTGACGTCCGCACAAGCCCATGGCCGAACAGCTGCTGCCACAGTATATTGACAATCACTCTGGAAGTCAGCGGATGTTCAGGTGAAACCAGCCAGCGAGCGAGGCCCAGTCTGTTCTTCGGCAGGTCAGTAGCCATCGCAGGCAGGCTGGCCGGAGTGTTGGCGGTGACAACCGCACCACGTTTCGCATACTGACCGCGAATAAGAATCGCAGTCTCGCGAGGCTGTGGCAGTTCTTCCATAATCAATGTCGTCATAGTCTGCTGCTCCAGCTCTGTCAGCGACTTTTTGATGGAGGCTTCGCTGTCGACCAGGGTTTTGCGCTCCATATCGGTGGCTTGCTGGTGATCGACGATTCGCTGTTTGTCGGCTGGTGAGCGATCAGCGGCGGGCTTCAGCAGAATGGCTGCCACGTCACCCGGCAGTTTTGCCAGCGAGTCAGCACTGGCTACCTGCTGCTGTTCCCACTGAAGCTGTTCAGCCTGCAGACGCACGGCCACCGCCTGCAGCTTTTGAGTCAGTTGTACCAGCTGATGTTCCAGTTCTTTGCGACGCGACGTTTGTTCCGGTGTTGGCAGCGGCAGGAATGGTGGAGCATTACGGCGAATCGGTGCTCCGTAGTTTCCGATACCCTGCTCATTCACATTGTGAAAAAACGCATACAACCCGTAATAGTCCTGCTGTGTGAAGGCATCGTATTTGTGGTCATGACAGCGAGCACAGGTCAATGTCTGCCCCAGCCAGATGGCCGCAGTCGTCTCAACTCGGTCCGCACAGTACTCGGCCAGAAATTCTTCCGGAATCACACCACCTTCTTCATTGAGCATGTGATTCCGATGAAATCCCGTGGCGATCAGCTGCGCCTGCGTGGGGTTCGGCAGCAGGTCACCTGCCAGCTGTTCGATGGTAAACTGGTCAAACGGCTGATTCCTGTTGAAGGCAGCAATCACCCAGTCACGCCATGCCCACAGTTCTCGGTCACGATCGACCTGATAGCCGTTCGTGTCGGCGTAACGGGCAGCGTCCAGCCAGTCCACAGCCATTCGCTCGCCATAATGCGGAGACTTGAACAAGTGGTCGATCCAGCGTTTGACGACTGCGTCTTCTGCAGCAGCACCCTGCTTTGCGGCTTCCTGCAACTCGCGGGAAAACGCGTCAGCCTCTGCTGGTGTCGGCGGAAGTCCAATCAGATCCAGTGACAGGCGACGCAGCAGGATCGAGGGTGCGGCAGGTGCCGCCGGGGACAGTTGTTGGCTGCGCAAACCTGCCAGAACGAAACGATCAATTTCCGTCCGTGACCACCGGTCATCAGCGACAATCGGGACAGTCGCTGCCTGCGGAGGTACGAGGGACCAGTGCGGCTGGTATTGAGCACCCTCGGCAATCCAGCGTTCCAGCAGGCTTTTCTGTGCATCGGAAAGTGCTCGTGAAGTTTCCGGCGGGGGCATCACAAGGTCCGGGTCGACGGAGTGAATTCTGGTGATGAGCTGGCTGCTGCCGATCTGACCGGGGGCGATGGCCAGCAGGCCGGATTCAGAGGCCTGTGTTGCACTGTCCCGCTGGTCCAGACGCAAGCCGCCCTTGCGTGCGGCGGCATCCGGTCCATGGCACGCAAAACAGTGATTCGACAGAATGGGCCGAATATCGCGATTGAAACTGATTGCCTGTTGCGCACGGAGGCTGTGACCCGTGGTCGACCAGAACAGGCCGACGCAGACTGCGATGAATTGCATCGTGGGCCGTTGCGTGACGCTTTGAATTGCACTCATTTCACACTGTACCCCTGTGTCACATCACAACGCGTCGCAAAGCAATAGGGCGTTATGAGATGACCTGAGAGTCGGCCCGACTGCTTTGTCTACTATACCTGAGATCGGATTCGTGCCGTATCAGAAATGTGCATGAAAAATGGATCAACGAAAAATCAAGTGTTGAGTTGCGGATTGCAGTTTGATGGACGTGTAAAACTCACTGGATGCTGTTTTGATGGCTGAAAAAACATAAGTGCTCACAGTCAAAAGCAAGCACCCGTCAGCTTACGCTGACGGCTCGCCACGCGTGGCTTGAACGCGGTGGATGATACGGGCTGAAGCCGATGGAACGACCACCGAGCATTCGCTCGGTGCCGATCTCGAGGTTCTAACAGCCGACGGGATGGCTGAGCGCTGGGCAAACGTGCGGTGCGTTGCGGCGTTGTGTGGGTGGAGGGTTGCCGGGCAGGAATGCCCGGGCTACGGTTGTGGGCGACGAACGACGACTGAATACTGACAGTTGACTTCGGCTCGGCGGGAGCCTCGCCCTTCCTGGGGGGATAAGCGGACGTGTAAAGCAGTTCACAGGGCGGAATTCCGATCGTGAATCGCCCGAAATTGCCCGACCGTGCACCTCGTTCATCGCGACGGGACAATTCATTACCAATTGCATTCTGTTTTTCGTGCTCGTTAGAATCTGTTCTTCGTCTGAGGCGAGGGACGAAAGTCGTGGTCTGGCTTGCGTCCGGGCGCGAACGTCTCGTCACCCTTGCAAACCCCGTCGGTTTTTCAGGGATGGGGCCGAGCAGGAATGCTTGGGTGAGTTTTTGTGCTGGGTGTCTGGTCTGTGCGGTCGCTGGCCCTGTTCTGGAAACGGTCATGCTCAGTATGCAGAATTCTGATGCCAACAAAAGCTGTGGCTGTCTTTGCTTCAGGCCATCGGGTGCTGCCCGCAGACTCTGCCTCGTGGCGGTGATCGTGGCGTTGACTGCCGGTGTGTTACCTGTGTGTGTGGCCCAGTCTACGGTCAAATTCTCTGACGAGCAGTTGACATTTTTTGAAACTCAGATTCGGCCGGTGCTTGTTGAGTCCTGTTATGAGTGTCACTCACAACGATCCCGTCCACTTCAGGGTGGGCTCCGACTGGACTACCGGGACGGGCTTCTCGAGGGGGGAGACTCGGGTCCGGCTGTGTCACTCCTGCAGCCAAATGACAGCCTGCTGTTGAAGGCTCTGCGCCATGACGGATTGCAGATGCCGCCCAAAGGTCGTCTCTCTGACGAAACAGTCCAGCATTTTCAGACATGGATCGAACAGGGGCTTCCAGACCCGCGAACTTCTGATCAACCGCTGATTTCCCGGCAGATCGACATTGCTGCAGGTCGGCAGCACTGGGCATTTCAGCCGATTACGGATTCTGCAGTCTCCTCGCTGGTGACATCCGACTGGCCGCTGGGCCTGATTGATCAGTTTGTTCTCGCCCGTCTGCAGCAGGCCGGGTTAACCCCGCAGCCGGATGCCGAACGGCATGTGTGGCTGCGTCGAGTCAGTCTGGATCTGACCGGTCTGCCACCCACGCCCGAACAGATCAGCGAGTTTACGAACGACGCGACAGCTCTGGCTTATGAAAAGGTGGTCGATCGTCTGCTGCAGTCACGCGCATTCGCGGAACGCTGGGCGCGCCACTGGCTGGATCTGACGGGCTATGCAGACCAGGTGGGGACCTCCAATGAGGTGTTCGCTGAGCATGCGTGGCGTTATCGCGACTACGTTATTGAAGCATTCCACAGCGATCTTCCGTGGGACCAGTTTGTCATTCAGCAGATTGCTGGTGATCTGTTGCCGGCTGAGTCGGCTCAGCAGCGTGCCGCGCAGCTGACGGCAACTGGATTTCTGCTGGTGGGTGACGTCGAAATCGTCAATCCGGACAAGCTGAAGCTGGAGACGGATCATATTGATTTTCAGCTGTCCCGTATCGGGACAGCATTTCTGGGGATGACGCTGGGGTGTGCTCGCTGTCATGATCACAAGTTCGATCCGATCGGGCTGGAAGACTACTACGGAATGGCGGGTACACTTCGCAGCACGGTTTCTACTCGCAAAATTGACCACGGGATCTGGAGCGGTCTGAATGTGCGAGAGCTTCCTGAGACTGCTGAGCAGCAGCGGTCACGTGAGCAGGCACGGTCGGCCGAACAGGGGCGGATTGCCTCAATGCAGGCGGAAGATCTGCAGTTGCAGCAGCAGTTGAGCGAGTTGCAGGGACAATTGCGGCAGCCGGATGCGGACAAGTCAGCGTTAGAGAAACGGCGGGACGAACTGCAGAAGCAACAGGGGCAATTGCGGCGAGCGATTCGGCATGCGGAGTTTTTTCTGCCCGCCGTTCCCCGCGCATTTGCACTCGAAGATGCAGCCACACCGGTCGACATGCCGATTGCCATCCGCGGCAATCCCTATGCGATGGGGCGGGTGATTCCGCGAGGTATTCTGCGGGTGGCCGCATGGGATGCCGGGCCTGTCATGCCCAGTGACCAGAGTGGACGACTGCAGCTGGCTCAATGGCTGGCCGACCGCAGGAATCCGTTGTTGCCGCGAGTGACGGTCAATCGAATCTGGGCCCGGCTCTTCGGCCGGGGGCTGGTTCCGACAGTGGATTATTTTGGTACGCGTGGCGAGCGTCCCAGTCACCCGGAGCTGCTTGATCATCTGGCCAGTCGACTGATTTCCGAGGGTTGGTCGCAGAAAGCCGTGATTCGAGCGATTGTGCTGAGTCGTACCTATCGGCTCAGCAGTGACCCTTCAGCTTCGGCAGTTGCCATTGATCCCGACAACCGCCTGTTATGGCGGATGTCTCCGCAGCGACTGGACGCTGAATCTCTGCGGGACAGTCTGCTGGCTGTCAGTGGTCAGTTACAGGACTGCAGTGGCGGACCGGGACTGCCTCTGGAATTTCCTGAAAATGCTGGAAGCCTTGAACCGAGAGCTGTCAATCCTCCCAGCTTCAGTCTGCGACGCTGGCGTCCGGAGCAGGAATTTCAGCGGACGGTGTATCTGCCGGTGGTCCGCAGTAACCAGAAGGGTCCCGCCGCGCTGCGGGACCTGTTCGACTTTGTTCAGCCGGCTGGAATTGCCGGCCAGCGAGCCCAGACGGTGGTGGCCACACAGGCTCTGTATCTGCTGAATAACGATCTCCCTCGCAAACGCGCACAGGCACTGGCTGAACTGCTGCTGGCCCTGCCGGACGATCAGCAGCAGCGGCTGCAGTCCCTGTGGCTGCGAGTTCTGAATCGGCCGGTGTCTGATGAGGAATTGGTGGCTGCCCGACAATTCCTTGAGTCTTTCGCAGGTTCCTCTGATGGATGGACGGAATTGTGTCATGCCCTGTTTGCTTCCAACGAATTTCTCTTTCGTCTCTGACAGTCGGAGTTTTCCATGTCAAAGATCCTGACTCGAAGATCGTATCTGCAGCATGCGGCCTGTGGTTTTGGCAGCGTTGCGCTGGCGGATCTGGTGCATGCGGAACAGCAACGCACGAGGTCGCCTCAGCCGCATTTTGCAGCGCGTGCAAGTCGAGTGATTTTCCTGTTCATGCAGGGTGGTCCCTCACAGCTTGATCTGTTTGATCCCAAACCGTTTATACAGCAGAGGCATGGGCAACCCATCGATTCGCCGCTCAGCAGTCATGTGCTGCAGGTGGGTACGGAACGATTCCTGGCCCTTGGGACGGCCGTACCGGTTCGACCGCGCGGTCATTGTGGCACTCCGATTTCCGATCTGCTGCCACATCTTGCAGGGATTGCTGATGAGATTTGTCTGTTGAAGGGTATGAGTGCGGACAATCCGCAGCATATGCCCGCTGAACTGCAGTTGCATACCGGGGCCCTGAACGATGCGCGTCCTTCGATGGGGGCGTGGATCAGTTACGGACTGGGGTCAGAGAATCGCAATCTGCCGGCTTTTATCACGATCAATCCGCATGCTGATGTGCGGTATCACGGGGCCTCATGGCTGCCGGCTGAACATCAGGGTACGCGGCTCAATGCAGCATCCGACGCCGGCACAGCGGCAATTGATAACCTCAGGAATATTTCCGCTGATCAGCAGGTACAGCGGCGACGGATTGACTTTCTGCAGCGACAGAATAAACGACTGCAGCAGACAGTACCAGATCCCTCGATGCAGGGAATGATCGAAGCCATGGAACTGGCGTTCCGCATGCAGACCACGACTCCGCAGCTTGTTGATCTGTCTGCCGAAACGCAACAGACTCAGGAACTGTACGGTCTTGGTGGAAAAGAGACGGATCGGAACGGGCGAGCATGTCTGCTGGCTCGTCGGTTGAGTGAAGCTGGAGTCCGTTTTGTGCAGGTCACCATGGGGGGATGGGATCATCACGGAGACATTCGGGGCAATCTGCCCCGTCTGTGTGCTCAAACCGATCAGCCAGTGGCCGCATTGATCAGAGACCTGAAGCAGCGGGGATTGCTGGACGATACGCTGGTGGTCTGGTGTGGTGAATTCGGAAGGACGCCGTGGAGTCAGGATCTGAGTGGTACAGCACCGATCGATACGCATGGGCGGGAACATCAGCCGGAGAGTTTTTGTGCATGGATGGCGGGGGGCGGTGTTCGTCCGGGGTTTGTCTGGGGTGAGACAGACGATCTGGGTTACCGGGTTATCAACGGACGGATTCATATTCATGATCTGCACGCGACGATCCTTCATCAATTGGGTCTTGATCACACGCAGTTGACGTGGCGTCACATTGGCCGTGACTATCGCCTGACGGACGTTTACGGCACCGTCGCAGATGAAATCCTTGCCTGATGTGATGTACCGCGGGGCGACTGTTTTCAACTGAGTTGCGTGCCCTGTGTTTTCCGTAGGGTGGGCTTCGGACTGCCCACATCCTGATGATGGGCTACTGTCAATTCATTGTGACTGGAGGGAGCTTGCCCTGCCACACTGGGCGTGCATGCTACCCTGGGGAGTTGGGGCGGCGGACAGCAAGGGGCTTAAGCGGATCGCCCGATGTTCGGTACAGGGTGACTGCGGTTCGAGGCCAGAAAAACAGTATTCTCGTTAAATCTGGCCGGGCAAAACCGCGGATTTTGTTCACTTCTGCAAACAAATTCCTGCTGCAAAACTATCGTTTATGGATCGCATCAGGACCTGGGACTGTCAGTTTTGGGTCCGGTCCTCTCAACTGCAACGAGGTGCCATTCATGCTGCTGCCCATTCGTGTCTTCCTGTCGATCATCGTCGGATTTTTCGTGGGCAGTCTTGTGAACATGCTGATTGTTGCTGCGTCGCCCAGCATCATTCCATTGCCTCCTGGTACGGACAATTCATCACTGGAGAAGTTGCGGGATTCGATATCTTCCTTTGAAGCGAAACACTTCATTTTTCCGCTGCTGGCACACGCGCTGGGGACATTGACCGGTTCTGCTGTGGCCGCTCGATTTGCAGGCCCCGGTCTGCTGCCTGCGGCCATTATTGTCGGAGTGCTGTTCCTTGCCGGTGGCATCACGATGGACTATCTGGTGAAAGGGCCGACGTGGTATCGCGTAACGGACCTTGTTCTTTGCTATCTGCCGATGACTCTGCTGGCCTGCGGGATGATCTATAACGGTCGCCGCCGCCGGGCCCGCCGTGGCCGGTGACGGTGCGGAAAGACGCTGGTCCCGGTTGGGCATAGGCGAGCCGTCTGCGGAAACCGACGGGTGCTGTCACTGGACGTCACCGAGCTGGTGCGTGGGCCCAGGGTGCGGGCAGGCGAGTCGGTGGCGGAGGCGTACGGGTGCTGCAGGTGGGCGTCACCGAGCTGGTGCTCGGTGGTCCCAGGGTGCGGGC
>CAIOKE010000220.1 GCA_903858815.1 uncultured Planctomycetaceae bacterium | reverse complement strand
GCTTCAATGGAGCCGTCCTCAGGTGAGGACGGAAACCGCCCGCGTCGTATCCTCTACGAAAATACGATGTTGCGAGCGGGGTTGCGAGCACTGGACCAAAAGCATAACAGAAACACACCGCAAAAGTCCAACCATACTTGTAACTGGTTGCCAAAGAACAACTTGCGACTGCGAGCACTGACGGGGTTTCAAACACCACTCCAGTCCTCGCAGCCTCACCGACCCCAAACACACACACACACAAACGAACTACAAAACCAAAGGACGCGTCGAATCCGGCAGCTCGCGAGGCACTCCCCAGTACTGCAGGTTCTCTGAACCACGTCCGTCACTCACACCCAGATTCGCCACCAACAAACGGTCCTCACGAAGATTCATCAATCCCCATAACCGCTCGATCAACGACTGACGCTCCTCGGCAGATAACTCACACCGAAAGACACTGTACTGCAACGATTCACCAGCACCCTGCAGACACTTGTACACCCGCCGCAAACGCTTCGCCTCACCCACATCATAGCAAATCAAATACACATGACGCATTGCTTTCTACCCCCATTTCAAACAGGAATTCCGCCGATTCACGCACGCCACCGCAAACTAGCGAGTACAGAATGGGATGTATTCCGGTAACTCACCCACAACCACTCGTGCCAAAAGACGCGCCTGAACCTCCAGAATCCGACGATAACTGACCCGATAACCAAAGATCGGATGAGTCACCTCCTGCGACATTCGACGCTCAAACGCCGCAATCACCGATTTCCTGCCCCCCTCCGTCAAAACCACCGCGCCCGCCCGCTCCAGAAAACTGCCCTCACCCAATTCCCCATTGTTAAATGCCATCAACGTTGCCGAATCCGCAATCAATGGCCGATACTCCTCAGCCACATCCAACGCCAACCCCGCGCGGCCAAACCGCGGACGATGCAGAAATCCCAGTAAAGGATCAAACCCCACACTCTGCAACACCACCGTCAACTCCTTCACCAGCAGCGAATACATAAACGACAGCACCGCATTCACCGGATCACGCGGCGGACGGCGATTGCGACCCGCCACATCAAACTCAAATCGCCCCCGCAACAAGCCAAAAAAGTGCTGGAAATACGCCTTCGCCGCCAGACCCTCCAGACCCAACAGCGTCTCTGCACTGCCCGCCTGCTCCACACGCCGCCGATAATCCTGCAGCTGCTCAAGGACCGGACGCGGATCCGCCGGCACCGACCCACCGCCACCAGACTCAGCTTCCACCACATCCTCACTGGCAGACAAATGACGCCGCAACAGCGTTCTTGCATTGCGAATCTTCCCGGCAATGAACCACCTCGCCAGACGCAACGACTCCTCCGCATCTGCCGCCACCGCAAATTGCCGAATTCTTAACTGCACATTGTTGTGCACAAATCCCGCCGTTAACGCATGAAACCAGCCACCATAACTGAAGTGACAGACCGGAATCCCACGCACCGTCAGCTCACGCAGGGCCTGTGCTGATACCAGCACATTGCCATACAAACACACCTGCGACACATCCATCAGACGTCGCTCTGCCAACAGCTCGTCCTTCAGCTTCACCGTCAGGCGATCACCCGACTTGCCCAGCATGGCGCCCTGCGTCTGCAGGTACAGTGGCAACGCATCGTCGTTCGCCGGAATCAGCCGCCGCACTCGTACAGGTAACTCACGCGACACAGGCCCACCCGCCAAACCCTCGTCGTCACCCTGTCGATTCACCTGCGAATCCGCCGAAAGCCCCCCCAACTGCAGTAACGCCGTTTCATCCGGCAGACAGATCCCCACCAGTGAGCAACGCGGACATTTGGGACTGTCCACGAGGGGCGGTGGCACCACGGCTGCTGCAGCCGCCACGCGGAATTCATCACGCAGTTGTCGAGTCCTTGCGATGAGTTCGTCAGTGAAGGGAATACAGACGCGCCGCCGCGATGCGATGAAATACAGCACTCCTTCAGTGCACTGAAACCCATTCTCTTTCAGGATCAGTCCCTGAGCACACAGTTGGACACGTTCCGGTTCCCACGCCCCCTCCGGAATATCGGGGGCATGCCCGCGTTTGTAATCCACTGGAGTTGCGGTTGTTCCGGTCAGTTCCAGCAGGTCCAGTCGCGCCAGCAATCCCTCTGCCGGGGCGGATAACATCAATGAGCGAGCATGAATTCTCAGTTCCGGGTCCGCTTCAGCCGTTGCCTCAGTACTGCCTGGCAACGGCACCGGTTTTGTCGTCGCTCGGTCCACCCGCCGATGGCCAAACGTCCCTTCCATCGTCTCCAGATTATCGGCCCATTCACCATCAACCCATTCCAGATATCCGAGCCTTGGGCAGTAAGTGAACTCGTTAAGCATTCGAACGGGAATGAGATCCGGTACGGACGCCTGTTGTGCAACGGAATCGGAAACAAGACACTGTTGGATCATGGTCAAGACCTTTCGCAGCGTGAACGAATGGCCCTCCGTGAAATAAGTCACCCTCCGGATTCTGGAACGCTCACACTACCCACGACCCCTGACAGATCCTGTCACACCTGCGCGGTGGAAACACACAAGCACCAACAAACGAGCAAACCGAGAGCCTATTCGAGCGACTGTAAGCCCGTCGCGTTTTCGCTATCAATGATGCCAGTGGACATCGTTCATCGTAATTCAACGATCACAGTCAACGTTATTCAGGACCCGGACACGAACAATCCCAGCCCAAAGTGGCAACCGTAACCCAGTGCCAGTGGCACCTGCTGTGCTTCTACAGGCCGCTCCAGCACGATTCGCAAAGCCAATCCAAAGGACACGGGTGGCGCCTGCCCGGCATTCCGTCGAGCAACGACAAAATGACGGAAGTCAAGCGTCCGTTCCGGGACAATCTCGACAGATATTGCCGCTGGCAGGTTGCGGCACCGCAATTCCGCGTTGACCTGGCCTGACAGCGTATTTCGCCCCGTTTTCTTCAGGAACCGCGGGGGGCACAAACGGCGTTGCACTAATCCATTCTGTGCTCGCTGGCTCGCCACTGAACAGGTTCGTCAGTGATTCTGCGACGGTCCCTGACAGACGCTGCAGAATAGAGATGTCGCCACTGGCAACAACAGCAACCTGCAGATCCCCGGCGCCACCCTTCATCCACGTCCGGCGCACAGTCTCGATTGCCCGCTGCGCCTCAGGCCCCAACCCCATGGGGGCATGCACCAGAATGTGGTCAATTCGGCGCTGTGCGCGAGCGCCAGGCGCGAGCGACAATGGTTGTATGTGTGCGTGAACATGCCCATTTGTGAGCGGTGATCCATCCTCGTTCTGCCCAGTCAGTTCCGGGCAATGGACCCTTCCTCCACGCGCCACCCGACCAACGATGGCACGATGGAAGAGTTCTGCCTGCGGCAGCGTCCGAGTGATTGATGGCAGAGCCGAAATGTTAGCCCCGGGTGTCGCCAGAGCCAGTAACATCGTGGTGATCACTTTTCTGGCTGGCATCCGGACATCAACCGGCCGACCCACGCTCAACGAGTTCGATCGCCGCCAGTAAATCACCCGCTGTGCTCCCGGTGGCTGACTCCAGCCATGCTGCTTCCAGAAAGAAGTCTCAGCCGTCAGACAGGCCTGAAGGTCAGCCGGATAAGGCGCTTCAAGTCCACTGCAGGTTTTCTGATATGACTTCAATTGGGCCGCAGAAGGCTTTTTACCGTTTTTCCCCACAGGAGCGGGAACGATAGCGAGCAGGTCGTTCACCTGTTGGTTGCGCCAACCGGCATACTCAGCCGGATTGATCGCCGCCATCAGAGTGACTTGCTCCCACAACCTCCCTGGCTGGGCTGTCTCCTGATGCGGGAAAGCATCGAAAGCCCCCTCGCTATCCTCGACCAAACGGCCCTCAACCCAACTTTCACTACGTCCGAGGTATCCCAGATTTTCAACGAGTACCCCCAGCAGTTGGCGTTCATCGTCCGCTAGTGCACATGGCCAGCACACATCGATATGGCCAGTGCCGACGTCCGCCCACGTATCGAAGACCAGCGTGGTGGTCTCTCGACCCTCGTCCTTCTTCAGCTTCCCGAGGGGCATGAAGTGACGACTGTGAGCACTTGTCGCGGCTGGCAGCCGGTAAGAAGGCAGATTGCTGGCCAGAGTTTGAAACAGCCGTTTAGCCACATCTGTGGGACCGCTCTCCTCGGACCACCGTTGTGTGGTAAACCCCGTAGCCAGAAGAGCTCGCAGAATTCGCCACGGACTGGGTGGCCACTCAACCTGCCCTTCATTGACGTGGTGTCCCCACGCGGTGGCGTGGTAACGGCCCCCAGGGAATACGAAACGTATCGTCGGCATAGTTTTCTCCTGTGGAGTCTGATCGCTGACTAAGCTTCTGTCGCCTCAGACCCATCTTCATCATCACCCGTGCCGCCGGCTGCCTTATCAGCGTCCTTGCCCTTCGCCAGTACGTCGTTGTAGCTGGCCGTTGATGCGACCATCAGGTCACTGCAAGCACTGAGACTGGACTTCAGAGCCGCCTCAAGTTCGGACAGCAGTGGCAGCTGGAAACCCGTCGGACGCACTGCTGTGATACTGCTGCGATCAATTGGCTCAAGGTCGCAGGCGGTGCGCAGACGCAGGTCGCCGTCAAACAGTCTGCGTAATCGATACAGCGACAGCAGGATCAGCAATTGCTCAACCTTCTCACCAAGTCCATAGCCGCGAATCTGGGCGAGGTCGAGACTGACATGGCAGACAATGGAATCCGCGACGTATTCATCACGAGCGAATGGCACATTGCCGTACCCGTCTTTTGTAACTCCCGACGGGTTGACGTGATCGTTTTTCACACCGCCAGATGCTGCCACTCTTACCCCAGACGCTTCAATGAAGGCCGACAGTGCACGTGATACTCGCAACCGCCCGCCAGCCAGTTCCTTTTTTGCAAGAAATACACCGTGGATCAAGCTGCCCACATCGTAGCGCAGCAGCACCTCGGCCAGTTTGCGACGATTGACTGGCCCCTCTTCCAACCCGCCGAGCGCCGTTTTCAGTCCGTTGGAAAATGACTTGTCACTCCCCTCCAGCAGGTAAGGGCTGTTGATACGATGGGCTTCCAGCATTGAATCAGTGAGAAACTCACCTTTCCGCAGGACCGTCACGTGACTGATTCCAGCCAGCGCTGGCACAGGTTGATTATGCTCAAAATCCCAGCACGTCGACTCAAGACGGTTCGCCATGCTCTGAACACTCTCAACCAGCAGTTTGGACCCCTGTCGTGTCTGATAGCTGGCTGCTCCCAGCGACGGAAACCCGGTAGGCTGAAAACGATCGCCCTGCACAGGCTGCAGCTCGACCGAAAACAACAGACGACTTGAGGACTTCAAAACATCAAGCATGGACACTTCCTTTTAAAGAGGGAACAAGGATCTTTGCACATTCTTCAGCACTGAAAGTCGAAATTGGGAACACTAATGCGGCAGCCCATAGTAAGGCGACATCACTGCCGCATGTGGCTGAAACAAAGGGTACGTCCAGACCAACGCCACGCAGGCGTCGAATGGCCACATCCACAGCACTGGCTGCATCACCAGACTGCAGTCGGCGAATCATCGAAAGTTCGGCAGGAATCTGAGGCCTTTTGAGAATTGGCGATGGAAGACAACTGAGCCGGAGAGCCAACCAACCATCAGGCGGCACATCATCACCAGAGACCGAATGAGGCAAATGCTTCTTTGACGAGAAACGTCGCCAATCAATTGCCATGTAGGCCCTCGCGAGATTGAACACGCGATCCACATCCAGGCGACCATCGACAAAAGCCGCAAGATCGGCAAGCCTGGCGGAACAGCCGTACGCTGATTGAAGTGGCAGGCGACGTTGACCTTGCTGGCCCGATTCAATCAGTCTGCGTTCCACAATCGCCGCACAGTCGGCCACAGCATCACGGCCAGTGACAACGACTCGAGGATCCTTCAACAGGCGTTTTTCAGCGGTTCGATATCGTGGCCAACGGGAATCCCCATCAAGCGGTAAACAGTTGCTGCGTACCCGATCGACTGCCCGCCCCTTGACATAGGCAGCCGCGGCACTGCCCAGTGCCAGCGCTAAACGGCATTCAGCGGCAATCTCGTGGTCAAAGGTGGCCCGGATCCACTCGGGTTGAAGTACTGGCACTGGTCCGGCTTCGATCGCTGAGCCTGTCGCCTGCAGGCGTTCAATATCGACAGCCGCCAGCAGTACCGCCTGCCACAGCGACGGTTGGGAATCATGGGTCAAGGCTGCCATGAGACTCTCTGACAGCTGCCGCTCTGCATGGATCAGCCGGTTCGTTGCGTTCTTGTCTCCCGTGCGTCGCTGCAGCGACTCATGCCAGCGGGCCAGATCATCGGTTAGAAACACTTCAGGACGGTGCTGCACTGCAATACGACCGAGCGGAACGGCCAGCGTCGACTGCCCATTCCGCTCAAGGTAGCCATAACGGACAAATGAATTGATCCCTCGCGCCACGCCAAGACGAGCAATCGCTTTGACCACGTCAATGGCCCGATTCGCGGTCTGCCTGCCCAGTTGCACTCGCGCCTCACCAAACAGCCCAACCAGTTCGGGTACGGTGCATGGTTGACTCCAGAGCGGCATCCATTGCTCGCCTCGCTGGGCTTTTTCTGCGCCGGCAGAGGAATACCCAGCGGCGTGCGAACGAAGTGCGAAAGGTGCACTGGCGCCGCCCATCACCCGTTGATCCAGCGTACGAGTGGCAGACGGCAGAAACAGCAGACTGCCCTCCATCAGCAACAGAAAATCCCACGGATTCACAAGGCTTTCACCTGTTGGGCCGTTTGTACTGTTCGCCCCACCCGCCGCCCCGGGCTGGAACTGACCAATTGCAGAACTTTGCAGATTGCTGGATGGACGCCCCCAAAGGGCATTGAACAACAACTCACCCGCTGCGGGTCGCGATTCTGCATGTGGGCTGCTGAGATCAAACAGCTGCACAATCATCTGCATTGCAGTATTGGTGAAATCCAGATTGCCATCGTTACCACCTGTTCCCAGCAACGACGGGTACTGACAGCTTCCATCCTCAGTCAACACCACGGCGGTGGAAAGCCACTGTGCGTGCGCACCACGCCACTGAGCGCGACAGTTGGGAATCAGCAAAGCCTTCAGGTTCGCGAAGTGCCTCTCAGCCGCCGCCAGTAGCCGTTTATAACCCTGAGAAGCTTTGATTTTAGCGGCGACGGCTGCCGTCGGCGGCGCGGTCGCCTCCGAGACCAGTTCCCGCACTTCGTCTAACTCGCGTTTCAGACTGGCTCGAGTAGCGTCATCAGTGGCGTCGGCCAGACTTTGGGATAATTGCGCCACAAGGCCGACAAAAGTTCGGCTGCTGGCCAACACTTCCCGCTCCTCGGGTGTCTGAAACGTTTTATTGGTCTTGGTTCTGGCTTTGATCGCGCGAATCACCGCATCTGCGTTCGTTTGTTCATCAATCAACTGTCGTGCTGCTCGAATTCCATCGCGAAATTTCGTGAATCTTGGAGCTGTCGATTTTTCAATGGGACTCATACCAGGATCATCTGGCTTGAAGAATCCGCAGCCCTTGTTCCATGGCGACAGAAAGGGTGTGGGGGCATACGCATTCAGAAAGAAGCTGAGGATTTCGTCCTCTGACAATGTGCTCAGCAGGCAAAAGTGTTCGTCCTGCCACCAGCCCCGGACGGCGCTGTCAGCCTGCTCAGCAATGAGACGCAGCACACCGAGCGCTTTCAGGTAGTTGCCCAATGGAGCGGGTGAGCACCCTTTCAGTTTATGCACGAACCACTTCATACCACGCCTCCAATTAACGTCGGATCGCTTGTCGGCAATTGTGATGCCCGCCGGTCGGCCGCTCTCATGATTGCTTCAAGAAACGCGATGCCGCAAGGCCCAAATTTCAGCAAAACGTCGTTACTGCGGTCGCGCCAGCTGGGGCCAGTGTTCGCTGATAAACCGATCGCGGCCGGATCCAGTCGCAGCGTCAACTCTGGCAGCACACCTCCATCCATTGATACGGCAATCCCCGGTAATCGATCGCCTTCGCGAACGCCACGAATCGGTAGTCCACGATCATCCCTCGCCCGATACTCCTGATCACTCGGGGACGATTGCAGCGAAAGCCGCACCTTCCCATGATGAGTACCGATCAGCCACGCCACAATGTTGAACTCGGCGTCCGAACAATCCAGCAGCCTTTGAACGCTGCCGGGAATCGGCAGTGGCGACTGCACTGGCAACTGCCGTGGCCCGGCCCCTTCCAGATATTCACGCCATTGACCAAGGCGAGCAGGGTGTTGTGGTGCAAACAGCTCAAGCACAGCATACAGAGCAAGTATGCTGGCCAATTCGTGCCGGAATCCAGGCCGATGGTCGACACTCGCTTCGCTCCCGTCACCCGCAAGCACAATACCTCCAGCGAAGCCCCCACGAGGTAACCAATAATTGCGAGGTGCTTTGGCCAGATCGTTTCTTGATGGACGACCAGCGTCAGATCGAATTTTCCCCTGAAAAGCCACATGGGCTTTCCCCGCATCATGCCATTCTGCGGCCACGTCCAGGACTCGCAGTAAGTCACCACTCAATCCAAGTCGCTGACCGATTCCCGCGACCACTAACCGAACCTCGTCACTATGACAAGCGATCGTCTTCCAATGCTCAACCTCACTCAGGCTCTCGTCATCCTGGCAGGTGTCACCTGTTAACATCTCAACTGCAGACGATGCAGAGTCTGTCGACGAGGGGACTTCAGAAACCAGTGGGACCACCTCCAGCGATTCAGGAGCAAATCCCACCCCCGCAAGGTACCCGCCGCACTGCGCAGCTACGCAGACCACCCGACCAGGGCACAGTGCTGCTCGAGTCACCTCGACCCACTGACCGTCCAACCAATCCCAGACCCACGCCCGCATCTTTTTCCTGAGTCGTGGATTGCGCTTCGTAGTGGTCTCTGTACCACATAACCAATCGCGAGCCAGCAGAAATGGAACGCTGCACAACTCATCGCTGGACGGACTCAGCGTCTCTGCAGGGCCCTGCTGATCCTTCGGTATGTCTGCCCAGAAGACCTGCAAATCTCGCTCATCGCCAGTCCGGATAAAGCGACTGATGTCGAGATCGGCGCCCGTGAGGTCAGCTGTTGTATCAAAAAGTTCGTCAAATTCGCGTCGCAACAGCAGATTCGCGGGGCTGTACGGATACAGTTCTCGCTTGACCTCTGCTGACTGGCCACGCTCAAAATACTCAATACCCTGCACACCGCCGTCTTTAATCAGCTGGCATGCACGCCACGCCGACGCTAATTCACCGGGTGAATAAGGCGCTGTTACCTTTTCACTCAAGCCACGATTCACTACGACAATCTTCCCATCGCCGCCGTACCTTGCACAACGTCCAAAACGCTGAATCAGGGCAGTCCACGGCGCTAACTCGGTAATCAGGCACCCCGCTGAAACGTCAACACCCGCTTCAATGACCTGTGTGGCAACTATAATTCGATTGGCGTTCGGATTGCAGGCTGCTCGGCTGAGAAACTGCTGGCGCCAGGCCTTTCGTTCACTGGGCCGGAAACGGCTGTGAACGAGCTGCAGGTCGGCATCAGGATTGAGGCGCTGCAGAGCCTCAAATGTCTTGCACGCTCTGTCGACGGTATTGCACACGACCAGCGTAATTCTGCCGTTTTCACCCGTCTCCAGTTCGCTATGCTGCGAGTGAATCAAATCGGCGAACTTTTTGTGGTCATCGTTTGCCACTTCCATCACCGACAGGGATTTGCGTATCTGCCAAAGTGCCGATTCTCGATCACTATCGCTCGGCTCAGTTCGGCAATCCATCCAATCGTCAACAACCCCCGCCGTGTCGACCGTCCGCAGCCATTCCGGCTGCAAAGTCGCACTCATCCACCATGTATGGCAGGGCCGCAACGAGCGTCCGCCGCTGACGTCTGCTTGACGAAACGCCTGCAACTGCGCCGACGTGGCCAGCCCCACGTCCATCAGCTGCACTTCGTCCATCACCCAGAGCGCATCCTGATTTAATAGCCCGAACTCCATTGGCCAACGGCCCCGCCCCGCACCGTAGCCACGATTCAAAGCGCGAGAAAGTAACATATCCTGAGTGCCAATCAGAATGCCTGGAAGCTCTGGATACAAACACCAGTCTTCGGCGTTATTCTGACTTTTCTCTCCGCCAAGCAGCGTATGGACACGGACGACATCGGCAGTTGGCGAGATCTCCCGCATTCGATCCGCCATACCACGCGCTATACTGGCCGTCTGCTCCACCAGCACGCGCATAGGCAGGCACCAAACAAGTCGCCTTGGCCAATCCTCACTGTTTCTTAACACTCGGTGAAACAACCACGCCGCCAGCACCCCCTCGGTTTTACCGAATCCTGTCGGAATATTCACAAGTCGATCGCGCAACTGACTGTCTGCAGCCAGCCGGGACTGCCAGTCGCGTGACGACTTGTGTCCCGTTACTTTGGTAAACCACTCAGGAAAATCCATTGCTCTGTACTCTGTTGCGATGAATCAACTTCAGTGCCATTCTGCCGCACCACACTTTGATGAAGGCACAGCATACACACGACCCCTGACAGATCCTGTCCTACCTGGCGGGGGGGCGAGAAAAATTTTGGTGATTTGTTTCAGCCGGCCAGAAATGCACGGAGTTCTTTGTTCTTTCTGGCGGTCATCAATGACCAGAGAGCCGTTGCCTCTGAAATTCGTGGATCCATCCTCCACAGAATCTTCAAAAAACCATCTCTCAGCTCTGGGTTGCAAACCATCCGATCGACACTAACCGAATTATGCTTGGTGCGAAATTCCAGCCACGCGACGAAAGGGACCGGTACATCAGAATGCCGAAGGTCCTGCGAATTGTCGGACGGTTCTTCCATTTGCACGCTCATACCACTGCTCCTAAAAGTTGTTTTTGCAGCTTTTTTAACACTTGTTGCACCCGCCGAGTCACCGTTGGACGCGAACACCCCAACTCCCCTGCGATCTCATCGTCAGTGCGACAGTTGACATACCGGGCAGATATCAGCGACACCTCGTCGACTGCCAGCCCCGCGGTGATTTCTGTGAATGGTGGGCCACATGATGGGACTGGGACAGAATGCTGGAGTTCATCGAACTCCACGATTCTCGCCCTCCTTTTTCCCCGCCGAAACACATCCTTCGAGGCGTTTCTGACCAATTTCCCCAACATCCGCTCGATATCATCCTGTGTCTTGATGCCTTGCTTCCGCAAACGGACCACTTTCAGCATTACTTCACTAACAACATCATCCACGGAGTTTGACCGTGGCCCCAGTCGCCGCGTTGCAAGTGCCTTGGATCTCTCAAGTAGCCGGCTGTACCATTCGTCTTGCAAGCAATTCACTGAACACATGCACATAATCCTCCCTCTGGCGTTCTGGCCTTCCATTGGATTGCATAACTCTGAAGGGTATAACGCACGAATTGTCGGAATGGTTCAGAGAATTTTGACAGAAAATTACTTTTTACAACTCATGTTTCTAACAAACATCCTAGAATACGCGTGGGCTTGGGGCAACCCAGCGGGGCCCCATTGAAGCTTAGCCACATGTGTTGTTCGTTCTACGCGGCTTCGCGATTCCCCGCTTTTCCCGCAGGTTTGCCCCGATTTCGGGCAAATAGTCCTGCTAGCGGGATGCCCCAAGCCCTTCACTCGCCCCCGCGGGACAGCTCGTCAAGGTCCTGCAGCATGGCCCTCGCCTCCGCTCGCACCAGCTGCTGCAGCTCCACAGGTGCCAGCACCGTGGCACTGCTGCCAAATCCCAGTATCCACTTGCTCACCGCAGACAACTCGTTCAACCGCAAATGCAACTCCACTCCGCCGTCCGGTAACTGTTCAAACCGCTGAGTCGCGTGCCACCACGACTCCTGAACATACCGCGCCGAACCGGCCCGAAACCGAATCCGGATCTCCCACATCCGCGCGCCCGTCCCCCGATACACCCCAAAAGCTGTCGATTGCCACGACTGCAGACTGAATCCCTCCGGAATCTCAAACTGATTCGACGGCCCACCCTCCGCCTCCGCCGACAACACTCGGTCCACCTTGTAATTCCGCACCTCGCCACGCTTCTTTGACCACGCAATCAGATACAGACTGCCGTTGTGCCAGATTAATCCCAATGGCCCCAGCTGCTGCATTCCCGAACCGTCCGCTGCCCCACCTCCATACTGCACCTGCACCCAACGACGCTCTTCCATTCCCAGCAATAACGCATCCAGCAGCGCGCCCCGCCGCGTGTAGTCGCTGACTCCAAAGCCACTGCTGCCCAGCATCCCGCTTAACTGCTGACAATACTGCACAGCCCGCTCGCCCAACGCTCCCCGGATCTTTCTGAACAGCCGCTGCTGGCCATCCCACAAAGGTGTCCCAGCCATCGGCTCAAGCAACCGACGACTCATCATCACCGAAATCAAGTCGGCATACCCCACCTGCAGCTGCGGCCCCAGAGGCTGCATCCGCCACCGCTTCACTCCCCGCTCTCCCAATTGCTCGTCCAACGGAAAACCGGCCGCCTGCAACACCCCCAGATCCCGCCGCACCGTCCGCGCAGATACGCCCAGCTCAGACGACAGCTGCGTTAACAGCACACCGTCCTGCTCATCAGATAAACGCTGCAGCAGTTTCCATTGCCGCAGTAACTGCAGCGAATCGGACATCACAAAAGACCCACGGAGCGAGGGAATGAATGACAGATGCGGTAGGATTACCCGGAGTTCCAGTAGAACGCAAATGCGGGAGGTGGAGTGACCTTCGGCTGATTGCTGATGGGTGCAGTGAAGGTCGCGGGGGAACATTGCAGCAGGGAGACGGGCGGGAGGGAAGGCGGGGGAGGACACGGGCTGAAGCCCATGTTACGGCGATCGGGCAGCGCGGGGACAGTGCTGAACGGCAACACCGGGACGCTGACGCTAACGGCTCGCCGGAATGGCGGGGGGCTTTGCGTTTACTGACCACCGAACATCGACAATTCACCTTTTCGTGTCTTTCGTGTCTTTCGTGGTTCAAAATCCCCCCTGTCCCCTCTGCGTTGTTCCGTGTGTTCCGTGTTCTTTCGTGGTGAAAAAACATCGCCACAGAAACTGATCGGTAATACACGTCAGCTTACATTGACGGCTCGCCTTTACGGCGGGGTGGGGAAGGCGGGGGAGGACACGGGCTGAAGCCCATGTTACGGCGATCGGGCAGCGGGGGGACAGTGCTGAACGGCAACACCGGGACGCTGACGCTAACGGCTCGCCGGAATGGCGGGTGGGGGGTGAGGCGGCCGGGCAGGAATGCCCGGGCTACGGGGGAGAGGGCGAGGCGGGGCGGCAGGGGTGGGCACAAGGCGGCCGGGCAGGAATGCCCGGGCTACGGGGGAGAGGGCGAGGGG
>CAIOKE010000219.1 GCA_903858815.1 uncultured Planctomycetaceae bacterium | reverse complement strand
GTTGTCGTGGGTTACCGAGCTGGTGCTCGGTGGTCCCAGCAAAGTCCCCCTTGGGAGGGCGAGGCTCCTGCCGAGCCGAAGTCAACTGTGAGCGTTCCGTTGTTGTTGTTGTTGGCCAACACCCGTAGCCCGGGCATTCCTGCCCGGCCACCTTTTGCCCAAACAAAACATCCAGCTGCCGACCCCCCCAAGGCGAGCCGTTAGCATAAACTAACGGATGTCGTTGTCGTGCGTTACCGAGCTGGTGCTCGGTGGTCCCAGCAAAGTCCCCCTTGGGAGGGCGAGGCTCCCGCCGAGCCGAAGTCAACTGTCCGTGCTCCGTTGTCGCTGTTCGCCCACAACCGGAGCCCGAGCATTCCTGCCCGGCAGCCTCTTACCCACACAAACCCACAACACCGCGCACCTATGCCCGTCGCTCAGCCATTCCGCTGGCTGATAACCACTCAGCATCGTTACCGAATTACTGCGCGGTGGTCGTAGCATGGGCTTCAGCCCGTGTCGTCCAAAGCGTTCAAGCCCCCCCACGGGCAAACCGTCAGCGTCAGCTGACGTGTGCTGCCGCTCTGCCGTTACCGAGCTGGTGCTCGGTGGTCCCAGGGTAGGCAGCCGACGAGTGTTGTCGTTGACGTCTGAGCGGTTCTGTTCTTTCCGGCACGGAAGCAGTCTCCCGTGCGTTTTCGCCAACCCCATCAAACTGCATCCTGCAACTACGCACAGGATTTTTCGTTGATCCCGAAACCTTACCGCAGCCGCTGACGCGCAGCCGCCGGAAGACAGTTGTTCGCCCGCGCCGAATGACTGTGCAACCAGCCCAGTGGATGACCATGCCACTCCACAACTCGCCACCCCTCACCACATGACGCCAGCGCCTGACCCTCCAGATAGCGTCGAGCAACAGCATCGTCGACGTCCAGCACACCAGCAGGCCGCCAACCGGTATCACGCCGCAACGCCAGCGAATGCGATGGCAACCAGTGCTTCGCCGGCTGATAAGCAACTTCCGGACCTGCCAACGCCACAGACACCACCGCCCGACAGGCCCGCCCAGACCAGCCAAAACGCTGACGCCCTCGAGTCTCCACAAGTGCGCCCGTCAATTCCCCCACCCCGCCATCATCCCAGCATCCTGCAGCATCAAAACCACCACACACCACGGGCTCCCACGCCCCACTGCCACCACCATCTGTACGCCGAAAGCGAATCGCATAGCCGCCAGCACACCGATCCCGATGCGGCCATAAACGATAACCACCCGGAGCCGCTCCACTCCGCCATGACTCCAGACCAGGCTCAGGCTCCTCACACCAGTTTCCATGCGTCTCCAGAAACCAGCGTGCCACCTCCTCGTTCTCCGCACTCGCAAAGGTACACGTCGAATACACCAGACGCCCACCCGGACGAACCAGCTGCGTTGCATGACCAAGAATCCGCCGCTGACGCGCGGCCGAATGCTGCACCTGCGATTCACTGAAGGCACCCAGCGACTGACGATCACGAGAAACCAGAGACTGGCCCGAACACGGCGCATCCACAAGCACCGCATCAAACAGTCCTGACAATGACTGACCCAGCTGCTCAGGATCCGCACCCGTCACCGCATAGCCCGGAAAACCCACGCGACTCAGCGACAACCCCAGCACTGCCTGGCGACTGTGAATCGGCTCGTTCGCCACCAGAAAACCACCGCCCGGTCCAACCACCTCAAGAATCGCTGACGCCTTGGCACCCGGAGCTGCACAGACATCGGCCACCTGCTCCCACGGCCGCACATTCAGCAGACGCAGAGCCAGCATCGAACCGGCGTCCTGCACATAAAACAGTCCCGCTGCATGCTCCAGACAGGCCGCCGGCTGCGCAACACCAGGCACAAAACACCCGCCCGCAAACCACGGCACCGGCTCCGTCTCCCACGGCGCTGACAATGCATCGCCATGCCCCAGCGCAGCCTGCGGCCGCAGCCGAATCGACTTCTCAGGACGACGGCCAAGGACACCACACACCTCAACCCACTCCGACTCACTCAACACACTCTCCGGAACCGGCAAGGAAACTCGCCAATCCGTCGCCGCACCCGACTTTCTGCCCATATCACGCCCCGGTCCACAACCTGCCAGCACACCCTGACACCGATCACTTCACTCACCACACAAACAACTCAACCCACCGTCAATGGCGGAACATCAATCCACTGCCGAAAAGCCTCCTCGTCCGCGTTCCGACCACTGACCACCACCACCACATCACCAGTTCCCGACAGCTGCAGACCACCACACAACAGACCCGCCACTCCAATCGCTCCGGATGGCTCACTCTTCAAACCATGCTGCTCATACAGCCAGCGCATGGCCTGCCGAGTCTGCTGGTCAGGAACCGCCAGAGAACGCCGCACCAGCCGTCGCAGAATCGGCCAGTTATGCAGACCCACATCGTACGACAGCAACCCATCACAGATACTGGCCGGACGATCCAGACGCACTCGCTGATCGGCCGCCAGTGAACGCCGAAAGTCATCCGCACCCTCCGGTTCCACACCAATGATTTCAGCCTCAGGAAATCCCTCGCTGATCGACAGCGCCTGACCTGCCATCAAACCACCACCACTCACCGGACAGATAAATGCCGACACACCGCGGCCCTCACTCTGCAGCTGACGCACCGTCCACAAGGCCCCCACACCGTTGCCCGCAATCACGTACGGATCGTCATAAGGAGACGCCTGCAACGCACGCTCAACCTCAGCAATCTCACGCGTCATCCGGTCACGCTCGCCCGTCTCGTGATCCCGCGCAATGTTGTACGTTCGAACCTCAGCACCAAACGACTGAGTTCTCTGAAACTTGATCCGCGGCGCCGTATCAGGCATCACCACAATCACACGCACACCAAAACGCATCCCCGCATACGCAATTCCGGAGGCAAAATTTCCGGATGAATGAGCAGCCACCGGACGCCCCGCCAGCTCCGGCGCATGGCGAGCCATCCAGTTGCAGGCACCAAACAACTTAAACGATCCCGACGGCGTCCAGCCATAATCCCGCAACCACACGCGCCGCGATTCCGGAAATCCCAGCCACCGCTCCAGCGCCCACGAACGAATTAATGGCGGCGAAAACACATGACCCCGAATTCGCTCCTCCGCCTGAAACACGTCCTCCATCGTTACCGGCACCGTCGATCCCGCTGACATCGCTCACTCCGCTGCTTTCTCACGCCAGACTGCCACTGCCACTCGCCCGATCTGCCCCCACTCTATAACATCCGCTGCGCCACGCAAACGACTCAGGGAACCCCAAACGTCATGACGCTCAAGACCACCATCTGCCTCCTCCTGCTCTGCCTGCTCAGTCCATACGCCAGCACACACAACCTGCTGGCCGATGAAAAGACTGTCCTCGACACCCCACAAACTCCCCGGTTCCAGCTCAAAGAACTACCGCCACTCCCGGACCCCGAAGGCTTCGCTGGCTGCTTCGCAGGAATCTCCGGAAATCACCTGCTGGTCATCGGAGGTGCCAACTTCCCCGAAAAAAAACCGTGGGAAAACGGCGTCAAAGTCTGGTCAGATCGAGTCTACGCCCTGCCACTCACTGTCGCTCGCAGTATCCGACTCGGACAAACCCCCACTCACCCCGCATTACAGATGAACCGCACTCCATGGAAAATGGCAGGACACTGCCAGACTCCCACCGGCTACGGAGTCTCTGCGGGATATCGCGACGAAGTCATCTGCGCCGGTGGCAGTCACGCCAGCGCTCACTCTCGCAGCGTCGTCGCCGTTCGCTACCAGAACTCCAGCCTCACCTTCCGACAGCTGCCCGAACTGCCCGTACCACTGGCCAACCACTTTGGCACACTGGTCGGACACAACCTGATTGTTTCCGGAGGACAAACAACCAGCACCGCTGCTCCCGCCGAAATCGCCACATGGTCCCTGAACCTCGCACAACCAGAGCTCGGCTGGACCGCACTGCCCGAATTCCCCGGAGCCCCGCGAATCCTGGCTACCGCCGCCACCACCGGCAACGACTTCTGGGTCATCGGCGGAGCCTCGCTGCGGACCGGAACCGATGGCAAACTCCAGCGCACATGGCTGAATGACGCATGGCGCTACTCCAACGAACATGGCTGGCAACAATTGCCAGCACTGCCCGCACCAGCCGTCGCAGCACCATCACCCGCACCCGTTATCCAACAATCCCCCATCCTGCTCGGGGGCGATGACGGCACTCAGGCCAGCTCAGACCCCCGCTCACACCGCGGCTTCCCCAACACCAGCCTCGCTCTCACAACATTCCACAATCCATGGCAGAACAGCAGCAGTTTCCCACCCGCCGTTGTGACAACGCCCACCGTCGCTGTTGACGATTTCTGGATCATCCCCAGTGGCGAAATTCGACCCGGTATCCGCTCACCCAAAGTCTGGTTGATGCAGCCCAACACACCCCCTCGGTAGGGCGAGGCTCCCGCCGAGCCGCAAAATCCCACCAGCCGCACAAACACCCGGCTCGTCAGGCACCCCGCCCCGGGACCACCGAGCACCAGCTCGGTCCCTGTAATCCACCTGCCTTCGGCTCAGCAGGAGCTTCGCCCTCCCCAAGAGGAAACTTTGCGACAACCGAAAACCCCTCCTCGGACGCTCAAACAACCAGCCCTCAGCCCTCACCTGCATCATCTCTGAATGCGATACAACGCCGGATCCACATGCGGCTTCTGCCCGGTGATCAGCTCCGCCACCAGTTTCCCGGTGCCCGTGCCCATCGAAATCCCCAGCATGCTGTGACCAGCCGCAATCCACACATTGGAATACCGCGGCGAACGATCAATATAAGGAATCCCGTCAGCCGTCATCGGCCGCCAGCCATACCACTCCTCTTCTACCGGTTCCGCTGTCGGCTCATGCAGATACTCGGCCGCACCCGATCGCAGATAGTTCAGACGGGCCCGATTCAGACTCGTATCGTAGCCTGAAAACTCCATCGTACTGCCCACGCGATAGCCCTCTTCAAACGGAGTAATCGCGACATGACACTCTTCAAGAATCATCGGGTACCTGGGGCACAACCGAGGCCGCGCCATGGTGATCGAATAGCCCTTGCCCGGCTGAATCGGCAACTTGACCCCCAACGACTGCTGCAGCAACGGCGCCCACGCACCCACCGCCACAACAAAGTTGTCAGCCGCTATCGTCTCACCCGTGGTCAGCACCGCCGTCGCCTGACCACCGTTCCCCGCAAACGACTTCATCCCCGTCTGCTCCAGCACTCGCACGCCCGCCGCCGTAATGATCCGCTTCAATTCACTCATCAGCTTGCCGGGACGCAGATGCGCATCACAACGATACAGCCACGCACCCGCCAGACCAGGTTTCAATGCCGGCTCCAGCTCCGTCAAAGCGGCCCCGGCAAAGGGTTCGGCCGGCAGATCAAAATGCTTGCGCAGCCACGCATCACTTTCCGCGTACGCGTCAAACTCATGCTGGTCACGAAACACAAACAACAGCCCGTCCGTCTTCCAGTCCACCAGCATGTTCTGCTGCTCAAACACTTCGCGATACAACGCCGCTGAAGACTGCAGCAGCGGATGACAGGCCCGCCCGGCTTCCATCATCGCCTTCGCATTGCAGCGCAAAGCAAACTTCAGCAGCCACGGAGCCAGTGTGGTGAGCTTCGCCGGATTGATCCGCAAAGCCGTCTGAGTCGTCAGCATGCCCTTCAGACCCTTCAGCACCTGGCCCGGGCGAGCCAACGGGATGACGTGACTGGGACTGACGTATCCGCAATTACCATGCGAACACTGCTTGCCAAACTGAGACTGCTCAATCAATGTGACGCGGTGACCAGCCTGAGCCAGATACCAGGCCGTAAAGCCGCCAATCACACCACCACCAATCACCACAGTATGCTTCACACCACTCATCGTCAGCCCCGCTCTCCAGCGATCAGACAAGACTCCCACACCATCTTAGCCGGCAGCACACAGTTCACAGCGCCAGGGAAATCAGATTGAACGAATTCCGTGGCAAAATGGATCCGATTCCTGCAGAATCAGCCGCGACTCGCCCGTCACCCACGCAGAACCCGTAATCGTCGGTACCACCACCGGACCCGTCGCCACCTCGCCCACACCCAACAAACCCAGCGCTGCAGCAGACTCCAACTCACCAGCCAGCTCCCAGCTGCCCTCAAATACACTCCCCACAATACTCTCCTGACGCCAGATCGCACCCGCCGGCAAACGACCGTCTGCCGCCAGACAGGCCAGCTTCGCACTGGTCCCCGTGCCACACGGCGAACGATCGTACGCCCCGCCCGGACACATCACAAAATTGCGACTGTCAGCATTGCCCGAAGCTGCCGGACCAAACAGCTCAATATGATCAATCTCGCCACCACCCGCACCCGTAATCCCAGCACGCTCCAGCCCCGCTCGGATCTCCAGAGCATAAGCAGACAGATTCTGCCAGTCCCGCAGCTGCAGCTCACGGCCATGACGGCTGACCAGATAAAACCAGTTGCCCCCCCACGCGATGTCCCCGCAAACCTCCTCACCATCACTCAAAGTCACCGATACGCCCGTTCGATAACGCCACGATGGCACGTTCCGCAGACGCACACGATTCGCGTCCAACAGCTCCGCCTCCACAATGCCCACAGGTGTCTCCACACGAGTCACCCCGGGACGCACGCGACCCAGCCAGTACAACGTCGACATCAGACCAATCGTCCCATGCCCGCACATGTGCAGATAACCGGCGTTGTTGAAAAAGATAATGCCCACATCACAACTGCGATCATACGGCTCACACAACAATCCACCCACCAGCACGTCAGATCCACGAGGCTCGTTGATCACCGCCGATCGATACTCGTCATGCCGCTCACGCAACACCAACAAACGCTCACTCAAAGGACCACTACCCAGATCCGGACCACCCGCGATGATGATTCGAGTCGGCTCGCCACCCGTGTGCGAATCCACAACCTGCACAATCACATCCGACATCACAACACCCCCCACGCAACACAGCACAACACAGCACCACACTACGCCAAACCAAACCACGCCAAACCAAACCACACCGCCACAAAAAAAAAGCCCAGGACCAAAACCCCAACCATGTCAGGCTGAGAGTCTTTTCCCGGGCTGCCTTACAGACGTCCCGCCAGCCTTCCAGCCAGCACGGCCACAGATCACTCCGTAACCAAACGCCTTCCGATTCCGTCTGCAACTGTCACCAATTCACAACCTAATCACTGAACTTCCAGTTCCGGTGGCTGGTTGGCACGTCGAGCACGCATCTCGGCACGACGACGGTCGCGACGACGAATGTCACTGGGCTTCTCGTAAAACTCACGCTTGCGCATTTCCTTCTTCACGCCGGCATGCTCAACCAACTTGCGAAACCGACGCACCGCCTCATTCACACTTTCATTGTCACGCAAACGC
>CAIOKE010000218.1 GCA_903858815.1 uncultured Planctomycetaceae bacterium | reverse complement strand
GGTCTGCGGATCCGTCGTCTGAGATCGTCAGTCGGCCCACAAGTCAGCGATCCTCAGCCGGTCAGCCGTTGTCGGTCGTTCCTGTTGACGTCACGGACGCTGTCGTGGATCTGGATTCGCTGGACGACCTGTTCGCCAATCCTCTTGAAGGGTTGTTTGAATAGCACAGACTTCGAACCTTCTGTCCCCACTTCCGTAGCGTGAGTTTCAGCCCTTGTCATTACCCACGAAACGCGGTCCATTGGAGCGGATGTCTCATTTATGTTCTGCCTGGTGCTGCGATTCAGGTCTGAAGGGCCGATCTCCAGACGCGTGTGGTTGCGCGGTCACGCACGGCAGACCGACCGCTTTTCCGATTTCGCCACACACGACCAACCGGAAAGCAGAGCTGACCGACTGGGCGATCAAGGCAACGTGAAGCGGAGTTGGATGAAACACGGTACACTGGGCAGCTGGAAGCCCCGCAGTCGGTGGCCACCTATTCACTCAAACGCCTCAGGATAGTGAAGCCTAATCCCGTGGCAGCAGATCCGGTCCTTTCCCGGTCGTCTTTTCGTAACCACTGCTGGTGCGAACATATTTTGTCAGCCCGCGTTTGGCAAGATTCTTATCGCTGAGCAGCTGTTTCGCACGAAGCGGTGACCACGTCCCGGCAATAAACGGAGCACAAATCAGGCGCCGGACCGGCTCACCCGTTTCGGGATGCTTCGTCAGCGCAGCATCGTGGATGCTCTGCTCCACTTCAAACACCTCACCCACCGCTTCATCATCGTCTTCAGACAGAATCACACCATACACATACGTTGGCATCGCTCTGACCATTCCACAGAAAACACATACAGCAGAATCCGCTCCCCTCAAACGAATTCTACGCCCCAGCCCGCCATTCGCCAACAATCGCCACACTCGTGATCGTCTTTCCTGCGGCCCCGCGAGATGAATTTCGAGCAGAACTGTCCTCGACCACTTCTGTATCCATGCCAGCCTCGATGGCAGTTCCAGCATGAAATCGGTCACTGGAAGGTCATATTCAGGTACTATCAGGCGAGCCCTGCCCGTACCTGAGTTTCGATATGTCGCAGATCTGCACACGCACCGACGTGATCGCAAACAAGCTCTGCGACTTTGATGGCACAACTCCATGACAGGGTGATCCCAGCGCCTCCATGTCCATAATTATGCATCACCGAACGACCATGTTGGGTTTCTGACTCCAGTCGAACGGTTTGTCGCTGGTGACGAAAACCCTCCGCGGCTGTCAGTCGAATGTCGTTCACGTCGACACCTGTCAAGCGACGAATGAGTTCGCGATTTAACGTCAGAATTGGCTCCGGTACCGCAAGTTCAACACGATCTTCGGAACCTTCCAACGGCAGCCGAACGACAGGTCCTCGCCACGTTTCCCCCTGCCACACCGGCCTGACATCGCTCGCTTCTGAGCCTGAAAGTTCTGTCGACTCCAGCCTCGTCCCGCCCAGAATCCAACCATCTGATCGCGGATAAAAGTAGACATCAGCGGGCCTGCCACGCGAACGGCAGTATACTGATACTGCCGGATGATAGTTGTAGCTGCAGATTTCCCCTGTCGTCTGGTTTCGCGGTATGTCGCCCGCATGTGCCCGCACAAGGATCCCCCGCACATAGCGCGACGAGCAGGCATCACCCCAAAGTGTGCGTCCCCACGCCCCGCCGCAGTTAACAATCACAGACGCGCGGATTGCCATCAGCGTATCAACATCGCAAAACCCTGTCTTTTCCAGTTTGCCTCCCAACCTGCAGTATAACCCGGACAAAAATTCGCAATAACGTGGCATATCTGCAAAGTACGCCTGAAAACTCCATCCGTAAACAGGCACTCCGTCTGCGCGGCGAGGTACCCCGGGCTCACCCTTCCCGTTCACTGGCAGGACGTGGTAACCGGGCATTGCCTCTGCGTAGCTCGCAACCAACTGGGGCCACTCGAAGATCTCATAGTGCCGTTGCGTACGCACACCCGCATCACCGCGTGATCGCAGTACTTCGAACAATCGCAGACTGGCATGCAAATGCCAGCTCTCGTCTGTAATCGCAGCGCTGTGCGGAATTACACTGGCTGCAGCGTACTGTGACGCAAAACGGGGCTCACAGGAATCAGGGCGAGTTGCATTCAGAGTGTCCCCAATCCAGTGCTGACACAACAGACGTGTCTGATATCCCAGCAACTGCAGTACGATGCCCGTAGTCACACCGCTCACGCCACCACCAACGATCACCACCTCAGCAGCCATTTTCAGCCCTCATCTGCCCCTTGCCACTGTCACGATCTTTGCTGCCAACTCCCTGCCCCTCGTTCATCCCGTTTCAGTCTAACGAACTTTGAAAAGCGTGTCCTTTCAGGATCAGTTCACAACACGCCACAGTCCGTCCATAAGGCAATTGTGGTCATCAATGATCACCCTGAAGGTTCAAAACAACAGTCATCGGAATCTAGTACCAGAGATAGTCCGGGCAAATGATCTCCTCAGTTCCCAACAACTCATCGAGAATTTCCCGGGTTCTGTGCAGAGCAGGGCGGGACGGTGGACGAGTTGTCGCCGGTGGGTAGGATACGCAGAACTCTGCGGAAGGTTTCGGAGTCAGACGTAGCCATTGGCTGAGTTTGACTGGCGGGATTCCTTTGCAGACCAGTCCTGATGATTTTCCCCCTGCTGCAACTGCAAAAGGTTCCTGCGTGTCCCATTCATCTGAATACGGCGGTCCGATTTCCCGCTTCATTACTCACCACTACCGCCACTTCAATGCCGCGGCACTTGTGGATGCGGCCAAGGGCTACAAAGCACACCTTGACGCCGGTGGCAAGATGATGGTCTGTCTGGCGGGGGCCATGAGCACTGCAGAGCTGGGCCTGTCTCTGGCCGAAATGATCCGCCAGGATAAGGTCCATCTGATCTCCTGCACAGGCGCCAACCTTGAAGAAGATGTGTTCAACCTCGTGGCGCACGATTATTACGAACGCGTCCCCCACTACCGTCAGCTCAGTGCTCAGGACGAACAGGCGCTGCTGGAACGGCACATGAATCGGGTTACGGATACCTGCATTCCAGAAGGTGAAGCCATGCGTCGCATGGAAACCGCCATGCTGGAAGTGTGGACCAAAGCCGATCAGTCCGGTCAGCGATTCTTCCCGCACGAATTCTTCTACCAGGTTCTGCTCAGCGGCAAATACCGGGAATTCTATCAGATCGACCCGAAGAACTCGTGGATGCTGGCTGCAGCCGAAAAGAACCTGCCAATTATCGTACCGGGCTGGGAAGATGCCACGCTGGGCAACATGTACGCCGCCGCCGTCATTCGCGGCGATGTCAAAAATGTTCACACGGTCCGCACCGGCATCGAATACATGACATGGCTGGCGGACTTCTACACTCGCACGTCCGCACAGAACTCCATCGGCATGTTTCAGATCGGCGGCGGCATCGCCGGCGACTTCCCAATCTGCGTGGTACCGATGCTGCACCAGGATCTGCAGCGCGATCATGTGCCGCTGTGGGGCTATTTCGCCCAGATCAGCGATTCCACGACCAGCTACGGCAGCTACTCAGGCGCTGTACCAAACGAAAAAATCACGTGGGGTAAACTGGGCATTGAGACTCCGAAGTTCATCGTGGAGTCGGATGCCACAATCGTGGCCCCACTGATCTTTTCCTACGTCCTTGGTTGGTAACAGCTGCCACGTCGCCCAACAGTCCCGGACGCAGTCGCCCTGAGCTGCGAATGCTCAAGGCTTACTGCTCCCCTTCTTCGAGGCGGTCCAACCACCTCCTGAGGCGGGGCGGGCTGCCGGCTGAGCGGCATTGCTGGTCGCAGTCGGGGCCGAGCTTTGCCTCGTTGGTGCTGCCGCACCGCTTGCCGGTACTGCAGGACCACCGGCCGACGGCACCGCTGGGGCGCTAGCCCTCGGGGCTTCTGTCGGCATCTGTAACCACGGTGGCAGCTCGATCTCTGCCGACGCTGGCTTGCCTGAAGGCCCCACGAGGGGAGCAGGTTTCCAGCCAGCTGGTCGCACTGCGTTCTGCGACTGATCCGCAGTAAACGCGGCCGGTTTGACACCTGAGGCGACTGGTGCCGGGCCTGCGGGCTTTGGCGAGTTTACTGCTGCTGCTGCTGCTGCTGCTGGTCGCATGGCGGGAATTGTCCCAGGCGACACTGGCTGCATCGAAGGCTGCATCGAACTCGCCGGTGCCGGTCCGCTGGCACCGCGCAGTGCCGGCAGGACGGGCAGATATCCAGACGGGATGACGGCAGCCGGCTTTGCAGTGGGCTGCGTCCCCGCTGGTACTCCAGCTGCCGGCGAAACAGAATTCACCTGATCCGTGGGCAAAGAAATCGATTTCACTGGCCCAGAGGCCTCGCGTGACTTCTGATCAATGGGTGGAAGACTGGGCAACTGCGGACCAGCCCCCGGGCCCGGTACGGCAGCCTGAGGTGCTCGTCCAGGACCCTGCGGTTGAGCCGGTGCGGTCGGTCCCGACGGAACGGCTGGAACAGGCTGCGTTGGCTGCTGCAGGTTCTGGCCAGGGTTCTGCTGTTTTGTGGGTGCCGATCCCGTAGCCGGTGCCGGTAACTTCGTGGCATGTTCAACCGACGATGTTGCATCATCCGGTGGTGTCGGGCTGTCGCCG
The DNA here is from genome assembly GCA_903858815.1 of uncultured Planctomycetaceae bacterium. GTDB lineage: Bacteria > Planctomycetota > Planctomycetia > Planctomycetales > Planctomycetaceae > SXXK01. Next base: position 103,662 of record CAIOKE010000218.1, on the reverse strand, counting down.
GTTGCCGGAACAGCTCCCGGGGTACCTGCAGGCCGTCCGGGAGCATTCAGCGATTCCCAGGCGGAGTCGGCCGGGCCTTCAATAACAGGTTCCGGTACTGTCTCCAGAAACTCGTTGTCCAGGGCCCGGTTGATGGCCTCACCACGTTCATCGGCCTGCCGATAGGCTTCGGGGTTCCATTCGCCTTCCGCAAGGTAAACAGCATTGGCGGCCAGCAGACCTCCCTTGCGGAAATTCAATTCGGTCACAGCTTTGTTGTATTCGACGATACTTCGCAGATAGTTCTGGTCAGCATCACGACTGGTGATTTTGGCTTCGAGGACGCGTCCTATTGAAGTGGGATCGCGGGAATCATCATTGGCCACTCGTTCCTCAGCGGTGGAAGCGTACTCCACTGCAACGTCTGCCCGTTTGGCGTTGGCTTCGGCCAGCAGGTACCACCGATCCATTTCCAGAATGGCATTGTTGAGTTCGCGAGCAATCTCCTCTTCCTGCACCTGCAGCACTTTGCGTGCTTTACGCAGTCGCAGTTCATAGTTCCGCACCTGGGCTCGGGCAATCCGCAGCCCCAGTGGCATGGAAAACTGCACTCCGGCCCCCCAGCCCGTCAGGTTGCCCTGCGCCATCGTCTCAAGGGCATTCTTGTAACCTGCCACAGTGACGTTATCGTCATCGTTGCTGCTGCTGGAGATCGTGTCACCAAAACCATTGACTCGATACTGGGACACAAGATCCAGTCGGGGTCGATTCAGATTGCGAGCGGCGCGCAGCTGCAGTTCCAGACTCTTGATTTCAAATTTCTGCTTGCGCAGTTCCGGTCGGTGCATCAGGGCATCCGACAGTGTGTTGTCCCAGGCGGGAATCAACTGTGCTTCCGACGGATGATCGGACGGTTTCAGGAACTGCCCATCATTCAATGGCAGCCCCAGCAGTCGTCGCAGGCGATTTTCAGCCTGCAGTACGTCAGCCAGTGAACCTTTAATGCGTGCGTCTGCCTCGTACAGTCGGTTCTGTGCCTGGTAAACAACATCCTGGGCTTCGGCGCGTGCCGCCAGCAGGTCACTGTACTTCACGATATCGCGGAAGGTCATGACTTCCGAATGATACAGGTGCAGGTACAGATACAGATCCCAATAGCGATTTTCGACGTCGCGGATCAGGCTGGTAACGGACTGTTCAAAGTCCAGCAGCGAGATGTCTGCGTTGATGCGGGAAATCATCACGCCCTGCGAAACCCCGCTGACGCCGCGCAGATTCTGTGCCGAGGGTCCGGCGATGCGTGTGAATTCCGTACCGGCTGCCGCCAGCAGCGGTTGTCGATACTCGGCCTGCACAAATCCCAGATAGGCCGAATCGAACAGTCTTGACTGATTATTGCGATTGTACGACCAGTTATTCTCAACGGCAAAAGTGCCGGAGTGAGCGAAGTTCTTTTCCAGTCGGGTTTGCCATTGCGCCGAATTTTCCGTAAGTACGTCGCCCTGACCGAGTCCGATATTCGCGGTGTTCTGTACGTCTTCCGTGCGTCCGGCCTGCAGGTTGCTGGTCAGTACGGGGTCAAAGTCTGACAGAGCAGCTTCAGCGCCACGGTTGCCGATCAGGAAACCGGTATCCTGGATCGCGTTATCGAAAATCGAGGCAACTCGCTGGGGGTTGGCCAGTACGGGGTTTCCGGGTGACAGAAAGCTCTGGTCATCCCGCACGATGGCGGCGTTGGACAGGGCCAGCCGGATGCATTCATTGAGGCCGATGGGCCGCTGTTCGACGTCTTCAAGCGTGGTGATTGAACGGGGGGCCTGGAACAGAGAGGCATCGGTGGTGTGTCCTTCCGTGGCGGACGCGTATTCCAGCGATGACGCATAGTTGCGGTAGTGGTTGGCAGCGGAGCCGTTTTCGAGCAGGTACTGCAGTGAGCGACCGGGAGCCGCGCAGCCCTGGGCAAGAACTGCGGCCAGCAGCGTCAAGCCTGTAATTTGCTTCCATCGCCTGAATGACACTCTGCCAGCCTCCTGCTGTCAGACACCTGATAAAACCGGCCTGCAATCAGGCCCTGGTTTCGTGCCGCAGATCGTTTGGAAGGATTCCGCACGAAATCCGAGGTCCCCCCCGGACGAACTGCAGGCCTGAAACAGACACTCCGGTGATCTTGCAGGGGATGCAATTTCGTGACAACCGGGAACTGAACTCGGAAATGGGCAAAAACCAGTCTTCATGAAAGTGTTTGGCGCCGATCGGCAAAGCGTGCGGGGTGGCTGGTCGAGAAAGGCGTTTTCTGCGGCTGCGGCAAAGCGTAATCGTGCCTGCAGACCGGCAGTGATTGCCGAAGCTGACGAACTTACTTTTGCTTCCGCAGATTGGGTGCCTCGGAAATGTGGTGGCGGTACGGTTGCGTCCGGCGCCAGCTTTCAGAGAATTCGCGGAACCTTTTCTTTCAGGAACTGTCCATGTCTCAGACACCCATGACCCGTGACGCGTTACCTCCGGGGGAAGTGCTGTGCAGCTACTGCACAGCTCGCTGCTGTCGCTATTTCGCCATGCAGATTGACCGCCCGGAAACTCGCGAAGCATTCGATCACATCCGCTGGTATATGCTGCACGGACCATTTTCCGTGTTCGTCGACGGTGCCAGTTGGTACCTGATGGTGCCCGGTGACTGTCAGCATCTGCAGGCTGATCATCGTTGCGGAATTTATGAAACCCGGCCTCAGATCTGCCGAAGCTACACCACAGATGAGTGTGAATACGATAACGATGGGGTCTACGACCAGTTTTTTGAGACAGCCGAACAGCTCTGGGAATACGCTCAAGCCGTGCTCCCGGCTCTGCCACGTCGAAAACCAGACCAGCCGATCAGCCTGCCGATCCTGCAGGCCAGCTGACTGACTGGCCGCAGTTGACCAACGACCAATGTCATTTTACCGCTGAACAATCGGAATCAGATCCTGTGACTGATGCTCAAAAGCAAAGAATAAAACCTCAGACGCTCCGCGGTTTCCGCGACTTTCTGCCTGACCAGATGATGGCGCGCGAGCAGTTAATTGATATTGCTCGAGCTGTCTACCGCAGCTATGGCTTTGCACCCATTGATACTCCGGCTCTGGAATATGCGGAAGTCCTGCTGGGAAAAGGTGGCGAAGAGTCGGACCGGCAGGTGTTTCGGTTTCGGGATCAGGGTGAGCGCGATGTGGCCATGCGATTCGACCTGACGGTCCCGCTGGCCCGCTTTGCCGCTCAGTACTGCAACGAAATCGGAACTCCCTTTCGCCGCTACCATATTGCTCCAGTGTGGCGTGGCGAGCGTCCTGCCCGTGGCCGGTTTCGCGAATTCATTCAGTGCGACTTCGATACCATCGGAACACTCAGTAATTCGGCGGATATTGAAACTCTGTTTGTCATCAACGATCTGCTGGAACGAATTGGGATCGAGCGATTTACGATTCGAGTCAACAATCGACGCGTGCTGAACGGCCTGCTTGAGAAGTGCGGATTGCAGCAGCACGCGGTCTCGATCCTCAGAGCTCTCGACAAGCTTGATAAGATCGGCAGAGCAGCCGTACAGGCAGAGATGATTGAAAAGGCCGGCATTCCCGAGTCCGCAGCGGCTCAGGTGCTGGACATGGCCCAACTGCAGGGCAGCCCGGATTCAATCCTGTCGCAGCTGGACGTCATGCTGTCCGGCAGCGAAACGGGCCAGCAGGGACTGCAGAATCTGCGAGACCTGTTTGCCTGTACAAACCAGTGTGGCTGGCCGGAGGGTCGAGTTGTGCTGGATGTCTCGATCGCTCGTGGCCTTGACTACTATACCGGAACGATTTACGAGACGATTCTTGGAGATCTGCCGGGAATTGGCAGCGTCTGTTCGGGCGGTCGTTACGATAATCTGGCCGAACTGTTTACATCACAACCTTTGCCGGGGGTGGGGGCCAGTCTCGGGCTGGACCGCATGCTGGCCGCTCTTGAGGAGCTCGGCCGCACTCGCAAAACATCCACGCCGGCTCCGGTTCTGATCACGATGATGGATCCTCAGCGAGTCTCAGATTATCTGCTGCTGGGACGTCAGCTGCGACAGCAAGGTATCGGGGTTGAGGTGTACCCTGAAGCGAAGAATATGGGCCGACAGATGAAGTATGCGGATCGCCGCGGCTTTCGTTTCTGCGTCATTGCAGGGGCAGAAGAATTCAACGCAGGTGTCTGGCAGGTGAAGGATCTTGTCAGTGGTACCCAGGTATCGCTGACAACGGACCGCATTGGTGATCACGTTCGGCAGCTGCTGCAGGGCTGATCCCTGAGCATGCCAGAAAAAACTACGTAGACCGGATCATGGTGGAAAATCTTCCCTGCGAAACACTGACACACGGTGGCCTGACGATTCAGGGGTATTCGCGTGCCGCGGTGCAGAGTTACTGGCTGATTCCCGAGCTGAAACTGGGGTTTGAGCTCGGGGCCAGTCCATGGAGTTTCATGGGCAATCGAACGTGGCTTGTCACGCATGGCCATCTGGATCATCTGGCCGCATTGCCGGTCTTCGTGGCTCGGCGACGGATGATGAAGATGGAGCCCCCGGTGATTTATCTGCCGGCGGAAATTGTGGACGATGCGTGGCGCGTACTGAAGGCGTGGCAGCGACTGGACCGCGGGCGCATGAACTGTGAACTGATCGGAGTAAAACCGGGTGAGCTGATCGCATTGTCGCGCGAACACCGAGTGGCTGTGTTTCCTACAAAGCACACAGTGCCGTCCTGTGGCTATCTTGTCTACGACGTTCGGAAAAAACTGAAGCCCGAATATCAGGGACTGCGTGGCGATGAAATTCGGGATCTGCGTCAGCAGGGGCTGGAAGTCGCTGCCGAGACGCTGACACCTCTGGTCTGCTTCACGGGGGACACGAATCCTGCCGGTCTGGATGCACATCCTGACGTCTATGAATCGAAGGTGCTGATCACGGAAATGACATTCTTCCGTCCCGAACATCGCCGCGAAAAGATCCATAAATTCGGGCATATGCATCTGGATGACCTGCTGGAGCGAGCAGATCGATTTCGCAACGAGCTGATCATTCTGGCGCATCTCAGCACTCGCACCCACGTAGCCGAAGCGCGGCGGCGGATTGAGCAGTTGCCGGACTCGCTGCGCGGGCGAGTGCGATTGTGGAGTCAGGAGGAGGCCTGATGTCCGGACCGCCACGAATTCATATCGTCGGTCGTAAAAATGCCGGAAAAACGACTCTGGTCTGCGATCTGATTGCCGCCCTCACACAACAGGGTCTGCGTGTGGCGACAGTCAAACACACTCACCATCAGCACGAACTGGATGTCCCGGGTAAGGATTCGTGGAGACATCGTGAAGCGGGTGCTGCGGCGGTGGGTATTCTGTCACCAGGCATGGTCGCCATGTTTCTACCTCAGAATCGCGAGCAGGCTGGGCAGCAGCGATATCAGCTATTTGATGCAGTAGCTTTTCAGGACTGTCATCTGCTGCTGGTCGAGGGTGATCTGCAGGCTGATGCGCCGCGCGTGGAGGTCTGGCGTGCCGTGGTGGGCGAACAGCCGTGGGCCGCAACGGACAACAGCATCGTGGCAGTTGTGACAGACGATGTCCCCCTGCATGTGAGTTGCCCTCTGTGGAGTCGCGATGATGTGGCGGGGCTGGTGTCGCGAATTCTGCAGCTGGCCGGCCTGTCGTAAGGTTGGGGAAAGCACCAGCAACGGGCGTCGATCGCTGATGTTGCCATAGTGGCGGATTCGCCGGACTACGGTGTGGTTTCCACAGGCTCTGGTCTTAGACCCAGGTATTTCCGGCTCCATTCCGTTATGGCGGCAGCAAGTGCTTCGGCCGTTTTATCGCGTGCATCAGCGCGTCGGTAATCGATCCCGAATTCCAGTTGGATGGCATCGATACCGTCTGCTTTTCCGCTGCCATAGGTCCGCACAATGAAGCCTCCGGTGAAGCCCGCCTGTTCCTGCCCGGCACCGGGGTCCGGATGCACTTTCCAGCCTTTGGCGGCAAGCAGTCCCAGCAGGCTTTGTGGGCCGGTATGGGCCTCGTCACCAAACGTGCGGCGCAGATGCTCCACAGTTACTCCATTGCTGGTGCCGCGATAGACAGTACCGGCTGACGAGCCCTGTCCATGAATATCGATCAGCAGGCCGCGGGCATGCTTCGCGCGAATGCGCTGGACGCTGCTGCGAGTGGCATGATGAAAGGAATCGTAGATGACTCGAGCTTTGGAATGTTCGACGGCGATTTCCGGCGGCCGATTGAAATCGATGTATTTTCGATGCACGCGAGAGATCACGCAGGACGGGCTGCCGGGAAGTTTCTGATCGAGCAGTTCCACGACTTTGAGTGCCAGTTCTTCAGTCCCGGTGTCGCGACCGGCGAAGAAGCCTGAGGGACCTTTTTTCAGACCATCGCCGGTGCGTGCAGGAACATCCGGCAGGTCCAGCTTCCCTCCGTGAGGTGCCGTAATCAGGATGGGCAGATCGCCGTCGCGGATGATCAGCAGTTCATCGTCGACGGGACCGGAAACAGCCGGTTGGGGCAGCAGCAGCAGGAGGCTGACGACAAACAGCGGCAGAGGGACTGAGACGGTGCTGGGCATGGTGATTGAATTCCGGCGATGTTCTGGATTTGAGTTCCCGTTGCAGATCATACTCATCCAATGCTGCCGAAACTGCTCAGCCCCCATTTTTCAGAACTTTTTACCTGATTCAGCCAAACCAGAACGGTATGTTGTTGCATACCTCCCATATAATAGCATTATAATACAACACGTAAGAGAGTACTGACACTTCTCTTTACAGGCATGACGCTCACTGGTGCAGACGTGGAAAAAGGTGACTTATGTCAGAATCCACAGTGTCAGGGCAGGTTCTCTTGATTGAGCCTGTCCGCAGCTTCGGTCAGAATGGGTTTCGTAAGCGTACGGTTGTCCTCCAGCAGGTTCGCGGTAAGACGACGAACTACATCCCCCTCGATTTTGTGGGTGATACCTGCAATTCGGTGGATGATCTGCGGGAGGGGGACGTGATTCGCGTCAACTACCGTTTGTCGGGACGTCGCTGGCAGCGGGACGAATCCACAGAAGTCCGGTATTTTGTCAGCGTTGAGGCCCAGTCATTCGACTTTGTCGAAGACACGCGTCCGGCGGCTCGTCCTGCGGGCAGTTCGGAACGTCGTGGCAACCGCAATGCTCAGACGGCCGAGGCTTCGTTCTGAACCCGGGTGGCCTGCAACCGCCGGTGCACGGTGGCACGATTCGCAGCAGGAGCCTTCTTCGATTCCGAAGAAGGCTCCTGTTTTTTTTTCAACGCAGACACTTTTGCGTGCCTGCAGGTTGTCGTCTGACAGGGGCTCTCAAGACCTGATCAACATGAACAGTGGCCACGGCCAGCCTGTCCCACATTCGCTGGGTGCCACCAAATGGCAGTCCCGCACCGGTCACCATCAACCTGCTGCGTCTGGCAGCAACAAACAAGGTGCTCCTCGTTTCTACTGGGTTTTTCGCGTCGAAAAAAAACACAAGGTTCTTCTGGGATTTTCGTGGCTAAGCTTCACTGGGTTTCAGGCTGAGTTTTCCGCAGTAAAAAAGGATCCGGATTCGATAGTGTTCAAAGATACGGAAGCCTCGTGCTGCAGACTTGATGGATTGAATCCGGCCGTTGAATCCCTCGGCCACTCCATTCCTGCTCGGCCCCTTCCCTCAAAAAACACCGGAGATTTCGAGGGTGACGAGAAGTTCGTGCTCGGGCTACGGTTGTGGACGAACAACGACTGCTGAACACTGACAACTTTCTTCGCCCCGGCGGAAGCCTCGCCCTCCCGAGCGGGACTTTCGTCAATTGAAAACTGCCCCCCCCACCGCCCCCCCCGTTGCCCCTGCGGCTTTACGCGTCCTTCCACGGCAAATCGCCCCCCATCAACAACTTGCTCGGAGCCCTCCAGCGAAGTGCAAAGTAATACAAAAATGGGGGACACTTTGTCGCAAACCTCTACGCTGCGCAACTCGAAGAATCTCACTCACCTGACAACAATTGTCGTCGAATCCCCGTTTTCCCGGAAATTCGCTGAATTGAAGCAAAACGCCCGGAATCCTTTCCGACTGCCCGGGACTTGCCGGGCCTCCACGCTGCAGGACCTTTTTTTTCAGCTTCAGAATCAGTATTCTACCGATGGACAAACTCGCACCTTTTAGTCGGCTTAAGGCACCAATGTCAGTTTCAGACCCCGTTGTGGCTCGGGAAGCAGCCCGTCGCAGAACCTTTGCTATTATCTCGCACCCTGACGCCGGCAAGACGACTCTGACCGAGAAACTGCTGCTGTACGGTGGGTGTATCGAAGCTGCCGGCGCGGTGCGTGGTCGCAAGAATCAGCGTGGTGCCACATCAGACTGGATGGAGCTTGAGCGTCAGCGCGGAATCTCTGTCAGTTCCACATGTCTCGCCTTCGAATTCGAAGGTGTGCAGGTGAATCTGCTGGACACACCTGGACACAAGGATTTCAGCGAAGACACCTACCGTACGCTCGTCGCTGCAGACTGTGCGGTCATGGTGCTGGACCTTGCCAATGGCGTGGAATCTCAGACAGAGAAGCTGTTCAACGTCTGCCGCCTGCGCCGCATTCCCGTGATTACCTTCATCAACAAGATGGATCGTCCGGGCAAGCAGACACTTGAGGTGCTGGAGGACATCGAGACGAAGCTGGGCATTCAGCCAGTGCCGGTCAACTGGCCGCTCGGAACCGGGTTTGATTTCCGCGGTGTGATTCCTCTGGACACTCGTGACGCCTGCATCTTTGAGACTCGTGATAATTCTCATCGAATCGCAGCTCGCGTGCAGCCACTGGCTGAGCTCGATGAAAACTCGCTGCCCGAGGGAATCGTTGCACAGGCTCGTGAAGAGGTCGAGCTGATTTCGGAAGCAGGTACTGAGTGGAACCTTGAACGTTTTCTGCGTGGCGAAATCACGCCCGTGTTTTTTGGATCTGCCTTAACCAATTACGGTGTGGAGCAGTTTCTGCGGGGCTTCCTGCATTACTGTCCGCAGCCGCGTGATCGCACCAGTGAAGCCGGTCCGATACTTGCAACCCGCCCGGAATTCTCGGGCTTTGTCTTCAAGATTCAGGCGAATCTTGACCCTCGTCATCGCGACCGTATTGCCTTCGTCCGCGTGTGTTCCGGATTATTCCGCCGCGACATGGAAGTCTTTCATCCACGCACAGGTCGACGTATTCGACTGAAGCGTGCCCATCGCTTGTTCGGGCAGGAACGTGAGACGATGGATGAAGCCTTCCCGGGTGACATCATCGGGCTGGTGAACCCGGGTGAATTCCTGCTGGGGGACACCATCTGCGAGGGGGCGCCTGTTGTCTACGAGCCTCTGCCGCAGTTCTCCCCGGAATTCTTCGCCATGCTGGTTTGTCCGGACACGAACCGCCGCAAGCAGTTCGAACGTGGCCTGTCACAGCTTCTGGAAGAGGGGGCTATCCAGGTGTTCCAGACAGCCAATTCCTCAGTACGACAGACTGTGCTGGCCGCAGTCGGCGAACTGCAGTTCGACGTCGTGCGGTTTCGGCTGCAGTCCGAGTATGACACGGAAACCGAAGTCCGCTGGCTGAACTACAAGGTTGCTCGCTGGGTTGTCCAGAAGCCGGGCAGCCGTTCCGAATTGCAGTTGCTGTCCTCCAGTCGACTGGTCATTGATCAGTACGAACAACCGGCAGTGCTGTTTCAGTCCGAATGGGAGGCCATGCACTGTCAGAAACAGAATCCGGACTGGGAATTCCTGACGATGCGTTTCCGAACAACTCCTGCCAACTGATGAAAGTTGCCTGCTGGTCAGGCACTGCCTGTAGCCCAAACAACCGACAAGTTCAGGATCCCTGCTGTGGCTCATGATATCTACGAAAATCCTCTGATTACTCGCTACGCATCCCGCGAAATGGCTCGTATCTGGTCAGCCCAGAGCAAGCATGCGACGTGGCGTCGTCTTTGGATCGCACTGGCCGAATGTCAGCAGGAACTGGGCCTTGCCATCACTCACGCTCAATTGCAGCAGATGCGTGATACCGTTGAAGCGATCGACTTTGACGCTGCAGCAGCCTATGAAAAACAGCTGCGGCACGACGTCATGGCCCACGTCTACACGTGGGGCGATCAGGTACCGCTGGCACGTCCGATTATTCACCTCGGAGCCACCAGCTGTTTTGTCACGGACAATTCCGAATTGATTCAGATGCGTGAAAGCCTGCTGTTGCTGCGGAAGCGTCTGGTGCAGGTCATTGACCAGCTGGCGACATTTGCTGCCCAGTATCGCAGCCTGCCCTGTCTCGGTTTTACCCATCTGCAGTCTGCTCAGCCGGTCACGGTCGGTAAACGTGCGGTCCTCTGGTGCTGGGATCTGCTGCTGGATCTTGAGGAACTGGAACATCGCCTGTCGACGCTCCGATTTCGGGGTGTGAAGGGCACTACGGGGACTCAGGCCTCATTCCTGTCACTGTTTCAGGGTGATCACGGCAAGGTCGAGGAACTGGACCGCCGCGTCACGTCTCGCATGGGCTTCGCTGAGGCTCATCCCGTCACCGGACAGACTTATTCGCGGAAGTCTGATTCTCAGGTCATGGCATTTCTCAACGGCCTTGCACAAAGCTGTCATAAGGCCGGAACTGATATCCGCATACTGCAGCACCGTCGCGAGATTGAAGAGCCTTTTGAGAAATCCCAGATTGGCTCGTCTGCGATGGCGTACAAGCGAAACCCGATGCGCAGCGAACGCATGTGTTCGCTGGCCAGATTTGCGATGAGCCTGCAGTCCGGCATTGACGCCACAATGGCAACACAGTGGATGGAACGCACTCTGGACGATAGCGCAATTCGGCGGCTGTCGATTCCGCAGGCGTTCCTCGCCATGGACGCATGTCTGATTCTGTATCGCAATATTTCAGACGGACTGGTGGTATACCCCAAAACCATCGCTCGAAATCTGGAGGCGGAATTGCCTTTCATGGCCACGGAAGAGATTCTGATGGCGGGTGTTCAGGCCGGCGGTGACCGTCAGGAACTGCATGAAGTGATCCGAACTCACAGCCAGGCCGCAGCCGATCGCGTGAAACGCGAAGCCCTGCCGAATGATCTGCTGCAGCAACTGCAGGCTGATCCGGCCTTTGCCGAGGTCGACATCATGGGAACACTCGATGCAACTCGCTTTACAGGTCGTTCGGCGGAACAGGTTGACAGCTTCCTGCAGCAGCACATCGAACCACTGCGGCAACGATATGCGAGGGACCTGAGTGGTCCGTCGGAATCGCTGCGAGTCTGACCAGACCCCCACAGGATCGATTCGGCGTCTTCTGAAAATCGTCACATACCGGGGTTGTTACATCAACACTGACTGGCGGAACGCTGTATGCCTGCAGAATCCCGCGATCCATCCGGCTCAATCGGATCAGTCCCGCCCGCTGGTGGTGCAGGGGCGGGTGCCGGGCTGATTGTGCAGTTGTTGTCGTGCGCTGCATGTTTTCTGGGTGCGTGGGTCCTGCCATTACGATACCCCGATCTCGATCCGATCTATCGACATTTACTGATTGCAGCCGGTGTCCTGCTGCTGCTGATTGCCGGTTTAACCCAGTTTTATCGCCAGCAGTTGTCACGACTGGCGATGCGACTGGGAATGGAATCGCGTCTGCTGCTGCCACGTGAAGGCCTTGTCTATCTTGCGATGATGCTGGTGATAGCCGTCTCAGCACTGACAGGCGGTAATCCGGATACGGGAAACATGCTGTTGCTGGTGTTTGGCCTGATGGCCGGCCCATTTGTTGTAAATGGCTGGGTGGTGGTATTAATGCTGCTCCGACTGAAAGTGCAGCGGACCGCACCGGAATCGGTAGAGTCAGGGGCCATCTTCCGCGTGGCTGTTTCCATCCATAATCAGCGACCCTTGCTGTCATCGCATCTGCTGGAAGTTCGCGATCAGTTATCCGGGCCTGCCGGTGAATATTCACCACACCTGCTGTTCATGCGGATTGCTCCGGGTGAGCGGCGTATGGCCGAGTATCAGCTGCGAATCCTGCAACGAGGTGTGTATCGGCTTGGTCCACTGAAGATCAGTTCGCAGTTCCCGCTGGGAATCGGCGAGAAACATCAGACGTTTGATCAGACACAAACACTGACAGTCTATCCCGCTCCGGCTCGGCTGCTTTCCGGCTGGCGTCTGCGCGAGGACGAGCTGGCTGCCGCTGCGCATTCTCGCATGCGATCTCACGGTGCTGCTGAGGACGAATTCTATGGTATCAGGGAATATCGATCAGGTGATAATCATCGGGCAGTGCACTGGCGCAGCTCAGCGCGACATGGCCAGTTGATGGTGCGAGAACAGCGTCCTGTACGTCGAGCAGAGTTGCTGCTGCTGCTGGATTTGTATGCAGACTCGCAGGCCGATCGTCAGCAGCTGGAATTGGCGATTTCGTTCGCTGCGGCATTATGTCTGCAGAGTTCGCCGCAGTCTGCCTGGCAACTGCAGCGTATGTGTCTTGCGGGTGAGCAGTATGTCCGAGTGGAACCGGCAGGGGCAGCCGCATTTCGCGAGTCTGCATTAAGAGCACTCGCGGAATGTCAGGCAGCGCCACAAACACAGCTTGATCAACTGCTTACTGATGCTTTGCGATCCGGACGCGGTCGACGCGTTGTACTGCTGATTACGCCACGCCCCGCGACCATTCGTCACAAACTGCAGACTCTGACAGCGGAAGGCCAGTCCGGATCTGGTGTCTCCGGAATCACTGTGCTCTCGGCAGAGCAGGGCGAACTGTTGCGGTACTGCCTGCCGCCTGACACAGGTGCATCAGCAGACTCAAACGCAGGAGGGGTTTCATGAATCGCGAAGCTCTGAGTGCCGCCGATCGTCGCCTGCAGCTGACATTTTCTGTCAGTATTTTCTGCATGGTCACGGCTGCTTCATTGATCCTCGGTTCCGGACAGGGCCGACTGACGCCACCCGCGCTGACGCCACTGGCTGCATTGCTGGGACTGGGTCCGGGAGTGATACAGCGACGCCTGCGGTTATCCGTCTTAATGGCCAATGTGCTGGGAATTATTGCTCTCGTGGCGGCCAGCCAGCGATTCACTGGCAGCAATTTTCAGAGGCTTACAGCAGGCACTGACCTGCTGATCTTCCTCACATGGATCGTGCTGCTGATGCCCAAAACAGGTCGGCAATACTGGTGGCTGATCGCCCTTAGTATGCTCCAGTGCACCGCGACCGCTGTCCTGTCAACGGGTCTGTCGTATGGGGTTGCGACATTCCTGTTCGCCCTGCTGATGATGTGGACACTGGCAGTGTTTTCTCTTGCCAGAGCGCGCCGATTGATTCTTCCGGATGCGACACGCCGGGCCCCATCAGACCAGTCGCGGCCTGTCGTGCAGCCTGCTCGACATCGCTGGCTTCCGACAAGGCGCTGGATTCTGTCGTTCCTCGGGCTGGCATCGGCAGAAACGGGGAAAGTGGTCACTCGCAGTGAACCACAGATTGCCATTGTGCATGGAGTGGATCATGGATCACTGCGATCATGGACCGGTCCGCGATTCACGGCGCTGGTAACAGGCTGCTGGGGACTCTCGATCGTTGTCGCATTGTTTGTCTTCGCTGCATTTCCTCGCATCAACGTATCGGCCAACTCCGTATTCAGCAGTTCTCTGCCGGATGATTTCGGCGGCACAGCGACCACCGGGTATTCAGGGTCAATTCGTCTGGGAGAATTCGGCCGACTGCTGCCGGATAACCGCCGTGTCATGACTTTTACAATCACCGATCTGAAGTCATCCAGTCGCGTTCCGATCGAAACCTTTGAACGTGAAATGGAGATGCCTGAAGTACTGCTGAGGGGTTCAGCAATGTCCTTCTACGCTGAGGGCCGCTGGCTGCCTGGACCCGGTAATCGCAGTAATGGACTACCACAGCAGACCAGTTCACGGCCCGCATCCGCCGACTTTCTGCTTGAGTTTACGCATGAGCCACCAGTCCCGGTTTCTGCGTTTGCACCCTACCCACTGATTTCCATTGAACCGGCTGCCGGCTGGCGGATTAATGAACGTAACTGGAACAATTCCCTGACGTGGCAGGGTGAGGACCGGTCGCAGATTCCGAGCAGCCGTTCATGGAAAGTTCGCTGTGCTTCCCGATTGCGGCATCCCGAGATCGGCTTCCCGTGGTGGACGGTGGAATTCGGCCGATCTGAACTGCGAGTGGCAACTCAGCAGCGAGCACTGCAGATGCGGGCGGTCACCAGCTATATCACTGACGATCTGCGAAATCGCCTGCCCCGTCTGTATCAGACAACTCGGGAACTGTGTGCCCCGCAGGAGAAGAAACTGCCCGACCGAGAATGTCTCGAGAAAATTGTCCGTTATCTCAGTCCCCAGAACGGATTCCGCTACAGTCTGAATCGTCAGAGTGTCAGTCTTGATCTCGATCCGATCGAGCAGTTTCTGTTCGAATCGCGCGAGGGCCATTGCGAGTACTTTGCCTCCGCGTGCACTCTGATGCTGCAGGCAGCCGGCGTGCCAGCCCGCCTCGTAATGGGTTACAGTGGCTGTGAGCTGAATGGGGCAACCGGGCAGTACGAAGTACGCAACCATCATGCGCATGCGTGGGTGGAGGCGTGGATTTCCGGCACGTGGGTCACAGTGGATCCAACCCCGGGAGCCCCGCGACAGGCAGAGCGTACGGCCGTGGCGACGCGATCGGTGCTGTCGTCATTTCAGGCGGCTCTGTCAGATCTCTGGACCGGAAATGTCAGCAGTATGTCGGCTGAGCGTCAGAAGCTGTTCTTCAGCCCGCTGCTCAGCTCATGGGGATCATTGATGACCAGCATTCGCAGTGAGGGCATGGTGCCTGTACTGCAGACGGCTGTCCGCTCGGCCCTCGCTGCACCTCGATCATGGAGCGACTGGAAGGTCTTACTACCGGCTGGACTGTTGCTGGGTGGCAGTGGTTTCTGGATCCAGCGTCGCTGGCGCATTATTCAATGGTTGTTATCTCGGTTGCCGCTGCTGAAAACGCTGCGTGGTGCTCGCCCGGAGCCCTCGGCCGTAGCATTCTATGAAGCTTTCTGCGAGTTATGTCAGCGAGCCGGCTACCCACGTGGCGAATCCGCCACGGCACTGGAATTCTGTCGTGCAGCCGAGCAGACCTTTGCCATTCCGCTTGGACGGGCTGGGGTCCCGGACCTGCCCGCGCGAATTGCGGAAGCCTTCAACCAGTTGCGATTCGGTGGCATTCCTCCGGAGCCTGCGGATGCGGCTGAGATCAGCAGCGGCCTGCAGGCCTTCGATACAGCGCTGAAGCAGAATACAGAGGGCAGCTGATGAGTCAGCAGCAGTAACTGTCGGGGCGCATGAAACT
Source organism: uncultured Planctomycetaceae bacterium (assembly GCA_903858815.1). Lineage (GTDB taxonomy): Bacteria > Planctomycetota > Planctomycetia > Planctomycetales > Planctomycetaceae > SXXK01. Next base: position 88,267 of record CAIOKE010000218.1, on the reverse strand, counting down.
GCCCGTTCCGTCAGGAACGGGCAGGGCAGGGCAGGCCAGGCCAGATCGCAGTATCAATCGACTTACAGCATGCTGGTCAGCAGCAGACGCAGTTTCCGCAGTTCCCGCAGGCGGTCCTCACCCTGCAGAGTTCCGGGTAGCAGGTCCACGGACATTGAGCGGTTGTAGTTATACTGCCGCAGCATGGCGATGATGCGACCGTAGTCCACCTCACCCAGCCCGGCAGGGACCTGCAGTTCTGAGACTGACGTATCGCGCAGATGCACATGCAGAACATGAGGAAACGTGACATCAAAATCAACGATTCCGCCGGGGCGGCAGATGAAGTAACTGGGATCCAGAGTAATACCGACACCTTTAGCTGCCTGACACAACTCAACCGCAGTATGGGGGTCTTCAGCAAGCGTGCCGGAGCGAGTCAGAATTGACATGCGAATGCCGGCTTGATGGCAGATCGCATTGCGTTCGCGAAGTCGATCGACCTCGGTATTGAATGGTGTCCCCCGGGGCGAGGCTTCGATGGTGAACTGAGCCACTTTGAGCAACTGTGCAAACCGCACCAGCCCGGAAAAGGTGGTCAGGTCCGTTTCGCTTTCGAGAAACACAGCCACGGCAGACAGCCGGCTGGCTTCCTTGAGCATAGCAACGTGGGTTTCCGGATCTGCCGCAACGGCCGCCATTTTCAGTTGATTGCTGGATTCACTGAAGCAGATTTCGATTTTGTCAAAACCCAGCTCCTGAACCTGCAGGCAGGCCGCCGGGAACGCCTGATCCCCGAGACTTCGCATTGAGACTGCGAGATGCACCGATTCCTCCCTGAACAACCTAAACTGAGTCCTCTTCGTCACTTGCATACAAAACAGGCCTGCCGGGGCAGCCTGCCGTTGTGCTTCTCAGGACTGTATGCGGACCACCCCGTTTTCGCAAGACCTTCTAAACTTCCTGGAATTCTGGGATCGGATTTAGAGGGATTTTGCATGATTGGCGGGTTGTTCTGCCGATAACGAATGTCAGGAGTGTATCAGCGGGGGCGGTCCCGACAGGGAGTCCGCCGTGAATTGTGCCTGCTGACCCGGCGAACAATGAGGGGCCGGAAGGATTCTGGGGGGACTCGAGGGAGCGGGATTCATGCATCGATCGACGTTGACGCTGCTGCTTTCAGGAGCGATTGGGTTGCTGGCGACGGGCTGCGCGTCCACAACTCCGGAAATTCGTGGCCAGGGCCCCGGCGAATGGACTGCTGGACCGGTCTCGGTGCAGGGCTGCCCCAGCTGTCAGGGTACGGCCGGACATGGCGGTCACGTCGTCCACAGCCAGAATTGCCCACATTCAGGTGCCTGCCAGACCGGAAGCTGCAATCTGCCGTTCTTTCCGGTGCACCGTAACTTCTATACCTATACAACTCCGGACGGCTTGAGTTATCCTCCGCAGAACGCGCCGCCGGCCGTTTACCAGTATCCTTATTACACTCTGCGAGGCCCGACCGACTTCTTCATGAAATGAAGTCCGTTGTTCCGGAGCAGACAGGATCGACGCACAGGCCGCTCGTTTTCGAGTCGGCCTGTGTTCATTCGGGGGGAACAGCAGTGATCTTCCGCAGTCTCTGGTATGGAATCGTCTCTGCCATCTGGCTGCTGTTGACTGTCTTCTCAGTAGCCATTCATCAATTGGCTGCTGACGAACCCCAGGCGGATGTGCGAATCATCCCCATCGAGGAAGAAAAGCCGGTTCCCGGTTCTGTTCGCATCTCCAGTGGTCAGATTCTCAGTGGCATGATTTCATCTGCCACCACACTGGCGCCACTGCCAGTCAGTCGCCGCGTTGTCGATAAAATCGACCAGAAGCTTGCGTTGCGAGTAATCAGCCAGGGCTATCGCGACATTTATGTGCCTCGCCGCCGCGCTGAACAGCCGGTACCTGACATTACCGCGTGGCCCGCTTTGTCACTGCCAATCCCGCGTCAGAGAACTGCCAGAAAACCACGCCCCCTGATCCTGCCCGCTCTCAGTCCATTTGATGGACTGGGAGTTTCACGGGCCAGTGTCCCTCGTCCCGGAGAAGATCCCGAAGAACTCTCTGCGGCTGTCACTGCCGTCAATGAGATGTATGCCGAAGTGACCAGCCTGACTCATGACTGGACCTTTGCCGTCTCTCTGGACTCGCTGCCCACACAGAATCTTGTCTCCACGCTGTCCCTCGCTGACGGATTTCAATCCAGTCCCGTCCGCCGGCTGGAAATTGTCCGCATGCTGCTGAAGGCTCGTCGCTTCCCGGAAGCCACGGCGATTCTGCAGAGTCTTGGCCGAGACTTCCCTGACCAGCAGGCTGTGCAGCAGCAGCAGTTGCAGGTCGTTCGCGAAGAAACGGCCCGACAGATTGCTGATGCCCTCGAACAGCGACGCCTTGCCGGTCAGCATAACCTCGCAGCCAACGGCGCTCGACTGTACCCATCCAAAGAACTGACGCCGGAAACAATCGTGCGAGTCGAACGGATTGCGGCCGACTACGCCGAAAGTCATCGTCGCGCCGAACGAATCAGACACGCGATCTCAGAACTGGCATCCCAGTTGGAGGATGCTGCCGTCAGAACCGCCGCTCGACATGCCGCTACCCTCTGCATCGAACAGCTCGATCCCGATTCGCTGCCTCGGTTTGCTGCCTTTGAACTGCAACTGGATACAGCCGAGGCCGAACGCCCCGTGGCGGACGAACAACTGGCAACCGCTCTCTCCGGCTGGCTGCTGGGAGCGGAAAACACTATGAACAGCCTGAATGACGTACTGTCATTGTTCGAGGCACGTGGGATGATTCTGAATTATCTTGCCAGTGAACCCGACGAAACCGAGATTCGTACCCAGCAGGCAGCGCAGATAGCCCGCACTGAAGGTGTCAGTACCGAACGAATCGCTGCGATGGTTCGCCATCTGCCGCCACCACTGCCCGTCAGGATTGATGCAGCTACGCCCGGACATGCAGCAACATTCCGAATTGAACCCTCAGAGAACTGTGCCGGCGCGATCGGGCTTGTTCCACCGGAATACCACCAGTCACGTGACTGGCCACTGGTTATTGCATTCCCACAAACCGGTGGCGACCCTGCCGCATGGCTCCGATGGTGGCAACCACAGGCGGAAATCCATGGGTTCATCGTCGTGATGCCACTGGTCGGCACTGAGACCAGCGAAACCACGTGGACTGCGTCTGCCATCGAACACCAGCAGGTCATGAATCTGCTGCGCACAGTCAGACTGGGACTCCGCATCGATGATGAGCGAATCTATGTGGCAGGACACGGCACCGGTGGTGAAGCGGCAATGGACCTGATGGCCTCGCATGCACAGGAATTCGCCGCAGTTGCTGCCATCAGTTCCACCGGTCGTAAACACCTGCAATGGACAGCCACGAATGCCATAGAGAAACCATGGTACATCGTCATTGGTGATGCTCATCCACTCTGGTTCGAACAGATGGGACAGCTGGCAGCAAAATTATTCCGTCGTGGGGAAGAAATCCAGGTCTGGTTTGACGCGACATTTATCAAATACCCGGATCATGGAGCTGAGGCCTATGCCGAAGAGGCTGATGACCTGTTTCGCTGGTTTCAGCTGTATCGCCGACAGGCATGGCCCAAAAGAGTGCATGCTCGTCTGCTGCGGTCCACTGACCTCGACTGGGGCTGGGTGGAACTTGGCGGGCTGCCCAAACAATTCGGTCAGCTGGATGCCCCTTCGGACGCCAGTCAGGATGGTTTCCGTCCCGCCACGCTGGACGCTCGCATGTCTTCCGCCAATGTGTTCCGTATCGAATCAGCCCCGGCTGAAGTCACGTTGTACATCAGTCCTGAAATCCCCGAGATCGACCTCACAAAACCCATCCGCATCGTCGAAGGCCGCAAAGATCGACGGATCGACTATCAGCCCTCAGTCATCCATCTACTCGAGCGACTCTATCAGACCGGCGATCGGAAACGGCTCTGCTTTATGCGAATCGATCCCGCTGAGCGATGAGAATTCATCGACAAACAGGGAATCATGCCTGCGAAATCGGCACGCCGGCGGCACAATTGTTGCACTAATAGCCAACAACAAGATGATTGCTGCACAAATCTCGCGTTATTGCAGAAAATTGCGTTTGGATTCAGTCAGGTTCAGTTTCCAGTTACAGAATCCGCACAAGCCCTGCATGCAATTTGTGCACAGTGTCCGAAATCACGGCAGCAAGCTTATGGTACCCGATGTTCCCCACACAGCGAGGTTTTTCGCGTGACACAGCCAGCACCCAATTTTGACGAGCTGTTGACGGAGTCAGGGGTTCCTCGGCATTCCGCTTTGTCTGAATGTCTGGCTGCACTGTCTGCTGACGTTCTGGCTGAGCGGCAGAAACTGGCAGAGGAGGAGCTGCTGGAGAAGGGCATTACCTTCGCCGTCTACGGCCACGATGCCGGTACAGAAAAGATCTGGCCATTTGACGTTGTACCGCGTCCGATTCCCGCTCAGGAATGGCAGCAGATCGAAACCGGCCTGAAGCAGCGAATCAAGGCGCTTAATCTGTTTCTGGATGACGTCTATAACGAGGGCCGCATTCTGCGCGATGGTGTCGTTCCGGAGGCTTTGATCCGAACAGCTAAAACCTTCCGTCCGGAATGTGTTGGCTTCCGGCCACCTGGTGGCGTGTGGACTCACGTCACAGGCACGGATCTGGTACGTCACCATGATGGCACCTTGTACGTTCTCGAAGACAACCTGCGCTGCCCATCAGGTGTCAGCTACGTGCTGGAAAATCGGGAAATCATGAAACGAGTGCTGCCCGAGGTTTTTGAGGGATCAGTCATCGCTCCGATTGATGACTATCCAGAGCGACTGCTGGAAAAACTACTCAGCACGGCGCCACCGGAGGCAGAGCACCCAACTGCCGTTGTTCTGACTCCGGGTATTTACAACTCGGCTTACTTCGAACACTCGTTTCTGGCGCAACAGATGGGGATTGAACTGGTCACTGGCCCGGACCTGTTTGTGGATCGTAATGACACAGTCTGGATGAAGACCACTCGTGGCCCGCGGCGAGTTGATGTGATTTATCGGCGAATTGATGACGATTTCCTCGACCCTGAAGTGTTTCGTCCGGACAGTATGCTGGGCGTGCCTGGGCTGATGCGAGCTTTCCGGGCAGGCCGGGTGACTCTGGCAAATGCTCCCGGCACCGGTGTTGCCGACGACAAAGCGGTTTATCAGTACGTTCCGGACATTATTCGGTACTATCTGTCTGAGGATCCGATTCTGAATAATGTTCCCACGTATCTGTGTTCCGACCCGAAGCAGTGTGGCTGGGTTCTTGAGAACCTGTCCAGCCTTGTGGTGAAGCCGACCAACGAATCGGGCGGGTACGGAATTCTGATGGGACCGGTTGCTTCCCAGGAAGAACGGGACCGTTGTGCTGAATCCATTCGCCGTGATCCGCGTAATTACATTGCACAACCCATGCTGACTCTGTCAACAGTGCCCACGGTGATCAACGGCCGCCTTGCTCCGCGCCATGTGGATCTGCGTCCGTTCATCCTGTTCGGGGAACAGACATTCGTCCTGCCAGGTGGCCTCACTCGCGTTGCACTCCGGGAAGGTTCCATGATTGTGAACTCGTCCCAGGGTGGTGGCAGTAAGGACACATGGGTGCTGCTGCAGAATTGATGGAACTCATGACCTGCTGTTTTCCCTGATGTGATGGCCCAATCCCATGCTGTGCCGAGTTGCCGATTCACTGTTCTGGATGAGCCGTTATCTTGAGCGTGCTGAGAACCAGGCACGTTTCATAGACGTCACGTCCAGCATTGCTCTGGGGTATCGTGGCAGTGAGCAGGCCTTGTGGTCTTCCCTCCTGCACGCCGGTGGCGACGTGGAAGCGTTTCTGCAGCGATACGCCGCACCCACTCGCGAAAATATCATCAACTTCCTGCTGTTTGACCGTCGCAATCTGAACTCGGTTATCAGCTGCCTTACGGCTGCACGGGAAAATGCTCGCTCGGTTCGCGAAGCTCTCACCGCACCCTTGTGGGAGGCCGTCAATCGCTTTTATCTGCGAGTCCGCACCGACACGACTCAGCAGCCACAGATCCTGAAACAGCCCCATCAGTTTCTCGAACGCATCAAGCGTTCTGCCCATCAGGTGCTTGGTGTCCGGGAAGCTACATGGTCACACGGCGATGCGTGGCACTTCTCTACACTCGGATACCAACTGGAGCGAGCGGACAAGACTTCACGAATCCTTGACGTGCGTTACTTCCTGTTGCTGCCCGTGATGAATACCGGCAGCGAACAGCTGGACGTGGTCCAGTGGGCCGCACTGCTGGAGTCTACAGGCGCACTGCAGATGTATCGTCGCACATGGGGACCCATTCAGCCCAATCGGGTACTGGACTTCCTTGTGCTCAATCCAGCATTTCCCCGATCGCTTCGCTTCTGCATTCAGGCGACAGAGACGGCACTGCGATCCATCAGCGGCAACACCTCTACCGAACCTCAGAACGAAGCAGAATCACTGGTGGCCGAAATGTCTCGCCGCCTTGCGACACTGACTGCAGAGGAGATCGTCTCCACCGGACTGCATCCCTTCATCGATCAATTCCAGACCACGCTCAATCAGATCGGTGCCGCAATCTCAACGGCCTACTTTCAGATCCCGACGCCAGAGTAATCGGGTTACATGTCAGCCACACAGCGACGGCGCTCCCACCATCCGCCGCAACCTGCAACAGGCTGAGCACCAGAGGGAATGGGTCGGTGTAAAATGACGGGTGCGGTATCAGAAGCGTTCAACCACGCAAGGCACCCATTGTCGAGGCCTCGAGGGGCGAACTGATGGCGGAAGCCACCGCGTGCTGTCCAGAGGTTGGGGGCACCGAACTGGTGCTCGGTCGTTTCCCGTGGGAGGGCGAGGCTCCTGCCGTTGGAAGAAAAACCTGAGGCTGGCAACCCGGTTTTCGGATTCGTTTCCGTTCTGCCTCAACCAGTCTCTGTCAACACCCCTCGCAATACAATCTGCAACTGCTCGCAGGATTTCGGGCTGATCCAAAGTCTGTCGGCTCACTGCCGCACCAGGACCTCATCCAGATTCAGCACCGCCAGACATACCGCTGTCCACGCTGCATGTTCTGCTTCACCGATACTGCCGTTGCGTGGCGCTGTGCCCGTGCTGACCAATGCCTGCGCTGCAGCAGCATCCGTTGAGTAAATCTGCTGCTGCCGCTGTAACAGACGCCGCAGTATCACCAGATCAGCAGCGGACGGCACTCTGCCGGCAACTCTGCGGAATGCCAGAGTCAGGCGACCATCCGTATCTGCCGATTCCAGCAGACATCGCTCTGCCAGCACCCGCGCCGCCTCAACCCACGTCGGATCATTCAACGTCGTCAGAGCATGCAGTGGCGTGCTTGTGGGTGTCATCCGCACACGACAGGCCTGGCGATTGGATGCATCAAACATATTCGCCGGCCCGACCGTTCGTCGCCAGAATGTATACAGACTGCGACGGTACAGATCGCTTCCTGATGATGCCGGATAAGTGAAATCACGTTCTTTAGTAATCGCCAGAGATTCCCAGATACCATCCGGCTGATAGGGATACACTGGCGGACCTCCAATGCGATCATCCAGCAGGCCGGCCGATGCCAGTGCCCAGTCCCGCAGAATCATCGCCGGCATACGGAATCGACTGGCTCGCGCCATCAGACGGTTTTCCGGATCCCGCAAAGACAATTCCGGAGTCACACGCGACGACTGACGATAGGCAGCACTGGTCACAATCAGCCGATGCATCTGCTTCACACTCCAGCCACGCGACGGAAACTCCACTGCCAGCCAGTCCAGCAGAGGTAAGTGCTCCGGATACTCGCTCTGCACACCCAGGTCTTCCGATGTTCGAACGAGGCCAGTACCGAAAAAATACTGCCACATGCGATTCACCTGCACGCGCGCAGTCAGGGGATGCTGACCGGAAACCAGCCATCGGGCAAAGCCGAGGCGATTACGCGGAGCATCAGCAGGCAGCGCCGGCAGAAAAGCCGGAGTGGAGAATTCAACCTTGTCACCTGGTGTCAGATAATCACCTCTGTTCAGAATCCGTGTTTCACGGGGCTGTGCATCACTCATGATCATCACTCGCGGTAACTGATCAGCACGAAACTCCGCCAGCCGTCCTGCCGCCTGCTCTTTCTGCCCGATTGCCGGCACCCGATCCTTCATCGAGGGCACAACCTTCTGATCGAACAGCTTTCGCAATTCCGACTGCACTGCAGACTGCTCCTCTGCACTGCGATCTGCAGCAGGTTTCGCCAGCAGCAGTTTCAGAGTGGCCGGTAAAGCATCCCCACCAGGCAAAGCACCGGCCGCCTGCACTGCTTCCTGCCACTTCTGAAACTCGTCCGCTGTCGCTGCACGAATCTGTTCATCAGCCATATTGATGGCAGCCTGCAACTCCTCCTGCCGCTGCTGAAATGCGACCGACGGCACTTCCAGAAACGGAGCCGCAACGCGAATGCGCGAGGAAAAGTACTGCGGTGTCCCGGATTCCGGTACTCGATTAAATCCATCCAGCAGACTGTAGTAATCTCGCTGTGTCAGCGGATCATACTTGTGGTCGTGGCACTGCGCACAATTCAATGTTAAACCCAGCCATGTTGTGGCCGTCGTTTCCATACGATCAAACAGAATTACCCACCTCTGCTCCTCTGGAATTGCGCCACCCTCGCCATTCAGCAGGTGATTACGGTTGAAACCACTGGCAATCTTCTGCTCGGTCGTCGGATCCGGCAGCAAATCACCGGCCAACTGCCAGATTGTCAACTGATCAAACGGCAGATCCTGATTCAGAGCCGACACCAGCCAGTCACGCCAGATCCACTGCCACGTATCTCCATCCTGCTGAAAACCGTTACTGTCGGCATAGCGTGCAGCATCCAGCCATGGCAACGCCATTCTTTCCCCATAGTGCGGGCTGGACAGCAGTCGATCCACAAGCTGCTCCCATGCCATGGGATCTGTGCTGGCCACAAAGGCGTCGACCTCCTGCGGTGTCGGAGGCAGTCCGGTCAGGTCAATGCTGAGCCTGCGAATCAGTACCGACCGATCTGCCTCAGGAGCAGGCTGCAGACCTTCAGACTCCAGTCGACTCAGTACAAAATTGTCAATAGGATTGCGGACCCACGCGGTATTGCGAACCGCAGGCACTGCAGGTGACTGCGGAACAGTAAATGCCCAGTGCTCACTGTACTTCGCCCCCTGCTCAATCCAGCGCTGCAACGTCTGCTTCTGCTGCTCCGTCAGACTGCGCCCGGAATTCGGAGGTGGCATCTGCAGATCTGCATCAGTACTGTGGACTCGCTGCAGCAGCACACTGCCAGCCACATCAGCCGGCACTATGGCACGACGATCCAGTGCGACCTGCCGCTGATCCAGACGCAGTTCCCCCTGCCGCTTGTTGCCATCCTGACCATGGCAGTAAAAACAGTTCTCCGCCAGTATCGGACGGACTTCGCGATTGAAATCCACCACCCCATCATCGCCCGCACTCACCGAGCGCACCTGGCCCGTGCTCCAGAGCAGACCCGTCAGTACGATTGCCTGTATGTGGCTCATTCCAACACCCCCGTCCCGGCAATCCTGAACACGTCACGTCACTCAATCGACTCAAACGCATCACTTCAACTGTATCTGCAGATCCTCACCCTCGGCCGGCATTATAAGGGCCGCATTGTCAAACCGCGGTGGCCCCAGAACACCTCGGGCATTACGACTGAAACCATAAGGCTCCACCGGAATACCCAGCAGATTCTTCGAAAGTCGTCCATTACCGTCCAGATCCTGAAACACAGCAATCGCCCGTGTATCCCCTGGACGCAGACTTAATTCCACCACAACACTCTCTGAAACAGCCTCCAGTGTCAGCGTTTGTTCAGCCCGCTCTGTGCCCGGGAATCCCGCAGGACCGCTGAAGATCGCCACACACACTCGCCCCACACCTGACCGTACACCACGGACTTCAAACGGCACCAGACAGGTTTTCGGGGCCGCAGACACGGCGACGATCGTCGACTGCCCAATATCGGCAGACAGCGATCGTGACTGCACTGACTCCAGCGATGCCAGACCACCCCACAGACACACCGGCGACAGCATGCCCGCCAGAATCACAAAACGCCCGCCTCGTCCCTGAGACATATCACACCCCAGCTAAATTCCCCGTCGCCAGCGACCACTCAACAGCAATGTCGCGACAGACATAATCAGCGAACTTCCAAGCAGTACGACAACTTCCGGCTGCAGGCTTTCCAGCGGTGACTGAAACCAGAACACCTTCTGAAAACCGTCAAGTGCCCACGCATTGAAGGTCCATCGCCCCAGTTCCTTCATCCGATCGCTCATCACGAATCGAGGAATCATGCTGCCACCCATGGCCGACATGCTCAGAATGATGACAGTTGCGGCACCCTGCAACTGTGATCTCGTACGACAGATCGTAGCCATCAGCATCGCAAAGCTGGCTGTAGCTGCCGAAGTACTGCCAGCCATAATCAGAAATCCGGCCAGATGCCTCCAGAGATGGATCTGAAATACAAATTCGGCAAACACAAACATGACCGTCAACTGCATACAACCCATCAGATAAATGCCCAGCCATTTACCGGCCACAATCTGAAATAATCCCGCCTCACTGACAAGAATACGATCCAGCGTCCCTGATTCCGCTTCTTCAAGCATCGTTGCTGCATGACCCGTACAGGCGAACAACAGAAACAGCACAGCAATCCCGGCGGCATACATGGCAATTCGAGGATTCTGCTGGTCTGAAGCCTGAGGATTATCGACGGAAATCTGTGGCACAGCCCCCTGCGAAATCAACTCGTCAGCCGCCACAATCTCAGTCAGCTCCTCCGGCATTTCTGTCCCAGCCTCAACCTCCTGCGGAATGGCATCCGCAGGAGGAGCCAGCACGTCCGTTGGACGATCAGAAGCACCGTCTGATACCACCTGATCAAGGGGTGCCGCGCCGCCAGAACCAGCAAAGACCTTTTCCGGAGTCGTTGGGTTATTGAAAAACTGCCCTCCCCCCTCTGACTCGTCAACCGCCGGCAATCGTCTCCCGGTTTCCGCAGCGGCCGCCTCAGCCCTCGCTGCCTTCGCCCTCTCTTCAGCCGCCGCTCGCTGTGCCGCTGCACGCTCCGCCGCGACCTTCGCGGCAGCACGAGCCGAATCCTGCAGTTTCTCCACCACCACCTGAACTCGCTGCACCGCGTAATACTCTTCCAGTATCGCCTTAACCATCGCTGTTGCCATGGCGTTCTGACCGTCAGTGATCAAACGCAGCTGGAATCGCGACTCATCCAGTCGGGAAAAATCAGACGGCAACTGCAGCAACAGGTCGTAGTGACTCGAGTTCTGCGCATCAAGAATGGCGCGCTGCTGCTGCTCCGGCGTCGCCGGTAGCCTGAGATCAGTACAGATCAACGAAGTTTTCTGCAGCAATTGCTCACGCAGCGCTCGCGAATCCTTATTGTCTTCCGGCAGGAACAAACCCAGCCGCACGGGCTTTTCCGTTCCGGCCGCAATCCCCTGGCTGAAGATCATGGCAAAGATACTGAAAAACAGCACTGGCATGACGAATACCAGCAACAGTTCAAGGGGATTGTTTCGCAAACGCAGAAAGGCGATGCGAAGGAAGGTCAGGATCATTCCCGCAGACTCCTTCCTGTCAGAGCCAGGAAGACATCCTGCAGTCCAAAGCTGCGCACATTAATGCTCTGTGGCGCCTCTGGAAGATTCTGCAGCACCTCAAGCACACCCGGCAACTGCTGCATACTGGACAGACGACAGACAGCCGTCAGTCGCTGTTCATCAAACTCAAATTCCCGCAGCTCAACAGCACAGGGCTGCTGAAACGATAACTCAACTCGATGTGGCAGCCCCAGACTGGCCGTCACAAGCTGCGGAAGTTGTCCGTCAGCCACAATCTGCCCATGATCCATCACCACAATTCGATCGCAGCGAGTTTCCACTTCTTCAAGCTGATGCGTGGTCAGCAGCACGGCCGTACCAGTCGCTGTCAGCTCCTGCATCATTGCGTAAATCCGCTCACGACTCTGCGGATCAACACCGACAGTGGGCTCGTCCAGCAGCAGTACAGCCGGGCGATGAAGCACACTGCAGGCAATATTCAGACGTCGCTGCATTCCACCGGACAAAGTTCTGGCAAGACTACGACGACGGTCATTCAATGCAGACCAGTCCAGCACTTCGTCAATACGCTGCTGCAGCACCGCACCACGCACACCCTCGAGGCGACCGAAGACCTCCAGATTCTGCTGTACCGTCAGATCCGGATAGACGGCCAGATTCTGCGGGACCAGCCCAGGGCGATCTGCCCGCGAACCCTGAAAACTGTCCGGTATCCGCAGAGTAATCGATCCCTCGTCCGGCTTCAGCAGTCCGCAGATGCATCGAATCATGGTCGTTTTCCCGGCGCCGTTGGGACCGAAAAAACCAAGCAACTCGCCGGGATACAATTGCAGCGAAATCCCCTGCAGCGCAGCCCTGCCACGATACGATTTTCGCACCGACTGCAAAGTCAGAATGGGCTGATTTTCCACAGTCATGAGGAAGACGTCTCGTAACTTCGCTGCCGCCACTGCACTGAACGACCACGCTTCTGATGAATCCACGCAATCCACTGAATCGACAAAAACAACAGAACACTGACAGGATGCAACAACGCCCCTGACCACGCCCGATCGTACCGAAAACAGCAGATCAACCGAGGAAGGTAACCGGAAACAAGCGTGATTGCCACCAGCGGCCCCTGCCCCTGCAGCCCGACTTCGCAGATCCAGACACAGACAAAGATGACCGGTGCGACAAATGCAGCCAGCATGATCACCGTTATCATCGGCAGGGCAGGCCAGCGAGCAAATCCCTCGGTCGCATTTTTCAATAACCCCAGCCACGTCTCACTCATTGACTGATACATCCGACATACCGCAATCTCCGATGCGTCAAAGATGTCCGTCTTCAGACCAGCCCGTCGATATAACCTCGGCAACATCACCCCATCATGCCGCGACTGCCGAATCCCACTGTGCCCCCCGGTCAACTGGTATCCCGCCCGAGTCGTCGCGAAGAACTGACCACAACCGGCAGATGCCCCCGGCATCCGACTCAATCGCATCAGCGGAAAGGGCAGAAAACACAGCAAGATCACATGAATCAGCGGAATCAGCAAAGACTCACCCAACGACCCGGTCAGCTGCCGTGGAAAACCACTCAGCAGGGGGACAGAAAGACGCTGCCTGAGCCGCACTGTCCGCAACAAGGCATCAACTGTCAGCTCAACATCCGCATCGAGAAACACCAGTTCTTCGGCCCGCGCCGCTTGTGCCAACTGCCAGCACGCATGCTGTTTACCATTCCAGCCCGCCGGCATTTTTACGCCACGCAACAGCCGCACCCGCGGATCAAATGCCGCAAACTGCTCCACAATTTCATCCGTACCATCGGTACTTTCATCATCCAGTACACACACCTCCAGAGCGATACCACGACTGCCCAGCACCGACCTCAGGACAGCAGCAATCCGAGTCGCCTCATTGCGGGCCGGGATCAGTACCGAAACTTCCGGAGCTGCCACCTGGCTATCCGTTACCTCAGCAGTCATCGCAGCAGGTGGCGCCCGCCGAAACATCAGCTGACTCACCAGAAACTGCACAGCCGCGAAGACAGCTGCCCCGCTGCTGCACCAGACCAGCAATACCCACCAGTCAGCCATCCGACCGCTCCTCATGCCGGTCGGCAAATTTCTGTCCCCGTCGCCAGAAACTCAGTCGCCGCCACAGCCCATACCAGCCCCCGATTCCCCCCTGACCATCCAGCAGAAGCCTGAATGACCGAGGGTCACGAGCGATGGCCAGGTCTCGCAAGTGCGCCTGAACCTCCAGCAACGCCGCCTCCAGCTGCTGCGTTCTCGATTCACGGTCGGCCGACAACTGCGAACAATTCACCGGCGGACCACAGGCCATCAGCAGCTCCGGTCGCCGCTCATTCCAGAATGGATACTCCAGTGCCAGTGGCAATACCGTACCCGCAAAGTCCGGATCCACGAGGTGAGCTAACCCCGGCTGGAATGGCAACGCCTGTCGCACATCATGAAATCGCCCGGTCGGAGTCATCCACAGGGCAGTTCGCGAATCCTGCAGTACGGTGCGTGCCGTGCGCAGGAACTCGCGAGCACCAGCCGTGGAATCTCGCGATACACCAAAAAAACCCAGCCGCTCCAGAATCGGATATCGCTTCAATGCGTCTGCATCCATCGGTGCAGCAAACTTCCGCTCCGACATCAACAGATCAGTCAACAGCACCGCAGACATCGGGTCCCACCAGCCCGGATGGTTGACGTAGATCAGCACCGGTACGTCGCCCAGCGACACCAGATGCTCAACACCCGTGACACGCGCAGCATTAAAATTCGAACCGATAAACCTCCGAACATACCGTCGGAAACCGCGATTCAGCACACGAGACAGGAACCCGCTGCCCGGGCCCCTCACGCTGCACTCCGCGAGGCATCACGGCGAGTCCCGGTACGACCATCATTCAAGTCCGCGTCGACCGAGTCTGCAGCAATCCAGCCGGACATCATGACCATCGGCATACCCGGTCCCGGATGCGCAGAACCACCAGCGAGGTACAGACCCGGAACTTCTCGAACCCGATTCCCCGGTTTGAATGCCCCCATGAATCGACCGTGGCTGGCCAATCCGTAAATTGCACCATTCAGCACGTGATAACGCTGATTGATACTGGCCGGCGTCAGATAATGCTCGACCTCAATCCGCTCTTCCAGATCTTCCATACCTGCAGTGCGTTTCAGCTTTTCGACAATCACATTGCGATATTCCGGCAGCATCTTCGTCCAGTCATGATGCGGACGCAGATACGGTGTATGCACAAGTACGTACAATGCCTCACCGTCACCCGGAGCAACGCGGTCACCGGATAGTGAAGGAGCACACACATAACAGGTCGGGTCCGGAGCTGGCTCTCCCTCAGTATAGATCTGCTGAAATTCCACATGCGGATCCTGACTGAACACAAAATTGTGATGCAGCAGGTGCTCATAACGTCGCTTCAGCCCCAGATACAACACCACACCCGAACAGGCTGCTTCAAACGTTCGCTTTGAAAGCAGTTTCCTTGCGGTCTCGCGAGGCAACAGCTCTTCACATGTCCGCACACAGTCGGAATTCGAAACGACAACCTGAGATTTCAGAACCGTCCCGTCCTGCAGCGTCACACCCACCGCTCGGCCCTGTTCCGTATCCACAGAACGCACCTGCTGCCCGGTGATGAATCGGACACCCAGCTCCTGCCCAAGGCGAGTCAGCGATTCAGGAACGGCCCGCGTCCCCCCCATCGGATACCAGATCCCCTCGTTGGTCTGCATGTGAGCAATTCCGCAGAGCACGGCCGGTGACTCTTCCGGAGAGGATCCCACATACTGCGTGAAGTGATCAATCATCTGTGCAATTCGCGAATCCGGAATGTGCGAACGCACCAGCCCGGCAACCGTACGACCAAATCGCAGACTGAGCAGATCCTTCATGACGCCCAGTGACATGGACTGTCGCAGATTCATCGTATCTGCAATCCCACCCACGCTCTTCCAGAAAAAGAATCGCTGCGACACATCGTCCAGTTGTCGCGAAATCGCCATGAATTTTTCATAGCCGCGACCGGTCTGTTCCCCCCCGGTGAATTCTTTCAGCTGCTGCTGCATCTGAGGCAGCGATTCAACAAGATCAAACTTTGAGCCATCTTCGAAGAAACAACGCCACTGCGGATCCAGACGGATCATGTTCAGATAATCTTCCAGTTTCCGACCGGCTTCCTCAAAGACACGCCGCAGTACTGACGGCAGTGTCAGAATCGTGGGCCCCATATCAAATCGATAGCCACGATCAGTCAGCAGTGCAGCCTTTCCACCCAGCCACGGGTTCTTCTCAACGACAGTCACCGCATAGCCACGTGCCGCCAGAGTACAGGCGGCTGTCATCCCCGCCAGACCACTACCGATCACCACTGCATCCGTTCGTTCCGCCATCTCTGCGCTCCCTCAATTCAACACTGTTCCTGACGCCACTTCCACTGCTGCCACGCCGCCCGAATCAGCCCCGGCAGACGCCACAGTCGCTGGCCCAGCCAGCTCGCATGTTCCACACGAATCAGATTCTCCAGTAACTCTGCATCACACGGACCAGGATCCTGAAGATGCGGACGAAAGAAAGGTCGCGTGCGTATGATCTGCTTGATCTGCACCAACTGCAGTAAGCCCTCGGCACCGCGAGTTGCCCCGAAGCCACTGGCATGACGTCCCTCAAAGGAAACACGCGGATCAGCCGTCGCGGCAATCATATCATTCAGGACCACAGTCCCGGCATCCACCCTGCCGGCGATTCTCAGAGCATTCCGCGGACTGCCAAAGACAGTCGCGGCCAACGCATATGGACACTCGGCAGACTGCCGCAACGCATCTTCATCATCCCGCACTCGCAGAAATGACAGCACCGGAAAAAACAGGTCCTCCCGCGCTACCGCCATTTCCGGTCGCACAAAATCCAGCAGAATCGGAGTCTCTAAGATTGATTTTTCATTGACTTCCGGCAGTCTCCCTGATCTCAGTAAAGCCCCCTGCTGCAGCGCCTCTGTAACCACTCGCCGCACTCGAACAAGAACATCGGCGGGCCACTGTGCAGTGACTGCCATGCCCCCGCATCGCTGCGCCATACCCATGCGATTCCTTAAGCACTCCAGCAGCGAATCGGCCTGCTCAGCACGCACAAACACTCGCCGCGGGGCAAGGCACGTACGACTTCCGTTTAACCGCAAACCGAACCACAGACAGTCAGCCACCACTTCAGGATCTGCATCAGCCAGTACAAAAACAGCATCACAACCGGACAGCTCCATGACACAGGGTGTGGGTACACCAGCCAGTCGCTCTGCCACCAGTCGGCCAGTGTTTGCTGATCCGGTCAGCAACACCTTATCCACACCACAGCGAATCGCTTCAAGCCCCGACGACACGGTATCTTCCAGCACCTGAACCAGCCCCACAGGTAGTCCCGCTTCCATTGCCAGCGTCAGCAACTGCCGCATCGGTCCCGCACACCCGGGCGCCGGCTTCATCAGCACTCCATTGCCAGCAGCCAGGGCCTGCAGTAACTGTACGCCCGGCAGAAACAACGGGTAGTTGGACGGACCAATGACCAGCACGACCCCTAATGGCTCCGGTCTGCTGATAATTCGAGTGCCCCAAAGCCAGAGCGGTCGACCGGCCCGCCGAACACGGCGCTCACGCAGCACCCGCACCGCACACCGTTCCAGATACCGAATGGCATCCAGCAGAGGAAGCACTTCCGCAGACAGCGATTCAGCCGTTGCAGCACGACCCACCCCGGCTGCCAGCACCGCCGCATTCTCCGCCATCAGCAACCGCAGTCGTCGCAGCACACGCAGGCGCTGACGCAGAGGCACTGCAGCCCACTCACGCTGCACCCGCCGAATCTCAGCTGACGCCTCGGAAACATTCCCTGACGACACCACGCCAGCCAACGGCTCGGTCTGCACTCCTCCGCTGCTCGCTGATGCCAAAGTCAGCATGGTCAGGCCACCTGCTTCGATGATAATGGCAGTAAATCCACCCCGGAAACGGGCGCGTCCGGCTCCGGAAATGACAGCCCCAACTCGGCACACAGCATCCGACAGGAAATCCTGGCAGATTCGTAAATCACAGGCAGACCGCTGCCAGGATGAGTTCCCCCGCCAGCCAGATACACCTGCTCAAGATCCTCAAACCGATTATGCGGACGACGCGTCAGCATCTGCCCAAGATTGTGCGCCAGATTGAATGTCGCCCCGCGATAAATCCGGAAACCATGCTGCCAGTCGTCAGGCGTCAGCACGCGTTCAAACACAATTCGCCGCTCCAGATCCTGCAACCCAACACGCTGCAGCTGCTGCAGCACACGACGCCGAAAATCCGCCGAATCACGCTGCCAGTTAACTTGCGGAGACTGATGCGGGACCGGTACCAGCACATACAGAGTACTGTGCCCCGCAGGGGCCAGAGTGTTATCAGTAATACAGGCATTCTGAACGTAGAACGACGGATCCGATGGCAACACCTGCTCTGTGTCAATCTCTCGAAGATTCCGCTCGTAGTCTTTCGAAATGTAAATCGTATGGTGAGGCAGTTCCGGAAAACTACCCTCCATACCAAGGTACATCATCCATGTTGAACAGGAATATCGACTGCGAGCCAGTCGCTGATCCGACCAGCGACGACGCAGCGCGTTCGGTACCAGATGCCCCATGGCCGCGGCAAAGTCGGCATTAATCACAAAAGCATCAAATCGCTCGTTCCGCCCCGCAGTCGTTTCCAGCCCAACGACTTTCCGACCTTCAAACTCCAGTTTCGTCACCTCTTCACTCAACCGCACCTCAGCACCCAGCCGCGCCGCAAGCTGGGCCATCTTCTCGCTGACCGCCGCACAGCCACCCGTCGGATGCCACACACCATACTCATACTCCAGAAACGCCAGAATCGTGAACAGACTGGGGCACTGAAATGGCGACATGCCCAGATACTTGGACTGAAAGGAAAAGGCCGTTATCAGTCGCGGATCAGAAAAATGCGACAACAGATCGCCGGCCACGGATCGCCACGGCCGAACCATCGGCAAAGCCTTCAGAACAGCAGGCCGAACAAGGTCCAGCAGCGAATTAAAAGGAGATTCCAGAATCGGACGGAACAACTCAAGCTTCCTCCGATTCTCATTCAGAAATCCCTCAAAAGCCTCTGCATCACCCGCATTGATCGCCGCAATCTGCTGCTTCATCCGCGGAATGTCGGGAGTCGCATCAATACGACCACCCGCACCAAATTCCAGACGATACTGAGGATCCAGACGAGTCATCGGACACTCGGTCCGCAGATCACACCCAACCGAACGAAAAATTTCGTCCAGCACTCGCGGATACAGAAAAAACGTCGGACCATGATCGAAACGGAACCCGGATTGCTCAAGGGCCGAACAGCGACCTCCCGGACGTGACAGACGATCAATCACCGTCACTTCAGCACCAGCTTTTGCCAGCAACATCGCTGAAGCCAGCCCACCCGGTCCGGCTCCAATCACGCAAACTCTGTTGCCCCGCTTCGCCATCCCTGCTGCGCCTCTTGCTTGTCTCCAACCACTCCCTGACTGGCTCGGCCCGCGTCTCTGACGAGCACGCCTTCTAACGCCTGAATTATGCCGACTCAGGATAGGCCGCACAATGCCGAAAGCACCCAGACAACCCAACGAAGGAATCGTGAGAACAAACCACGAGCAGACCACAACTGTCACTCAGGACTGAAGACTCACAACCACGGTCAGTGCTGCGACAAACCGCAGGCCACTCAGGGAGTGCAAAAAAACAACCCGCACGTCCTGAATACGCTGAACAGTCGATGGAAGTCCCTGCCTCAGCGCCCCCGGCTTCAAAATCATTCCTTTGGGGTCACCAGAGGACCCCCAATGACAGACTCCAGAATCCGAAAGACGTCATTGCGAGTCAACTTTGCCCCAGCTCCGTGCTGCTGCAACGCTACCAGCGAACCCTCAGCCAACCGGCTGATGAAACGACAGAATGCCAGCACATCAGCCGAGACTCCCAGAACAGCCAGCGTCTGAATGTACTCTCGCGCTGCATGACCGCTGGTTTCTGCCAGTGAAATTACGGTCTCCCGCGAAACTCCTGCCGGGATAAAACAACGCCCCAGATGCACGTCACCCTCAGAGTCCTTCAGGATATTCACCAGCTGCAGAAATTCCCCAAAACCCACCGCCAGTTCACGCAGTCGGCCCAGCTGATCTGAAGAAACCGGCCCCTGCAGCAGAAACAACTCCGTCAGCATTTCTCCGACAATACCCGCCACGAAATAGCAGTACAACTTCAGTTCAGCCACTGTTTCCACACGAATCTCGGCACCGCGTGCCGCACCGGAATTCAGAAAATCCAGCATGCCCACAATGGTGCGGTCCAGTGACGATCGAATGCAGGCCGACGCAGCAGGCGGTAGCTGATGGAACAAACGCAGCAGTCGGGACGCAGCCACCATCAGGTGCTCGGTTGCACTGCCGGCCGGCCAGAGCCCACCAAAACCCTCGGCCATCGCCGCCTGCAGAGTCGATGACTGCTGACAATCCGGCGCCAGACAGTCACGCAGCCGCTGTAACAGCAGATGCCGACGTGCCGCATCCACACAGGCGGCATCTTCAATACTGTCAGCGACCCGAAACAACAGATAGGCGATCCCGACCTGATACTGCAGTTCAGGTCCCAGCAGCGGAATCGCCAGCGCAAAAGTGCGACTGGTTCCCTGCAGCGAACTGCTGAGAAACTGCAGATCATCCTCGCCGGTATTCACGATGCTCGCCCCCTGAGGCCCTCGATGACTTCGCGAATTCGCATCCCACGCCCCGAATCCTAAACCAGATCCCCCGTGACTGACAAGCACCGCAAGCCCGACAGACTCAGACGGCAAATCTCCCAGCCCGCTGGTCTTCCCGCACAAATGCCTTAAGATACCGCAGCGACATTCTGAATCGGGGAGCATTCGTCACTTGTCCACACCCCAGCACAACGAACCCAGCGCAGCCGAAAACATCGGCGAAATGATCATCATGGGAACCGGCACCAGTATCGGTGTCCCGGTTGTCGGTTGTCGCTGCAATGTCTGTTTGTCTGATAATCCCCGGAATCGTCGGATGCGGACCGGTGTGCTGGTCCGTGCCCCCGAGGGAGAATTTGTCATCGACGCAGGCCCCGAGCTGCGGCTGCAACTGGTCCGGGAACGAGCCTCGCTGATTCGGGCGGCAGTGATGACACATGCACACGCCGATCACATCATGGGGATCGATGATCTGCGTATCTTCGGTTTCCGGCTGCACGCTGCTGTCCCCATTCACTGCGAAGACAACGTCGAAAAGCAAATCCGCGAAACCTTTGCCTACGCCTTTACCGACCCGGCAACACATTCGCATCAGTACGCCGCCCCAAAACTCTCGTTCAGCCGCATCGCACCCGAACAGCCATTTCAATTGCTGGGGTTGCAGGTGCTGCCCATCCGCCTGCGACATGGCTCACTGGATATCCTTGGATTCCGCATCGGCAATACAGCTTTCTGCACCGATGTCTCCACAATCCCCGCACAAAGCCGGGAACTGCTTCAAGGACTGGATACCCTTGTGCTGTCCGTCCTGCGCCGAGAACCGCATCCCACGCATCTGCATCTGGACGCAGCCCTGAAAATCATTCGACAGTTACAGCCTCGTCAGACATTTCTGACGCACATGTCGCATGAACTGGACTACGACGAACTGTGTCGTACTCTGCCACCCGAAATCCGCCCCGCGTGGGATGGCCTGCGAATTCCACTGACCACAGGGATCAGATCCGAACGCAGGAACACCGCGTGTCAGGGGCAGCAATAAGTCAGGTCGCTATCAGTTTCAGCAGATTGACCATCTCTATGGCGGCCAGCGCAGCCTCTGTGCCCTTATTGCCAACTTTTCCACCAGCCCGATCCAGTGCCTGCTCCATCGATTGGCAGGTGATTACACCAAACGTGACCGGAACACCGGTTTTCCGCATCGCCCCCATGATGCCGGCAGCCACCTGACTGTTGACGTGTTCATGGTGAGACGTTGCCCCCTGAATCACAGCCCCCAGACAGATGATCGCATCGAATCGCCCGGCTTCCGCCAGCCGTTCAGCAGCCAGCGGAATCTCAAATGAACCAGGAACCCACGCCACTGTAATCTGCTCCGCCGAACCACCATGCCTTACCACCGTATCGATGGCACCCTCCAGCAGGCGGCGAGTCACGAGGTCGTTGAAACGCGAAACCACGATGGCAAATCGGATACCCGCTGCGACCAGTCCGGCAGAAAGTTCAGAAGGCATAGCAGTTCCCAGCAGCCAGTGTTCAGTTGAGATTCATCGACAGCAGAAATTCTTCATTGGTCTTAGTCCGCTTCAGACGATTGACCAGCAGTTCCATAGCTTCCACGGGATTCATGTCGTTCAGCACTCGTCTGAGCACCCACATCAGCTTCAATTCATCCTCGTTCAGCAACAGTTCTTCGCGTCGCGTTCCCGAGCGATTGATGTCAATAGCCGGCCATACCCGACGCTCCACAAGTCTGCGATCGAGATGCAGCTCCGTGTTGCCCGTCCCTTTGAATTCCTCGAAAATCACCTCATCCATTCGACTGCCGGTATCGATCAAAGCGGTCGCGATGATTGTCAGGCTGCCACCCTCTTCAACACAGCGAGCCGCCCCGAAGAATCGCTTGGGGTGCTGCAGAGCATTTGCATCCACCCCACCGGACAGCGTCTTGCCGGAATTCGGGATTTCTGTATTCCATGCTCGCGCCAGCCGAGTGATGCTGTCCAGGAAAATAATGACATCATGCCCGTACTCCACCATTCGCTTGGCTTTTTCAATGACCATTTCGGCCACCTGAACATGCCGTGAAGACGGTTCATCAAAGGTGCTGCTGACAACTTCGCAGTTGCGCCCCTTCAATCGACGCTCCATGTCCGTCACTTCCTCAGGCCGCTCGTCAATCAGCAGCATGATCACGTAGGCGTCAGGATGGTTCTGCAGGGTTGCTCGAGCCATCTGCTGCAACAGCACCGTCTTGCCTGCCCGCGGAGGCGAAACAATCAGCCCCCGTTGCCCAAGCCCGATCGGAGCAATCAGATCGACAATTCGAGTACTGAGATGCTCTGCGTTATCCGCCAGACGCAGTCGTTGCTCAGGGTGCAGCGGAGTCAGGTCATCGAAGAAGACCTTGTTCGTCAGCAGATTCGGGTCCTCGCCATTGATCGCTTCCACTCGCAGCAGAGCAAAATATCGTTCATTTTCCTTCGGTGGCCGAATCTGACCTGCGACCGTGGCGCCGGTACGCAGACCAAAACGCCGAATCTGACTGGGACTGACATAGATATCGTCGGGGCAGGGCAGGTAGTGGTAGTCGGGGCTGCGGAGAAACCCAAAACCGTCCGGCAGGATTTCCAGAGTCCCCTCGCCAAACATCAGACCATTCAGACGAGTACGCTCTTTCAGGATCCTGAAGATCAGGTCCTGTTTCTTGAGACCGTGATACTCCGTCAGCTGATCCTGTTCGGCAATTGCGATCAGCTCCTTCATCGACATCCGCTGCAGTTCAGCGATGTTGATCTGATCCTCGGCCGGCGGAGCAAAGGTGTCGGAGACGGATTTTTCAGCGTCTTCTGCAGACTGCCTGTCTTCCGGGCGAGCACGTTGCAGGCGACTGACGGGACCACGAGCATCATCGGGACGAGGAGGACGAGTAGACATGGCCGCGACGGGCCTCCAGGACAGGATGTATTCGGAAGGTGCCGGACTTTTTGACAGGACCTTGTGATGCAGTTTCCGGCGAAGCTGCATGCGGAGGCAGGTATCAGCAGAGTGGTCAGACAGAACGTGAGCGATCAATCAGACGTTGGCACCAGTTGGAATCAGTTGGAATCAGTTGGAATCAGTTGGAACCCTGACGAAACCGCCGCGACATATCTGCTGCAAATGCTTCTGCAGCTCTGCCGCCGCCGTTTCCAGTGAACCAGAATTTTCAACAACAAAATCACAGGCAGCGCGCTTCCGTGCCAGATCCCACTGTGATGCTTCCCGAAGCCTGTGCTGCTGCACAGTCCATCCGCGAGTAGCCATTACACGCTGCTGCCGCTGCTGCAGTGGCGCCTCGATCCAGATCAACGCATCACAATGATCCGCCCAGCCAGCCTCCAGCAGCAAAGCGGCATCCAGAATCACGGCGTCCACGTCCTGCGGAATCGCCTGAAGTTGCAGCAGAATC
Organism: uncultured Planctomycetaceae bacterium; assembly: GCA_903858815.1. Lineage (GTDB taxonomy): Bacteria > Planctomycetota > Planctomycetia > Planctomycetales > Planctomycetaceae > SXXK01. The sequence continues at coordinate 64,284 of CAIOKE010000218.1, read as the reverse complement.
TGGGAACGAATCCCCGGTCGCACGATCTGGTTCAGCCACTGCAACCCCTGCTGACCAGACGGTGAATCCTGAAAGACCAGTGATCCCAGCCGAGCCCGACTGATGACGCCGTCTTCCAGAATATCCCTGCCAAACTGCTGAACCAGCGCCGCAACAATCTCAGCTTTGCCAAGTTGCTGATGACCTATCTGATCCGCATCAATGACAAACAGCCTGCACCCAGCACCCGAATGTGATACCGCCTGCGTTAAAGCACGTACCACCGCCGACTTACCGGACCCCACACCCCCGACAATACCAACAACCGGCACACGAGCGACAGCAGCAGTGCCGACTGAGACAGCACTGGCAGGCAGTTGATCAGCCACGGCTTGAAGGCTGGCAGGTTCCACTGATGGCAGACAATTCCATCCGCAGTTCTACGGGAAAACAGGCTTGACCGGATGCCGAAGACATCCGCACCTCCCGGAATTGTCATTCTGGTCGCCCGGAATGTCAAACCAATGCCACGCAACTATGGCGTTTTCCGGGGGATTTCGCTGACTCAAAGGCGAAGTCAGCCAGAAACCCAGTACAGCAAGCACCAGGCACTCACAAGAAACACCATCGTCTTGCCATACATCACCAACGCAGAACGAATGATCTTCTCGGGCAATTCAAATCGCGTTGCCGTGTACACAAGGCACACGATGGCAGTCAGGGGTGCAGCCTGAGTCAGCAAACTTAAATCCATTCCACTGATACCTTTGTGTCAAAAAACCAGAGCACCTGAAAGCCCTCAGACAGCCGACTTTCCGGGAACCGGGGCGGGCCCACCGGCACCACCACCATCGCCCTCGGCCTCAGATGATCTCTCGTCACCATAACCATACGCCGGGCCCAGAGCAGCGTCCCAGATCACCATCAGATTCAAAAGTCCCGCAATCCACGTCAGAACCGCTGCCACATCATACTGCCGACTTAAACTTCCATGCAGACGATCCAGTTCGGCCGTATCCATTGGAGCCATGTACCAGTTCCAGAAACTCCGCTGGATCGTACCCTCGATTCGCGCCGACTGAAAATCTCCCTTGTCATCCACCAGCCGACATTCAATCCCACGCCGTGGAGATCCGAATACCCTGCGTCCCAGCCTGACCTCTCCACCCAGCTGGTAGCTGACTGCACCACCGGCACCATCCAGCGTAATCGTTCCTTCCACAGTCCGACTGCCCTCGGGGCGCGAAGGCACGATCTGCAGGGTTCCCGTCACAGGCGTTCGAAGGTCACCCTGACGCGTCGTTTCGATCAGGGCACCCACAAAATCACTGCGGATTTCAGTATCCAGGAAACCCACGGAATCGTCGTCAGCGTTGAATCGCCCTTCCTGCAGTAACGCGGGCAACGCCGGCATGCCAATCAGCACCTGAGCCCAATAGCCAAAGGACGATTTGGAAACCGGAGCAACTTCGGAAAACTGAGGCGAATCCGGGCCTGCTCGCAGAACAAGACGACTGTAAGTCGTCTGCCCCTCACCCAAAACCTGCCCCCAACCAAACAGCAGTAGAATCCCGACCGAAAAAATCACAGCTTTGAAGCGACGCCCCTGATACCAGTGCCCCAGCCCCGGTAAAAGAAACGCCAACAGCGCCGCCACAATCGGTTGCCGCAGGGAAACTCGTGGATCTGCCATGGAAAATCACTGCCCGTCAAAACCGCCGCCCAACACCTGCCGATGCCAACGTGCAGGGCTTGTGCCCGCCGCGCTCGTTCCAATTCTACCAGTACGCCGGAGATTTGTCAGGACACATTCCCGCACGAACGGCGGAACTGCAATCCACCAGGAATCAGCAACCCGGATCTGACATCCTCAAGCCGCCACACACACCCATCTTCAGGATTGAGAATCAGACAGAATCCAGCAATTTCGTGAATTAATCCAGAATTTACCCTGTCGTTGAAATTCCCGTCGCAGCTATGATCCCACGTTGCTCGAACAGACCCGTTCTGCAAACGGTTCAGGCCTGCCGCCTCATTCTACTCCATTCCTGACGTCCTCCGGCGGTCCGGCGACCTGTTCGTCTGTGTTCCTCGGTGTCTTTTTCTGGAGTGGTCTGCATGAAACGTCGTGCTTTTACCCTGATCGAATTGCTGGTGGTGATTGCCATCATCGCCATCCTTGTGGCCCTGCTGCTGCCTGCGGTCCAGCAGGCCCGCGAAGCAGCCCGCCGGACTCAGTGCAAGAATAATCTCAAGCAGATTGGCCTTGCGCTGCACAACTACGAAGGCACGCACACCCGATTGCCCCCCGGCTTCCTCGGCGTTAATAACGCATCGACTCACACTCAAATCCTGCCGTACTTCGAAGCCAGCAACGAATACAATCAGTTCAACTTCAACGTCGACATCAACTCCCACGCAACCAACCTGAATGCGCGGCAGCAGCGTCTGGCAATCCTGCAGTGCCCGTCACAAATCGGCAGCCCCGGCTTCGTCCTCGCCCCCACCCAGTGCCCCAACGGTTGTGGCACCACCAATTATGTGCAAAGCCTCGGCGACAATGCCAACTATGCTGCAGACCGCGGACCATTCGGCCGTAATCGAGGCGCCCTGTTCAGAGACTTCGTCGACGGCCTGTCCAATACAGGTATGTTCGCCGAAATTATCCTCGGGCCAAGCAGTGGATCACCCACCTCAGGCGTTGTGGCCGCAGGCACTCCCCAGGATCTGTGGGTTGCCACGAATCTGCCTTTCGCAACGTGGGATGCCAGCCCAACGGGTGATACGATTCCGGTAGCGGCCTGCGATAATCGTGCGACCAGCGCCATCCTTTATCGCGGCAAGCAGTATTACCGCGGAGTTGTGGTAGCAACTTTCTACTCCCACACACTGACCCCAAACTCCAGACTGCGTGACTGCATTCGCAGCGTCGGATTCGATCGTGGACATCTGGCAACCCGCAGCTTCCATACCGGTGGCTCACAACTTGTGCTCGGAGATGGATCTGTTCGGTTTGTCAGCGAAAACGTAGATATCCGCGTCTGGAGATCTGTGGGCAGTATCAATGGTGGCGAAGTGATATCTGAGTGGTAGTAAGTGCTCGATCTCGTTTCCGGGCAGCCGGATATCGAACATTCCATGACCTTCATGTACCCCAGGGACTATCATGCTGAGACGGCATTTTCTTTTGTCAGCAACCTTGCTGCTCGCAGGATGCGGTGGCAACTATACTCCTGAGGCAGAGATCTTCCGCACTGTTTCAGCCTCCGGAGTCCTGACCTACAAGGGGAAACCGCTGGCCGGTTTCACCGTAACGTTGCACCCTGCCGGGGACCAGCGTACGGCCAGTGGCACCACGGACACTGAAGGTCGATTCACGCTCGGCACTAACGCGGTCGGCGACGGAGCAGTTCCGGGAACTCACAAGGTCTCGGTGATCTGGCAACCGCCCGAAGACGACGGACTCGGCTCAACTGTGGAAGATCCGAAGAAACTTCCCAAACCACCCGTGCAGTTCCCGGCAAAGTACGCCAGTCCGGAAGACTCAGGCCTCTCCCTTGAGATTCCGGAATCAGGCAGCTCCGAACTGAAGCTGGATCTGAACTGACTTTTTTCCCTGTAGACTGGTCTCGGCCAGCCAAATACATCATCTTCCGCGGTGGCTCCAACCACCGCGGATTTTTTTGTTATGAAAGACTGCCCGTGAACTCACGAGTTCCACTGAATGTCCTGCGAACCTTCGCCACCGACTGCTTTCAAGCCACTGGACTCAACAGCACGGACTCCAGCACCGCAGCCGAAACGCTGACAGGAACTGATCTGCTTGGTGTCTTTACACACGGTACCAAACTGCTGGCTGGTTACCTCCGCAAACTGCAGGGTGGCGGTTATCGCACGGCGGCTATCCCGCGTATTGAACGCGAAGGCCCCGCGTGGGCAGTCATCGACGGTGATTCGGGCCTGGGTCAGGTGGGCTGCCACAATGCCATGCTGACAGCCATCCAGAAGGCCCAGGCCTGTGGAGTGGCCTTTGTTTCGATCCGCAACACAGGCCATATCGGCGCGGCCGGCCAGTACGCACTCCTCGCCGCTCGCCACGGCTGCGCAGCAATGATCACCGGCAATGACATTCCCAGCGTGGCTGCTCCGGGTTCACGCACTGCTGTCCTTGGCAGCAACCCACTGGCATTCGCCATCCCCACCGACAGCAACCCGATTCTGCTGGATATCGCCACGGCAGCAGTCGCCGGTGGTAAGGTCTATGCAGCGTGGCAACGCGGAGAAACCATTCCTCCCACATGGCTGATCGGGCCCGATGGACTGCCCACAACGGACGGATCGCTGTACCCACACTCCGCAGCACTGGCCCCCATGGCCGGGCACAAAGGCTACGGACTGGGACTGTGGTGCGAAGTATTGTCAGGGCTGATTCCCGGAGGTCACATGACGTGGCAGGTTGGCAGCTGGATGTTCGATCCCGTCGATCGACCATCATGGCACAACGCATCAATGACCGTCATCAACATTGATGCCATGACTGACCGACAGCAGTTCAACTCCCGGATCCGTACCCTGATCGACGAAATCCATGCAGCCCCGCCCGCAGCCGGGGCTACCGGTGTTCTGCTGCCGGGCGAGCGTGAATTCGATATCGCTCGGGAAGCCGAAAAACTGGGCATCGATCTGCCGGCAGACGTACGAGCAAAGCTGCAGGAAGCAGCAAAACTTGTCTCCATTCCCCTGCCAGCCGAAGTCTGATCAGATCACTTAATCACTGCCTGCAGAAACAGGTCTCCTATGCGGTGTCTCGGAATCGATATCGGCTCCTCCTCCATCAAAGGCGGTGTACTCAACGTCGCGACCGGTCGCGTCGAGCACATTGAAAAAGCAGCCTTCCCCGGACCAGTCAATTCACTGCCCTCCGGTTTCCATGAAGTGTCTCCTGCCAAGATCGTGCAGAGCACGCGACAGGTACTGCAATCGCTGCTGCAGGCAGCCCCTGATGCCGAACACGTCAGATTCAGCAGCCAGATGGGCGGAGTCCTGCTGCTCAATCAGCAACAGCAACCAATCACCAACTACCTGTCATGGCGCGACCAGAGAAGCCTGCTGCCAGCCCCCAACAGTACCACTCCACTGCTGCACCAGCTGCGTACATCGTGGACTGATCAGCAGTTCGAAGACCTCGGAAAAGAACTGAAGCCAGGCTCGGCTACCACCCTGCTGTACTGGCTGGCTCAGGCTCGCCAGCTGCCACAGCATGCTGTCCCGGTCACGGTTGGTGATTATGTGATCGCTGAACTCTGCGGGACCATTCCCCGTATGCACCGATCACAGGGCATCGGCATGCTCAACCTGCAAACCAACGACTGGCACCATGAGGCCTTCGCTGCAGCCGGAATCGACGGCTTACACTGGCCCGAGCCCATCGCTGAATCCGAACCGGTTGGACAACTCTCTTTCAATGGGCGCAGACTGAACTGCTTCGCCGCTATCGGAGATCAGCAGGCGGCATTGCTTGGCATCGATCTGCAGAGTACTGAATTATCAATCAACTGCTCTACCGGCTCTCAGGTCAGTCAGATCACTTCCACATTTCAACCCGGCAACTGCCAGACTCGCTGCTGGTTTAACGGGCAGTTCCTGAATACAGTCACTCACATTCCCGCTGGTCGCTCATTGACCATTCTGGAAGCCCTGCTGACAGAACTGCCTCGGTCTGCCGGTATCACTTTGAGTAACTCGTGGCAGCTGATTGCCGCGGCCACAGACTGTGATACCAGCAATGGTCTCTCCTGTGACCTGAGCTTCTTTTCGAGTGCCATGGGTGATGCGGGAAATATCTCGCACATCACCACAGAAAACCTGACTGTCGGAAATCTGTTCTGTGCGGCCTTCGATTTCATGGCTGACAGTTACCTCGAATGTTCTCGTCGCCTGACTGACACGCCTGCGTGGACTCAACTGGCCGTCTCTGGTGGCCTTGTCCAGGCCTTTCCCGCCCTGCGCCGACGACTGGCTGCCAGATTCTCCTGGCCGCTGCGGGAAGTCGCTGAACAGGAAGAGACCCTGATGGGTCTGCTGAAAATGGCCGCTGCCGGACACTGAAACGCGTCCCGCTCGACAGACAAACCTGCCCCCCGCCGGAATCTGCTCGCAGACTCTGACTGCAGGACCGCGCTCGCGATAACCTGGGGCGTCCGCAGCCTGACCTGTTCAGATGCCAGCAGCAGTCCGACCAACAGAGGCCGGGCCGTACGAGCGTCTCTCTGCGTTCGCAAGGCATCCCAAAAACAAATGCTGCGCATGCAGCACACAAAAAACGTCCCCCGCCCGAAGTGACACCATTTCGCACACTGGACAGAACTAGCATAAACCCATCTGCACAAACGACTTAAAAATACGCACAACCCGCGGCACGGCACGTGCAGAGACTGTTGAAACGTCCCCGGTGGAGTTTCTGCGCGCAGTGGTAAAACGATGGAAACCAGGGTTCAGACTGAGGAGCTGTTGTGATGGTCGACGTTCTGGAAATCTGGCTGGGCCTTGCGGGATTGCTGGCTGTTTTCATTGCCATCCGCAGACTACACACGGAAATCCTTACTGTGCGCAGCGAGCAGCGTGACAATCTGCAGCGTACCACCCTGCAGATGAAGGCCATCTATGACGCCGTTCTGGCTCAGCAAAGCACGGTTGCAGAGCCCACGCTCAGATCCAGCGTCACTTCCGTTGCTCAACCCGCACCAACGACAGCCCCAACGACAGCCCCAACGACAGCAGCCAGCGAGGCAACTCCCAAAGCCACGCCTGCAGAAACAGTGCTTGTGAGCAAAAGTCCCGACGTGCCCGCTGCCACGCCTTCTCAATCGTCGCATTCTGACAAACACGAACTGCGAACAAGCCTGAGGCCAAAGAATGCGACACCTGCAGTCCACGTCCCCGATCCCAAAACAGCTGCCGTCGATCCTGCACGTCCCGGTAACCAGTTCGAAACGGCAGCCACTGACGTACTGAACAGAATCTGGAACTGGATCGTCGTGGGTGAAGAGCACATTCCAAAGGGTGTTTCATGGGAATTTGCTGTGGCCAGCCAGTGGCTGCTGCGCATCGGTCTGCTGCTGGTGCTTGTCGGCGTAGGATTCTTCCTGAAGTATTCCATTGATCATGGAATGTTGTCGCCCACAGCCCGCGCGATCCTTTCCGGTTGCACGGGGCTGGGTATGCTGACAGCGGGCATCCAGTTGCTTACCGGTAACTATCGCCTGATCGGACAGGGCCTGCTGGGCGCCGGCACTGCCACTTTGTATTTCAGCGTCTTCGCCGCTGGCGGTCTGTATCATCTGATTGATGATGGTCTCATGTTCGCTCTGATGACGGCTGTCACTGTCATGGCCGGATTCATCTCAGTTCGCTTCGATTCACGATTGACGGCTGTGCTGGGAGTTCTGGGCGGCTACCTGACCCCCGTCATGCTCTCCACTCAGACGGTCAATTTTCCCGGACTTTACAGCTACCTGCTGATCCTCGGCTGCGGCATTCTGGGAGTCTCTGCCTTTCGTCGCTGGCCACTGCTCAGCTATCTGGGTTTTATCTGCCACCACATCCTCGTGCTGGCATCACTCAGAGCCTTTGTACCGACCGTTCACTTCTGGCAGGTCATGCCGTTTCTCGTGGCCTTCTTCGGCATGTTCTCGACGATGGTATTCATCTACAACCTGCGTACGAGGGTCCGCTCCAATCTGCTGGATGTCATCGTCCTGTTTCTGAACGCCGCAGCCTTCTTCGGCATCAGTTACGGGCTGATTGACAGCACCTGGGGATATCGCTGGTCAGCCGCTGCAGCCCTTGGGCTCAGTGCCTTCTACGCACTGCACGTGCACTACTGCCTGATTCGGCGGGTACTGGATCGTGAATTGATGCTGACATTCATCGGTCTGTCTGCAGTCTTTCTGTCTGTGTCTCTGCCGCTGCTGTTATCCGGGCAATGGATCGCCGCCAGCTGGTCACTGCAGGCTGTTGCCATGCTGTGGATCGCCTCGCGTATCGGCAGCAACTTCCTGCAGCTCATCAGTATGTCGCTTTACACCATCGCCATGATCCGCGTATTTGGCTTCGATCTGCCGCAGCAGTTCGGTGGTACACCCGCTGCAGAGACAGTCTCAAACAGCCTGCTTCAGCTGCTGCAGCGAGCCGTCTCGTTCGGTATCCCGATCGGTTGCCTGTATTGGGGCAGCTGGCTGATTTCACGCGGGACCGCAGCATCGGCGTCTGCCAGCTCACTGGATCGAAGTAACGACATTCAGGCTGATTTTACCGGCTCATCGGCCAGGCAACTGCTGATGCTGGCGGTCTTTTTCGCCGCGATCTGCTGGCTGACACTCGAATTCCATCGCACGCTGGGAGTGCTGATGCCAGCATCTCGCATGACGATGATCACGCTGCTGTGGCTGGGTTTTGGAATTCTGCTGGTCCGGGCAGTCTGTCAGACTGGCTCCGCCGCGGCACAACTGCTGTTTGCACTGCTCGGCGGCGCCTTACTGCTGAAAACGGCAATCCTTGATCTGCCCTCGTGGAACCTTGCAGGATTCACATGGAACGGCCCGTGGAGTCCGCTGGAGGCCATGTTCCGAGCGATCAATTTCGGATCCATTGCGACCTTTCTTGCATGGACTGCCACTCGATTTTCCGGCCTGCCGGAATCCCGCCTTCCCGGCTCTCAGTCCGCCAGACCCTCACTCGGTCTGGCAGCAGTGGCAACCCTGTTTCTCTGGCTGACACTTGAAGTCAACACGTTCCTCTACATCCATCTGCGCGGCCTGCAGGCCGGCGGAGTTACCATTCTGTGGTCACTGTTTGCCTTTACCCTGCTGCTGACAGGCATTCGTTCCAGCCTCCGCGAACGACGATATGTCGGATTGATCCTGTTCAGCATTGTTGCCTTCAAGGTGTTCTTCGTTGACCTCGCCAGCCTTGATCAGTTCTATCGAATCATTGCCTTCATCGTACTGGGTCTGCTGGTCACTGGAGGCTCGTTCCTGTACCTGCGAGCGCGCCAGAAATTCATCACAACCGGAGACAGTCGTCAGCAGGAAATCTGATCTGCACGTGCCGGAAATCCATTGGAGTGCACAATTATGACCAGCATTCTGCCTCGCAGCATACTTGTCCTGCTGATCGCCCTCGGCTGCCAACCAACACCTGCTGCCGCTGATGAACCAGTCGATGACTTAACACCACTTTCTGAATTCCGGCAAAGATCACGCCGGATCGAGATGGCTGCCAGCGAAACAACCCAACTGCTGCGACTGCCACTCGATGCGGATTTCTGGCTGCATACCCGGCCCGGATTCCCGGATGTCGCGGTCATCAATGACCATCATCAAATGATCCCGTTTCTGATCCGCCGGACGCCGGGGCTGCAGTCTTTCACCACACCATATCTCTGGACCCCGCAGCAGATTGAGCTGCTGCCAGAGGACGACGGGGCTCTGAGTCTGATTGTCCGACTGACCGATACTGACCCGCAGCCGGAATTGCTGCGGATTCAGACTCCGTTGCAGGATTTTGAACAGCAAGTGCAGGTGACTGACGAAACAACCACGCCAGCCACGCCCTTATGCGAACCCACCCTGATCTTCGACTACACACGATTCATGGACGTTCGCCGCATGGAAGTTCCACTGCAGAAAACTACTGGTCGAATTCTGAAGATCCGCATCCAGACAGCCACAGCAGAACTGGAATCGCCATTGCGTGAACTGAGCAGTACGGTCAACAGCAGCGGACAGACAGAACAGTCTGAGCGGTCTCTGCGGATCCGCCGTCCCTTTCGTATCGACAGGATCACCTTTCAATCCACATCCGTGACAAAGTCATCCATTCACCTCGAAGCCCGACCACTGGAAATCACGGAGGTTCGCGAGGATCCTGTTCAGCGCACCACAACGGCCGAGTTTCTGAGTGACCAGCGTCCCATCACAAAGATACTCCTGCAGACCACCGCCACAAACTTCCGTCGCCGAGTCACTTTGCAGGTGCCAGCGCAGCACCAGCCTGAAAAGTGGCAGGACACAGCAGACGGGTTCATCAGCAACTTCACTGCAGGTACGCTGTCTGAACAGCAGCTCGAACTGTCCCTGCCGGAACTGCGTACCAGACGTCTGCGAATTATTGTCCAGAATCTTGACAGTCCCCCACTGCCGATCACCGGGGCATCAGCCAGCGGCCCGCAGTACGAACTCCTGCTGCTGACCGAGCCCGGCCACAGTTACCAACTGCTGTATGACGATGACCACGCTCTGCAACCGCAGCATGACCTGCAGGCCCTGAATCGAGCGATCCAGCTGCACACGCCGACAGTCACTGCCACCCTGCTGCCGGCTGTCCAGCGCCAGCTGCGGCCAAAGCAGCCGGTGGCAGACCCCGGTCACAGACTGCTCAACTCGCCATGGCTGCTGGGGATCGTCAGCTTTGTTTCAGCAGTGTTGCTGGGCTGGTCGCTGTATGACGCCATCCGGCGACTGGATGCTGACAGGCAGGGCCCATCGGACTCAGCCAACCCCACTACTCCCCCAGTACCTTGACCAGCACTCGTTTGGCCCGCTGTCCATCGAACTCGCCGTAAAAGATTTGTTCCCACGGCCCAAAATCCAGGTTGCCCTTCGTGATGGCAACGACGACCTCTCGCCCCATCACCTGACGCTTCAGATGCGCGTCAGCATTGTCCTCGCCCGTACGATTGTGAGCATAACGACTGGGTGAAGGATCAAACGGTGCCAGTTCCTCCAGCCAGCGACGGTAGTCCGCGTGCAGTCCCGATTCGTCATCGTTGATGAATACGCTGGCTGTGATATGCATGGCGTTCACCAGCACCAGGCCTTCCTGCACACCACTTTCTGTCACGATCCGAGCCACCCGCTCCGTGATATTCACAAAGCCCATCCGTTCGGGAAGCTGCAAGGTCAGATACTCAGTCCGCGATTTCATGACGAGGACAACTTTCAGACAGAAGCTTGAGCATTTTCCGGAGAACCAGAGCGACGACGCCAGAGCACAACATTCTGGATCACGTAAAAGAACACCGGCGTCAGCAGGACTCCAAAGACTGTTACTCCCAGCATCCCTGAGAACACAGCAATGCCCAGAGTCCGTCGCATCTCGGCCCCCGCCCCTTCACCAAGTACCAGTGGCACGACTCCAAAAATGAATGCCAGTGAGGTCATGATGATCGGACGCAGTCGCAGTTGACAAGCCTCCAGAGTCGCCTGCCGCAGCGGCACGCCCGCCAGACTGCGTGCCCGAGCATACTCCACAATCAATATCGCATTCTTGCAGGCCAGACCCACCAGAACCACAAAACCAATCTGCGTAAAGATATTAATGTCAAGACCTGCCAATACGACGCCCGTGGCCGAACACAGCAGGCACATGGGCACAACAAGAATCACGGCCAGCGGCAGCGCCCAGCTCTCGTATTGTGCTGCCAGCACAAGAAATACCAGAATCACGGCCAGCAGAAACGCATACATTGCTGTGTTCCCGGCCAGCTGCTGCAGAAAGGCCAGTTCCGTGAACTCGACTTTCATCGCCGGGGCCAGCTGCTGTTCAGCAGCATTGTACAAAGCCTGAATTGCAGCTCCGGAACTTGTACCAACTCCCGAATCCGCATTGACGAATGCCGCCGGATACAGGTTATGTCGATAAATCATCAAAGGCCCCGGAACAGGTCGCACGCGGATGAAACCAGCCAGCGGAACACTGCCAGCAGTCGGTGACCGCACATACATGCGCCGCAGATCTTCCGTCCGCATGCGATAGCGAGCTTCCGCCTGAACATTCACCTGCCACGTACGGCCAAACCGATTGAAATCATTGACATACAGCGAACCAAAATTCACCTGCAGGGCATTGAAGACATCGGCCATCGACAGCCCCATCTTCCGCACAGCCTCTCGATCAATATCCAGTTCCAGCCATGTTGTTGCCGCTCGAAATCCCGAAAACAGATCCCGCAGTCGCCCATCCTGACTGCCCGTATCCACTGTCGCCTCACAGACAGACTCAAGTGCTGACAAACCGTTCTCACCGCGATCCTGAATCACGACGCGAAAGCCACCGGCAGTGCCCAGCCCCTCAATCGCCGGTGCCCCAAGCACATTGATGTCAGCATCAAGAATTCGATCCGCGTACAATTCACGCAGCTGCTCAGCTATTCTGTCCGCAGTCAGTTTTTCCGGAACACGCGACTCGAAATCATCCAGCATCAGATACATGGAACCGGCATTTGGAGCGTTTGTTCCCAGCAGCAGCGATTGCCCGGCAATAGCCACCGTATGCCGTACCCCCGGCACTGCCGCTGCCAGCGATTCCACTTCAGCCATAACCGCCTGAGTTCGTTCCAGAGACGCTGAATCAGGCAACCGCACGTTCAATACAAGATAACCCTTGTCCTGCGCAGGAATAAAGCCGGTCGGAGTGCGGCTGAAGACGATCGCTGTCCCCCAGACCATCGCAGCATACCCCAGCAAGACCAGCGGACTGATCTTCAGCAGCATTCCGGCTGCTGCCGTATAGGCCCGCGTGCCCGCTTCGAAACCCCGATTAAACACATCAAACGCGGCGGCCAGAACCGAATTGATCAGTCGCGACAGCAGCCAGACAACGACAAATCCAACGACAGCTCCTGCCCAGTGCCAGCCACGCTCAGGCAGCGTAAACGTCACACCAGCCGTGACAGCCAGCGACTGCAGCGACGGTCCGGCAAGGTAACCGGGCCATGCCCCCAGCAGCCCAAGCCCCGGACGAGGCAGGGCCTCCAGACGCTGCCCAACCCGCCGCGGCTTCAGTAACAGCACCGCCAGAGCCGGACTGAGAGTCAGAGAATTGAACGCAGAAATCAGAGTCGATACCGCAATCGTGACCGCAAACTGCCGGAAAAACTGGCCCACAACACCCGTAATGAAGGCACACGGAATAAATACCGCTGTCAACACCAGGCCAACGGCAATCACAGGACCAGCCACCAGATCCATAGCCCGCATTGCCGCCTCGCGAGGGGCCAGCCCATGCTCAATATTATGCTCAACGGCCTCTACAACCACGATCGCATCATCCACCACAATCCCGACTGCCAGCACCAGACCAAACAGCGTCAGAGCATTCAGGCTGAATCCAAAAGCCGCCATCGCCGCAAATGTCCCGACGATCGCCACCGGAACCGCAACCAGCGGAATCACCGCCGGACGCCAGCCCCGAAGAAACACAAGTACCACCAGCGAGACCAGCACGACGGCATCTCGCAGAGACACAAACACTTCCTTCACGGATTCGCGTATGAAAGGCGTCGTGTCATAGACGATCGAGTAATCAAGCCCCGGCGGAAAACGCTCCCGCAGTCCGGCCATGCGAGCCCGGATTTCATCAGCCACCTCCAGAGCGTTGGATCCGGGAAGCTGATAGATGGAAAGTGCGATCGAAGGCTGCGAATTCAGCGTGCAGATCTGATCATAGGCCGCCGCTCCCAGCTCGACTCGAGCCACATCCCGCAGACGCACCATCCGACCTTCACTGTCCGACCGCAGCACTATCTCGCTGAACTGACGCTCCTCAGCCAGACGCCCCAGAGTCGTCATCGTGTACTGAAAGACCTGCCCACTGGTTGTCGGCTGCTGACCAATCTGACCGGCTGCTACCTGAGTATTCTGCTGCTCAATCGCTCGCAGCACGTCGGCAGTGGCAATGCCCCGCATCGCCATCTGCTGCGGATCAAGCCAGACACGCATGCTGTAATCACGCTGGCCAAGAAAGGAAATATCGCCCACGCCATCCACACGCGAAAGCTCGTCACGCATCTGAATCGTCGCATAATTGCTGAGATACAGACTGTCGCGCGAACCATCAGGCGAGAACAGATTGACGATCATCAGCACGCCCGGCGATTTTTTTCGCACGGTTACCCCACGCCGCTGCACCAGATCCGGCAGGGTCGGCTGAGCAAGGGCCACTCGATTCTGAACCAGCACCTGGGCAAGATTCAGATCGGTACCCGGAGCAAATGTGACAGTCAGCGTGTATGTGCCGTCGTTCGTACACTGCGACGACATGTACAGCATGTCCTCGACACCGTTCACCAGCTGCTCGATCGGTGCCGCTACAGTATCTGCCACCACACGAGCATTCGCACCCGGATACATCGTGGACACTTCCACGGTGGGGGGCGCAATCTCAGGGTACTGAGTCACCGGCAGCGTAAAAACGGCGATCCCGCCGGACAGCGTGATCACAACCGACAGTACCGTCGCAAAAATCGGACGATCGATGAAAAAGCGGGAAAACATAGTCCGCCAGAGTAGTCCTGTTGGCCTCAGCATGCAACCCGACAGACGGCTGTTTCAGGGGTTCTGCGGGACTGCAGCACCGTAGAATTTCAGCAGATCGTCACGCAGCTGAATCATCGAAGGCTGATGGATGTACATCATGTGCCCCCCCTCATAGTACTTCTTCGTGATGTTCGACAGCAGGGGCTTTGCAAGTCCAAGGTGATCCAGCGTGTAATCCATGGCAAAATGAGGCGTTGCGAGGTCGTAGTAACCACAGGCCGCAAAGACCTTCAGCGAGGGATTGGCGGTCATCGCCCGTCGCAGCGATTCCGAAGCATCCACGTAGCGATTTTCAAAGCTGCGATAACTCCATGGCTGCACATTCCCCGTCAGAATCTCATAGACCCTTGCATCATTGAATTTCAGTTCACGACGAACGTAGTCGTTGAACGTAGCCGTAAACGGGCCGAAAATTGCAGCGCCACTGGCATCAAACTCGTATGTTTCGCCCGCGTCATCCCGATCCCGATTGGTATACCGGCTGTCAAACCGACCGATTGTCAATCCCCGGGAACGCAGCAATTCTTTGCCAAAACGCCCCATACTGACACGCAGGCGGGCTCGCAGCAGATACTCTTCTGATAAACCCGTCAGCACGCTCATCTGCTTTGCAACTGCACGCTCCTCTGTTTCCGAAATAGCCGTACCCTTCAGTAGTGCGGCTGCGTAAGGACCCAGTGCGAAGCGTTCAGCATCAGCCACCACATCCGCCACAGGTCGCGCCTGCATTTCAGGCGACAGCGCCTTGTGGTACCACGCCGTCGCTGCATAACCTGGCAGAAAACAGAGATTCGGCAGATCGTTGGATGATGAAAACCGCAGTGTCTGGAAATTCACAGCGCCGGAAATAATCAGCACGCCGTTCAACTCCATGTTGTATCGCTCCTGCAGATGAGCCGTCAGACCGGCCGCTCGCAGACCTCCATAGCTTTCACCACACAGAAATCGTGGTGACCCCCAGCGCAGAAATCGCGTTGTGTAGTCATGAATGAACTGGCCCACGCTCTGAATGTCCTCTTCATAACCATGAAACTCACTTTTGTTCACCTCATCAGCCGGACGACTGTAGCCCGTACTGACTGGATCAATGAACACCAGATCTGTCACATCCAGCAGAGAAAACGGATTGGCCTCCAGAGCATACGGCGGTTGCAGGTAAGTGGCGTCATCGGGAAATCGAATCCGTTTCGGTCCCAGCATGCCCAGATGCAGCCAGACCGACGACGAACCGGGACCACCGTTAAAACAGAAAGTCACTGGACGCTGAGCACCGTTTTCAGACGGCACGGTGTACGCAATAAAAAACACCGTCGCCCGCGACTTGAGCGCATCAGTCTTCAGCAGCAGTTTGCCCGCAGTGGCGGTATAACGAATCTGTCGACCAGCAATCTCCGCTGTATGCTCTGTCGAAACCAGCTCTTCCGCCTCAGGTTTTTCCGCCGGTTTGGACTCTGTGGCTGACTTCTCTGTGGTCGATTCTTGGTTGGCTGCAGAGTCCGCCGCCTGCAGCACTGCAGCCGTTGCAGACTGCAGCCCGAGCCCCCAGCACAGCCCCAGCAGGCAAAACATCGAAAGTCGCGGGGAAGCACACATCGGTTTTGATCCCGGAAATAAAACGTTGAAATACTGACATGCAGGTGGACTGACTGAACAAGGACATCGTCCCTGCATGGTTTTCGACTGATCACAAGTGCCCGGTCGGAGAATCCCCTGACCAGCCACCCCACTTTCTCGAGATGCCGTCAAAGGTCAAGGAAAAAGGCAGGCAATCCCAACGAATTACAGAGTCGGAAGAGTTCACCCTTTGCACAACTCACGAATCGGGCGATATGATCGGGAAACCCAAACAAAGCTTACAGCCATTGAAGGACACCGCAGACGCGTCGCCCCCGCCTCCCCCCAATTGAACTCCAACACGCAACTCAGCCCATGATCTCCATCACCGATCTCTGGAAGTCTTTCGGAACAACACCCGTTCTGCGGGGGGTATCGCTGGAAGTCACGGCCGGACAGGTCAGCGTACTGCTGGGTGGCTCAGGCAGTGGCAAAAGCACGCTGCTCAGAATGATCAATGGGCTGGAAACATTCGACAATGGCTCAGTGATCGTCAACGGTACTGCACTGCCTCGCACTGCCGGCCCGGAACGCGATGCAGCACTGCTGAAGATTCGCAGAAGCGTGGGTATGGTCTTTCAGAAGTTTCATCTGTTTCCCCACCTGACTGTTCTGCAGAACGTCATCGAATCGCCTGTTCACGTGTTGAAGATGTCCGTCCCCGAAGCCACTGCTGTTGCTCGACAGTTGCTGGACCGAGTTGGCATGGGTTTCAAGGCGGACGCAATGCCGGCATCGCTTTCGGGTGGGCAGCAGCAGCGAGTCGCGATCGCCCGCACTCTGGCGATGTCGCCGGAAGCGATTCTGTTCGACGAACCAACCAGCGCACTGGACCCCAAAAGTACGGCCGAAGTTCTTGACGTGATGCGCGACCTTGCCAGAGCAGGGCAGGGCATGATTGTCGTGACCCACAGTATCCCATTCGCTCGCTCCGTCGCACACAAAGTCCACATGCTGTCGGCCGGCACGATTGTGGAAGAGGGCCCGCCGGAACAGGTCCTTGACGCACCCGCCAGTGCGATTACCGAGCAATTCCTGAAGTATGTGCAACAGGCCTGAAGGACAAAACTAGATTTCGTCCGGTGGCATTGATTCCTGGGCATCCAGCAGATCAGGATCAGTCAACGCTCCCCCGGGAGCCAGCTCTTCCACGATGGCGTAACGACCATCCCACCAGCGGAAAAAATCCACTCTTCGACAACGATCACTGCAGAACGGCGAAGTCTGTGAATCGGCCGCAGGATCAAGCTGCTTACTGCAGACCGGACAGGACAAGGGTTGAATCACGACTTGCTCCGCACCCGCAGATCACTTCTTTCTGCCCTTCGCCGGACGAGCAGGCTCTTCTTCAGCCTCAGCGTCCGCAGCAAACTCGTCGGCGTATTGATCATCCTCGGAGAATTCATCCTCAGCACCGCCGGCTTCAAATCCATCGTCCCCGCCGGAATCGCCCATGGACGTCTGCGATCCAGTGGGAGCCGAAGCAGTCGTTGCTGCTTCGGCTACAGGATACAAGCCCGGAAAAATCAGCACAGCAAACGGCAACACACCCATGATCAGCGCGCCCAGCGCCGAACCACCGAATGCCACCCACAGAGCAATCGACGGCCTGGCACCGTCTGTCAGGATTCCGGTTTCCGAATCCATCAGACTGAGCACCACTACCGCAATCAGCAGAAACGCCGGAATGGCCGCTACAAAGGCGGACAGCACAAACTGCTTCTTAGTCATCTTGATCGCTCATTTCACGAGAAAAAACGAAGCGCCGTATCGGCGCATATCGTCATCCTACGAACCCCGGTTCACGGTTCGCAAGAAATGTCTGCCACTTTAACCCAGTCTTCCGCCAATCCTGTGAAAATCCCCGATAACCGCAATACCATGCCAGAACACGCTGAAAGGATCACCAAAAGCCGTGAAAAACCTGCATAAACTCGCATCCGCCCCTCGCAACTCAGCGCAAAAATCCTTCCAACCGCTGCAATCAGAAGTGCGGGAGTTCTGGAAAAACACTCCAAATTGGTAAGAATACCGCCCCAGGGAAGCACCCTCTTTGCGTTTTCTCCACACAGGCCCTTCCCCTCACACTGCAGGAAATTCCCCATGGCTCAGGCCATCGTCGACCCCGGTGAACTGCGTCGCTTCGCCCAGCTGCTGCGACGCTTCAATGAAGAACTCAATGAAAAATCAGCCGTTGTCAGTGGCCAGCTCAGCCACCTTGGTCAATCCTGGCGCGATCAGGAACATCAGCGATTTTCAGAAGAGTTTTCGGCGAACATCAAATCGCTGGGTCGCTTTGTCGAATCCAACGAACGGTTCATTCCCTACCTGCTCAGAAAAGCACAACTGATTGAAGAGTACCTGCAGCAGCAGTAATGATTGACCTGCAGCCTGTCGATCGGGAATCCCTATGGCGAACTCAGCCGGCGTCTCATCAACCGACTCTCTTCGTAAATTCGCTTCGGCTGTCGTCGCGTTCCAGGAAGAAGCCCGCACCTGCATCGCAGCACTCGATGGACAGGTGCGACAGATTCTCATGTGGCTGGAACAGGATCGGCCGGGTTTCTGGAAGCGGGAAGCCGAACGCTGCCTGCAGGAACTCAACTCCGCTCGTATCCGTCTGCATCAGTGCCAGATGCGCCGCATTGGTGACTTCCGGCCCTCCTGCATCGAGGAGCAGAAGGATTTTGAACAGGCCACACGTAATCTGGAACTGGCTCAGAAGCAGGTGCCTAACGTCCGTCGCTGGACCATCGAAGCAGGGCAGGAGTCCAATGAGTTTCGCAGTCGCATCGGTCAGCTGACCCAGCTTGTCGAACGTGATGTCCCTCAGTTGCTGTCCCTGCTGGCTTTTACCGTTGACCGTATCGAAGCCTATGCCGCAGTAGCACCGCCAGATACTGGCATGCTACTGCACACTCCCGCATCCACGACTGAACCGGAAACGACCAGCCCACAGGCCTCTGCTGAGCCCCCGGCCCCCGATACACCCTGAAAACAGCAGTCACGGCGCTTCGCTGAATGAAGTGTGCTGTGACGCCATCGCAGGATCGCACCCGACGGCTCGCCCCCTGGCACCACGGAGCACCGGCCCAGGGACGTTTCCGATGCCCCCCCCCTTTGCCCCGTGGGTACCAGTACAGAACAAGGCCACGTCAGGGAAACCGAATGTCTCTATACGGTTTTGTTTCGGTAAACGATGGCCGGGCAGGAATGACGCCGAGGACAAAAACGCAGCTCGAGCATTCCTGCTCGGCCCCATACCGCAAAAACACGATGTTTTTCAATGAGCTGAAGTCGGTTTGACGGCCCCAGCCGACTTTTGTCCTCGGCGTCAGGAATGCCCGGACTACAGTTTGGGCTGCTTCAGTTGCTCCACGATCGCCTTCAGCTCACGCAACTCCGCTTTCAACTGCTGTAATTCAACCTCCGTCCCGGACGCGGGCTCGGCAGGCTCTTTCGTCTCAGATTTTTTCGCTACGCCATTCTCGGCCAGCCCCTTCAGTGCCTCTGCCATCCCTTCGATGCTCTCGCCGTTCATCATCTGCTCGATCTGCTTCTGAATCTCTTCCGGAGTCATATCAGACTGCAGATCCAGCATGATCCCCGGATGCATCTTCAGCATGCGATTTCCCTGCAGCATCTGCAGCAGTCCATCCTGCCTGGCCGCAGTCTCCTCCCACGCAGGAAATGAACCGGGCTGCAGCTTTTCAGGAGTCACAGACACTGTCTTCTGTTCCCCATTGTGCAACATCACAATCTCAACCGCTCGACCTGCAGACTGGCCGATTCTTTCGACCAGCTCAAGTGGCGTTTTGACCGCTGCGCTGTCCACACTGATTATAATGTCGTCGATTTCGATGCCAGCACGCGCTGCCGGGGTACCCTCCTCAACTCGCAGCACCACCAGCCCCGCATCGGCCAGCTTCAGATGTTTCCTCAGTCGCACATCGGCAGCCTCACACCGCACGCCGATCATCAGTCGTTCCGACTCCGGCTCTGACCCTTCGGTGCCACCCTCCGACTCCAGCTTTTTCAGCAACGCCTCGCCGTCGGGTATCTGCAGTATCATCGAACGCCCATCCTTGTCCTCGCCGTCAAATTCACGACGAACTCCGTCCGGACCGATGATGACGATCCGCGAACGCCGAGTGACCTTCGGAGCTGTTTTCCTGTCATCCTCGGAACCTTCGCTGCGCGAACGCTGCACCCGATACTCAATCTTTCTGCCTTCCCGGGACTCATCGCCGGACTGCACCTCGACCTCCACCTGAAATTCGCCGGAAGCCTGCGCCTGAGCCCCAGCTGTGGCCTTACCTGCCGGCTCGTCTGCTGCGACAGAGCCGGTGACCACAACAGCCGAAAGTAATACCGCCGTCGCCCGCTGCATAACCACAAATCCTGTGTTCATCTGTCGCCCCCTCCGCTGAAATCCAGCACTGAAAAAATGTCCTGTCACTCTACTGCAGCCCGTCCGAAGCGACCCGCGAAACAGGCACCACGACAACCCGTCCATCCTCTGTCGGAACAATGATGTACTGAGTACCGGCATTCGGCGCCAGCACCTGCGGATTACTCTGCCGCACCCACTCTTCACGACTGTCAAAAATCGGTACACTCACCGGACGCTGCCCGGGCATCTGGACCTCCATCTGCCCCCCGCCGCGACGACTGGTCCCCGCAGCTGCAAACTCGCCCCTCGTCACAGATCCGCTGTCGTCGAAAGGCTTTCCATTCGGTACCAGCAGCCCGCCCAGAAACGCAATCGCCGCACATAACGCCAGCGATGTCGCCGGATGTCGCCAGACTCGCTCCAGAGGCTTCCTGATTCCACGCACAAGTGGCGTCATCATCACCGGATCTGTCACCACAGTCGCCACAATCGCCGGCTGGGCTTCAGAAAGCCCCGCAGCACTACGTCCAGTCTCGATGGATTTCCGGAGACAACGATCTTCCAGAAAACCACAGGCCAGCGCCTTCCAGCCACCCGTCAGTGTGTCAAGACGGCCTGTCAGTGCTCGAGTCTGCTCAGATGACAACTCATCGTCGATACATCGCTGAATCAGCAGTTCATCTCGTTCAGACATCATACTTCTCAATCCTCGACGTTCAGTGAACTCAGCTGACGCCGCAGATTCCTGCGTGCTTTCAGCAGTCGATATTCAACCGTATCTTCCTGCACACCCAGCCGCTCTGCAATCTGCCGATAACTCCAGCCCTCAGCATACTTCAACAGCAACAGCTGCCTTTCCACTTCACCCAGTTCCGCCAGAGCCTGCCGCACGCGACTCTGAGCCTCGTCATGCAGCATCACCGATAATGGCTCTGTCAGTTGCACGGCCGAAGCACCATCAGACTGCACTCGCTGCAGCAGTTTTCGACGCCGCCCCGTAGCCCGTCGATACATCAGCACCTGACGAACAGCAATCCGATATAACCACGCACCCACTCGCTGAACACTGGCTAACCCGGCCTTCTGCCGCACCACAGCCATCGCAATGTTCTGCATCACATCATCGACCGCATCCGTCTCTCCCAGACGACTGCTGACAACGGTGCGCAGCCACCCCTCGTGTTCAAGAAACACGGCCGACGGCGATAATGACGACGCAGACGACAAACCAGAGTCTCCACAGGTCCACAGCGAGAAATGCCGAGGCGACTTGCCAGCACCCGACAGAATATAAGTTGCCAGCCCGTATTCAGCCCGAGCAAAAATCTGCGAAAATCCGCAAAACAAGTCAACAATGGGAAACGGGAAGCCCATTGCACCATGCCGCATAAACTGCCATCGGCAAACGACTTACGGAAAACCCCGAAAGATCCCAACAACGTTTGATCCTGACTGAAAATCTCCGCTCGCTTCTGTACACTCACACTTTCCCCGGAAAACGGGCTGTTTCTGATCGATTTTTGCTGACTTTTGATGAATGCCTGATCTCACTGTCTCCAATTCCATCCCCCGGAAACTGATGGCTGACCGCAGTTTCCTCCTGCTGCTGTGGCTGGCACTGGCTCTGCGACTGCTGCTGGCTGCCCACAATCCAACACTGCTGCTCGAAGATGCCGATGGCTATACGGCACACGCCACGGCCACCCTGCAGCACCACGGTTTTGTGGGACCATTCACCGGACAGCCCACAGCCTTCCGCCCGCCACTCTACCCATTGCTGCTCGCTGCCCCTCTGGCCTGTGGACTTCCACCAATCGTCGCTGTCCTGCTGATCAACCTGCTCACAACAGTCGTGTGCTGCATAGCCACAGGCTGGCTGGCCGGCGTTCTGCTGCTCGCCCGACGCCCGGCCCTGCTGTGCGTCGCAGCTGTTGCTCTGGACCCACTTCTGCTCAGGTATTCGCTGCAGCCAATGACTGAAGTGCCCTGCGCAGCTCTGCTGACACTGGCCTGTGCTGTCTCTGCCAGAGTCTGTCAGCCCACCGCTCGACCGCTCACCATCTTCAGCAGCGGACTTCTGCTCGCTGTCGCTGCACTCATACGTCCCACAGTACTGCTGGCAGCCGCCGCCATCTGGCTGCAGCTTGTCATCTGCACGCTTCGCCCCGGAAAGCCTGCAGTTGCCGGGCAAACCCCTGCACCACCGCTGCTGCTGGCCCTCGGAATCGCACTCGGCCTCGCACCATGGCTGACCCGCAATGCCATTCAGTTTCGCGCCTTTATTCCCGCCACGACTCACGGCGGTTACACACTGGCACTGGGAAACAACCCCGACTTCTACCGCGATGTCATTCGTGGTACAGACCAGTTTCCCTGGGAAGGCGCTGCCCTCGATCGCTGGCAGCGTAAGACTCTGACTGATGCAACAGCTGCCGGGATCAACCTCGCTGATGAGCTGGCACTGGATCGGTTCCACTACGGTCTGGCAACTCAGACCATTCGCTTGTATCCACGTGATTTTCTGTGCGCCTGCTGGCTGCGGTGCTGCAGATTCTGGGCCATTCGCCCCGCAGGTACCGATGGCACCGCCACAGCTGTGCTGATTTCCAGCTGGTATGTCGTGCTCTGGACCGGGCTGATCCTGAAACTGCTGCAGTCACTCCGGCACCTGCGATCAGCAGGTCCTGACGCACCTACATTCACAGTCTGGCTCTGCTGCCTCGCGTTCGCGCTCACCCATCTGTTCTACTGGACCGATACACGCATGAGAACCCCGATCCTGCCACTGCTGATCGTGCTTTCCGTCAGCGGTGGCTGGCAGACACTACAGTGGCTTGGCACCGTCCGCAGCAGTCAGCCAGCAACTGGTTCTCAGAACAGCTGAATTGTTCGACCGTCATAACGTGCCACACGGTCAGGTCGCCCGGCAGCCTGTTCTTCCAGAATCCGCTCCATTGCTTCAATCGCTGCCACAACCTGACGATCTGCTGACAGATCAGCGTATGTCAGCTCTCGAATCTGCTGCAGTCGCTGACCACGTTCACTGGCCGCTCCACCATGCTCAACCCAGGCCACTTCCCGAGCAAAACGATCGATCACTTCAATTCCGTAACCACGCTGCGAACGCTCTCCCCATGGTTCCAGAAAACTGCCGTTGTAGTGATTGTTGATCGTATTCTTCAGCTTCAGCGGAGTCAGCTGATCGACTGTCAGCTCCACACCCCGCTTCCGCGAATGGCCATTCCAGATGCCATTGTCGAAGCGGAACTGAACTTCCTGCTCCACATAACCCGGAAAATTATCAGGTGTTACCCATGACGTATGAATGTCGAAAGCCGCTTCCCGACCATCGTCGTACTCATAAATCAAACGCAGCTGACAGCTATCCCACGTGTTCCCATCTCGTGGCCCAACCAGCCCACGCTGTCCAGTGCACAACACCGTCTTCAAACGCCCACCAAACGTGAAGTCAATCAGTTTGATGTAATGCACGGCCACATAAGTTCCGGGATTACGCCCCGTAATCCACTCGGAAAACTGCTGACCCGAAATCTGCCTCGGCTCCAGCAGGGAACAATATCCGTTGTTCACGTGCTGCAGCACATTGTCGGCCACCAGCGTCCGCAGCTTCTTGTGATCAGGATCCAGCAGCTTGTGGTAAACCACCCGAGCCAGCAAACCTCGACGTTCAGCAATCGCTGTCAGTTCATCCAGTTCACTGAGCGACAGCACTGATGGCTTTTCCACCAGCAGATGGACGCCAGCCTCAAGTATCGCCCGGGCTGCCTCAAAGTGCCGGTTGTCCGGAGTTGCCACACAGGCAAACGTGGGCCGATGCTGCAGCATCTGCTGTACAGCATTGTCCCCCGCACAGTTCTCAAAAGCCGGTATCCGATCGGCAGACTGCTGCAGATATCGCGCGGCTCGACTGCCGGTTTTCGTCGCGACTGCAACCAGTTGCACGTCAACGTCACCAAACCTGCGGTCATACAATCCTGTACGAGCCACACTCTCAAAAAACGGCCGATAGGTGTCGTCAAAGATCATGCCCATGCCGACCATACCGGCAGTCATTTTCGCACGCATCTGCTTACCCCCGGCGCATCGCACCGTACCCGATCATGGTTCGAATTCTGCCGGCTTCCAGTCAGCTTCACTGCCAAATGAATCATCAAATGTGGCAGGCTCGCCTTGCTGCTGAGCAGATCCCTCGACTGTATCAAACGAAGGAAGATCCTCAAAGGGATTCAATTCGGAAGCTTCCCCGGATCCCTCAGTCTGCAGGGTCTTCAGACGTTCACTGCGTGATGCCGCAACAACCGCAGATGTCGGAACAGTGGCAGTCTTCGCAGCGGCCGGTTTTGGCGACTGCTTCGGCTTCCATTCCGCAGCACGCTTCGCCGGAACTTCAGCCGACGTCGCTGCACTGTCACCCGCCAGAAAACTATTGAATCCCTCAAATTCCGCACTGTCAGATGTCATGGCAGCAGCCTGTGCCGCAGGTGACTGCAAGCCCCCCACCGCCCGCTGTGGCAACTCCAGTCCCGTTCGCTCGATCACACCGCCGGTACGCGATCTTACACCTGCACCAGCCTCGCCAATCTCCGGCGTCAGCCTCTCGCCTGCAGGCGTTGAACCTGTTCTCAGAAACGTTGCCAGAGCAGGCCCCTTCATCGTCTGCAGCACGGCTTCGCCCGCACCGCTGTCTGCAGCTCCAGAGGCTGCGGCATCCGAAGAATCCGGATAGGAAGCTGTCGCAGCGGCAGGAACAGGTTCGCCACCCAGCGCAGAATCACCCTCCAGACGAACTCGGCCCGACACTCCGGGCAACGCAGTCGGTCCACGCGAATCCGCATCCACGACAACACGCCCCGCAGTATCGCCATCAGAATCGGCACTCAGCCCCGCGGCCGCCGCACCCTCTGTCCCCTCAATGAATGGATCGCGAATCGTGGAATAAGAACTGCGAGTCATCAAACTCATAGTTCCACAGCCCGGAATCAGCAGCAACGATGCCAACAGCCCGGAAACCTTCCATCTGTTCATAACCCATATCCTCTCAGAATTCTCAACTCTTCCCTCACTGGTCCTCAGTGAGAATTTCCTCTGCCTTCGCATGATGCCGAAGGTTGAACACCGCTGGATCAAACGGATCATGCCGCTGTGAACGCTTTGCTTCCGCCAGAAACTCACGATCAGCCGCCTGCAGATCCCGCAACTGCTCATGAGCATGCTCAGGCTGCTCCGCCTGCGCAGTGTCCTCCATCCGTATGGACGCTGCCTCAGCCTGAACAGACTCCCGATTCTCGCCCGGCGCCACATCAGCGGCTACTGCTGAAATCCACTGCTGCAATGTCTTCAGCTGCTGGTTGCCTGTCCGGCCACGCAGCGGAATGTCACGCTGCCCCCCATGCGAATCAGCGGCATACTTCAGCAGCGGACTCCGAGTGGGCTCAGAGAAACTGATCTGACTCAGCACAGCCTCCAGATTCTGCTCCGCCGTTCGCGGATCCGATCCGGACCGAACCGCCAGCAGCTGAAACTC
The DNA here is from genome assembly GCA_903858815.1 of uncultured Planctomycetaceae bacterium. Lineage (GTDB taxonomy): Bacteria > Planctomycetota > Planctomycetia > Planctomycetales > Planctomycetaceae > SXXK01. The sequence continues at coordinate 38,375 of CAIOKE010000218.1, read as the reverse complement.
GGATTGCGAATTCCTGCCATGACAGCCCGCCGTCGCACACTTACTGGACAACAGTGGTTGAACGCTGCGGACAAACTGCTGAGTTGTGGTTCGTCGCAGTCCCGCCAGCGAACGCGCAGCAGCGGCAGCACCAGCAACCGGCAACGGCGGCATTAATACAGCCGACTGCGAACTTGTGTTCTCAATACGATCAGCACCATTTTCCGCCAACTGCTGCAGCAATCGCTTCGCATCCTGTCGATTCGGATCCAGTCTCAGTGCATCCAGTGCTTCGCGCTCAGCCTGCAACCGAAGTTCGTTTTTCAGACACCAGCGAGCAATCTGCAGATGCACGTCAGGAGTCAGCTCCTGAAAAGACGCCCGCAACTGACGCCACGCATCCACACGATCCTTCGCTATGAAACGTACCCGGGACGATTCAATGAACTGACGACCACCCGGTACATCCACACTGTAACCACCACCCTCAACCTTCAGTGATGTTTCCAGCACCGTACCATCAGTCAGCACCAGAACCGCCAGTCGCCGATTCGTCTGCTGTGGCACGGCAACGCCCACATATTCGTCTGCTGCGACAACAGCAGAGAACAGCGTGCACACCAGAATGCATGACAACCGTGACCGCATGACCGCTCACCAGGGCTCAAAACCCACCAGCAGGACTCAATCACTGCACCTCAAACGGGCACACACCCGCCTCGTACGGATCGCATTGCTGGCAAATTACGAGTATTCCGGCTTGTGGGTCAATATGAACACCACCTGACCGCCGCCGCGCTTTGCCCCACGAGAACACACCAAAGCACGCAAATTACCCACACCACCAAAACCGCTTCAACACCCGCTCGAATGCAGCAATTACCGCCCCATTTGCCGCAATTCGCAGGGCCCCGTCAGTCAGTGGCCTCGTTCCACAAGATAGAACGCACTGTCAGCACGCAGGTTGGACACCAGCAGACGATCCACTGCACGGCCTCGAATAATGGGACTTTCAATCACAATCCGCAGTCCCATGCGTTCCATCAGTGACCGAAAGTCACGCATCGACATGAAGTGAACGTTGGGAGTTTCATACCACTCCCATGGAAAGGACTGAGTCACTGGTGTTCGGCCACGTCTCAGCACTTCCAGACGAACTCGCCAGTGGCCAAAATTCGGCACTACTACCAGAGCCCGTTTCGCCACCCGCAGCATCTCTGACAACAATCGCCGAGGGTTTCTGACCTGCTGCAGAGTCTGGCTGAGGACGGCGAAATCGAAGCTGTCGTCCGGGATATCCTGCAGTCCCCGATCCAGATCAGCCTCGATCGCTGGCAGACCTCGCTGCACGACCGAGACAATATTCCGGTGATCTACTTCGACTCCCAGTACATCACAACCAAGCTCTTCGCTGAGCCGCTGCATCAGACGGCCATCGCCGCAACCGAGGTCGATCACTCGGGATCCACGGCCGATGTGCTGCATAATCAACTCGTCCGTCAGACTGACAGACGGATCGGGTATCTGGTAACGAGCAGGATCTGGCATCTTGGTACGAGTCAAGGCGTTGGAAATTCAGACGAGAAGACCGAGTTTTCAGCGGGCAGGAAACAGGCAGGTCACTGTGGTCTGAGAATCGAGATCGGAGTCACCGCTTCAGCTGACGGAGGCGATTCCTGAGGATCAGCGAGAGTTCCCTGACTGCCGGTTGACGGAGGCAACAGGCTGGGCGTCACAGCAGCAGGAGCCTCTGCCAGGGGCTGGCTGGTGGCCGAGGTCCGTCCCACGGCAGCTGCTGGCGTTTCCGTCGGCCGGCTCAGCTTCCAGAGCACTGCACCGGTCAAGGTAACCGCCGCGACAGCAGCAACCGTTCGCATCAGAAATCGTTGCCTTCGCCCAGCATGGTACTGCGTTATCGAACGCATCAGAACCTGCTGTTTCAGCCCTTCTGATAAACGAACACTGGGAGCCGCTGACCGCAACAGGTCATGCTCAGGCATCACAGGTTCCGGAATTCCAGACATTCCACGAATCATGGAACAAACCACGAAAGAATCGTTGTTAAAGAAAAACCCGGTAATTCCACATAATTTCTGACTTCACCGACTACTGCATCAGGCCTTCAAGTGACCTTTGCAGCTTCTCCATGGCATAACGGTAACGACTGGCGACGGTGTTCTGCGAAATCCCCAGAACTTCGGCGATTTCCGCAAAGGTCAGATCCTCCCAGTGTTTCAGTGTCACTACCTCCGATTGCTCGGCCGGCAGACCGGCCAGAATCCTGCGTACCCGCTCTGCAGTTTCCTGCTTCTGCAGCTCCTGCTCGGCCGTCGGCACACCAACCCCAGCAGTCACCCGCAGACGTTTTTGAGCCCCGTTCCGTTGCAGAATCCGCAACGATTCATTCCGCACGGTCCGCAGCAGGTAAGACCACGGAAGTTTCGCTGCGACAAGCAGTTGCGGATTGCGAGCAATCCGTGAGAAAGCCCCCTGCAGGGCATCCTCTGCATCCGCCTGGGACGAAGTGACCGATATGGCAAAACGCACCAGACGCTCTGCCGTGAGATCAAACAGTTCGGCCAACGCCACCTCGGGCGACTGCGACAGTCGCTGAGCACAGGCTTTGACCAAAGACTGGAAATCTCCGTCCATCTCATCTTCCCAAAACACGCAGGCCGGCAGCCTTTGTCTGACTTTTGTGGAAAATCCGCCGAGACTCGTTATTTTTCCACCCGCTGGAATGCCGGCAGTCCGACCTACCGTCGCGATTATCGTTGTTTTTCGGAAAGATCACCAGGGAAATTTGCCGTGTTTAATACTGTTGCTGTGGTGGGTGCTACCGGTGCCGTCGGAAGAATCATCCTGCAGCTGCTGGAACAGCGCCGCTTTCCCGCTCGCAACTTCCGCCTGCTGGCCTCCGCTCGCAGCGCCGGACAGCAGGTGGATTTTGCCGGCAGTCGCATCACTGTCGAAGAACTGACTCACGACTGCTTCAAAGGGATCGACCTGGTCATCGCCAGTACCCCCGATGAAACTGCCGCCGAATTCCTGCCGTCTGCCATCGCTGCTGGCTGTCGCGTTATCGACGAATCCGGCTACTGGCGGATGCACCCCGACGTCGCTCTGGTTGTCCCGGAAATCAATCCTGAAGCCGCCCTGACCGCTCGCGGAATCATTGCCAGCCCCAACTGTTCCACGACACAGATGGTCGTCGCCCTGAAGCCTCTGCACGATGCCGCCCGCGTGCGACGCGTCGTCGTCAGCACCTATCAGGCCACCAGCGGTGCCGGACTGCAGGGTAATGCAGATCTTCTCGGCGGAACTCGCGCTGCACTGGATTCCACAACCTACGACTACAAAGTCTTCCGCTACCCAATCGCCTTCAACGCCATCCCTCAGATCGGCAGCTTTAAACAGGATGGCTACACCAGTGAAGAACTGAAGATGATCTTCGAAACACGCAAAATCCTCGGTGACGATTCCATCGAAGTCTGCCCAACCTGCATTCGTATCCCGGTCTCAAACTGCCACAGCGAAACTATCAATGTGGAAACAGAACGCCCCCTGTCTGCAGCAGAGGCCAGACAGCTGTTTGCAGCGTTCCCCGGCATCACCGTACTGGACGATCCGGCTCTGGGCCAGTATCCCATGCCGTCAATCTGCGATGGCAGTGATGATGTCTTCGTCGGACGCATCCGCAAGGATCTTTCACACCCCAACTGCATCACATTCTGGTGCGTTTCTGACAACCTCCGCAAAGGTGCCGCCACCAACGCCGTGCAGATTGCGGAACTGCTGGCAACTCACCGGCAATCCTGAAGTCACCTCAGCTGCCTGTGTCAGCAGGCAGATTCAGCAGCCGCATCTGCGGTGGCTGCAGACAGGCCGCTGGCAGCCCCTGCACGCTGGGTTCCCATCGCTGAATCCAGTCAGACCAGATGGTACTCGACTCATTGAACATCACCACCTGTCGCTCGGTCGGCACCAGCCCCGCCTGCGCTGCATCGGTTGCGGGTAACGGACGCAGTTGCTTCTTCCGCTCCAGAGACACCACAATCTCTCGACTGAAATCACCGTACGGCCAGATCACAAGGCCATCACTGTTGATGTCGTACGGATGAGACTGCACAAACATGGCCGCCAGTTGCTCTCGCACCATGTCGATTCCACACTTGCGATAGAAACCCTCCAGTGCATGCTGCAGCGAACGCAGCTGGTCCGCTGACGCAAAACGCAGACAGCCCGGATCATCAATACCCGCTACGACCCAGCCACTCTGCTCCTGAAATAACAGGCGAATTGGCTGCTCACCCAGCAGAGAACACTCAATCTCCACCACCAGACTGTTTGTCGCTGAACTGACACGGCCACAGCGGATACCGGTTCCCGACCAGACCGGACACAACTGCAGGACCCGAATCAGATCCCGTCGCACGAAATTCCGAACCGACTCTTCCACGTGCTCCAGCTGACTATGCACTGAGCGACGAGCACTGAATCGACGGAAACTGGCCTGCTGCAGTTCAAGACGACGACGACGACGAAAGATCTTCGGTATCGTCCCCGAATAGAAACCCGGACGCAGCAGGCGTGCCACAGTTTCACCATGACTGCCCACAGCAACCGGCAGCAAACGAGGACGGCGGTTCGAAACGTACAACCGCCAGTTCTCTTTCAGTTCCCAGACCGCAAAACCAAAAATCCCCGGGATAAAAAAGATATTGAACCACGTCACCGACTCCGCAAGCACTCGCCCCAGATACGGCTGCAGCAACGACACCATACTGCCCTGTAACAGAACCAGTCCCGGCAGAATCATCTTGTGCGCGACCGTCACCACCGGAAAGTGCTTCACCGGGTGAAACGTTGGTTCTATCAGCAGATTCACATAAATCCGAATCAGGAAGGAAACAAAGGACCAGACAACACCCAGAATTGCCTTGGCCACAATCGACAGCCAGCTCTCTTCACTGTGAAACCGCAACCACTCATCCACAGCATACAGAAATCGCTCAATCAGATTCAGAACCATCCGAAAGACTTCGATCAGCAGATCAAACAGAGCAACGAAGACTCGCGCCTGAAGTTTGTGCCACGCATTCGCCAGCCATTCCGTGGTCAGCTCCTGTGCATCCCGCCCGGGACGCGAATTCAACGCAAGACTGCTGATGCAGACACCGACCACGTACCAGAGCCAACCCGGAGGCGACTCCATGAGTAATCCGGGAAGACCACGCACCACGGGCCATGCCAGTAACGCCGGAATCAGAACAACCCTGCGAAATCGCACCATCGCACGATGTCGCCAGATCGTCTGCACTATCGGCAGTCGAGCAAACTGCAGGGGAAAATCCACAATCACCAGCCGCAACAGTCGGACCAGCGACTTCAGGAACCGGAAAAAACGCCGCCGAAACTGAGACAAATGGATCAGTGCCATCAGCAGAAAGCCCACGGCCAGCACCCATGACGCTGTATCCGTGGCCTGCTGCCCCATCGCCGCCAGCGCGTCTTCAGCACCCCGCTGCGGAATCAGCACAACCTCCGCCGCCGATGACTCGGCCCCCTCCACAACAGCTGCCTGCGGTTCCTCAGACGCCCGCCCCTCGGCGACAACTCGCAAGGCAGATCGGGAATCAGTACCGCCGGACTCCACAGACACCGAATCAACAGTCGCCAACTGCTCAACGTCTGCTGATCCTGTAGCTGCTGACGCTGCTGCCCGAGCCTCCGGTACCGCAGGGCGACGATGAAACAAATGCGCCAGATGCCGAACACCTTCCACAATCACCAGCGCACCACCAAACGGAATCAACAGAAACAATGTCGCAAAACGCCCCGTCCGATTGCCAAAAAAGATCGAACTGGTCGTCTGCAGCCAGCGCAGATAAAATTCGCCCCGCTGATACACGCCATCCATCGACAAGGCCAGTCGATCATCCGCTCGCAACAGATAATCGCCCTGCCAGAGATCCCGCAGGTCAGTCAGATCAGGCAGCTTCAGGTCATTGCGACTGATCGAATCCCGCAGATAACCCAGCGTCAGATAACCGCGACTGACTATGCAGTCCAGAGCATCATCCACCAGTTTGTCAAGCGCTGTCTGCTCAGGAACATTCTGCGGCACCAGCCCGACATCCTGCATGGTCTGCTGCAGTACCGGTCGCATCCGATTCCGCATCTGCACTTCAGACAACTGAGCAGCATGATGCAGCAGACTGGATAACCGATCCCGCTCAGCACCACTCAGTCGCACGTAAACCAGTCGAGCCTCAGCGCTGCCCAGATGGCGCGTCATCAGGACTTCACGGAGACTTTGCAGCGGTCGTCGCAGAGGACGCGAACCGCGACTTGCCAGCCACGTAATAAGGTCCACCTTGTAGTTCACTCGCTCATGATCCAGACAAACCTTCTGCAGATCAAACAGCAGACGTTTCTCCGAATTCCAGAACCCGTGAATCGCGTTGGTCGACAGCTCCCATAAAGCGACCCGCCACTCCTCCGCGTCAGACTCCGTAAAACTGATGGCCCGCTGCAGGCGTTCTACCAGCAGACGTATCTCCAGCCGTGCTGCTTCCAGCGCTGCCTGCCGTCGATCTTCCGTGACCGCTCGCCGGGCCGCCAGCATCGCATACACGATGGCACCCACCGTGTTACCACGGTCATGTGCCCGTTCACGCCGTCGAGATGCTCGCAGCCACGCTCGATCCGATGGCGACGCACCCGCTCCCAGAAACCATTCGCGACGAGTACTGACAAGACGCTCCTCGTCCCGCTGCAGATGACTGGCCTGATCAGGAGCCGTCGCGCCATACAGCATCGTTCGCTGAAATATCTGCTGAACCGGAAGATCAGCCTCCAGCTGCTGATTCACACGCTGCTGATCCTCCAGAGATGGAAACCAGACAGACAACAGATCAGGTTCGAAAAATCTCAGCTCAAGAAACACCGCACAGAATTCACGCCACGCCTCGGGACGAGATTCCGGAATTACCAGACGCAGCTCTGAACGCAGCACAAAATGAGCTTCGTCGAAAGCAACCTGTCCCAGTTCAGCAATCCGCTGCTGAATGTCAGCTCGCTCAGACTGACCACAGAACTTCCGCTGCAACTCACGATCCAGCACTGCATGAAACAATCGCCGCCAGACCTGCTGCAGCAGCTCCTGCACAGGCCAGTGCTGCAGCTCGTCCTCTGCCGGCTGACTGATCAAGAGACAGATCTCAGGCAGCTGCAGAAAACTGGCCAGCCCCAGCTCGTCCGGATGCGCCAGCTCACGCAGCTCCACCGCCGGAACAATCTGACTCTCAGTGTGCGGAATGGCCGTTGAGAGCTTCACAAATCCATGACGCTCCCGAATCACACGCCGAATGACTCGCGGCTCAACCAGAAAAGCCGATGGCTCTGCCAGCTGCAGTGCCCGTCGCAATTCCTGAATCCTGTCCACCACGCCCGCTGTGACCACGCATTCAGCTCCCGCCTGCCACCACTGCCAGAGTCCCCTTGCCCGCAGATGACCCGGCAAATTCTAGTGTTTGCACCCCACAGGAAACAGCACGCAGCCCCTGTTTCATCAAACCTGCACTTTTCCAGAACGTTTTTACCAGTAAACTCCCCGACTTACAGAATACAAATCAGCGAGCATTGCCCAACTCCCGCTGAATCCCACTTCCCCCTGTTTCACCGCTTTTCACATGATCATCACTATTGATGGCCCCGCCGGCTCAGGAAAAAGCACAGTCGCCAGACTGCTGGCCCGGCAGCTGGGACTGCGATTTCTGGACACAGGAGCCATGTACCGCGCAGTCGCACTGGCCGTACTGCGAAGCTCCATCGACCAGCAGGATCCCGGGGCCGTCGCGACCATCGCCGCAGGCTGCCAGATCCGCTTCGAAGGCGATCGGCTGCTCCTCAATCAGCAGGATGTTTCAACCGATATCCGACTTCCGGAAGTCGCCGTCGCTGCCTCGATCGTCGCCTCCAACCCAGCCGTCCGCGAATGCCTCGTGCAACAACAGCAGCAAATCGGTGAACCTGGTGGACTGGTGACAGAAGGCCGCGATCAGGGCACCGTCGTCTTCCCGCACGCACGTTACAAATTCTTCCTGACTGCCAGCCTCGACGCTCGCACTCGACGCCGCCTTGCCGAACTGGAATCGAAGAGTCAACCCGGTACGTGGGACGATATCCGCGAACAGATTCGCCAGCGCGATGAACGCGACGAACAAAGAACCCTCGCACCCATGAAACCCGCTGCCGATGCAGTCATCGTGGATACGTCAGAGCTGGACATCGACGAGGTGGTGCAGCTGCTGTCCCGCACCGTTCAGTCACACTGAACCCTCAGTCACAATCCACGGAGCAACGCGAAATCATGTATTCACCCGCAAATCGCACTGCCGGAAAACAGCTCCCCACCTCGCGTCTCAGCACTCCACCAAAGAATTGAGAAACGACAGCGAATGGCATCCTCGCTCAAAGACGGGCAGTCATTCGTTACAAACCCGGGACCAGCTCGGGAACGCTGAACCACACACATTCGGTTCGGCAGGAGCCTCACCCTCCCAACGGGAACTTCGCTGATTACTGATGACATCCGGGTCCACCGAGAACTTCATGTACTGCAGGGCCCAGGCAACACCCGCTACTTCCGGCTCTTATCAACGCCCGCTCGATCAGTCTCAGCTGCCGTGAGATCATCTGTCAGCTGCTTTGCAAGCCATGCTCCGTGTAACTCGCTGCGCGAGGCATTCACATAAACCCAGTCCAGCACCGCCGACTGCGAAACCTGCAGTTCAGCCCCCTCACGAAGGCTGCGCAGACGAGTCGGCTTGTTTGCCAGTCGACCATAAACCCGACCATCCTTCAGTGCCACAACTTCCAGCCACATCAGTTCCCGCAGTGAACCCTCCGTGAATTCCGCCAGAATACTGTGGCCACTGGTGCCTGTAGTCCTGCGTTTTTCAAAGGCAACCGCAAATTCCGACCACGAATTGCGGGCTATTTCAGCGGCCTGCCGCACCGCAGCAGCATTCTGCCCGGCACTCAGAATCGGTGCCTCCGCGCGAGCTCGCAGTGCCGACACTGGATGCTCTGTCCGCAGTAATGCGACAGCCTCAGCGGCAATCTCTGACCACGAAACTACAAGCTCATCCGCAGGCAGCATCACACCGCAGATGGCCGTCCCTGGAATCGCCTGCTGCTCGAGCAATGCAGCCAGCAGGCGACTGCACTCAGCGATCGCCAGTTCCGGGCTTGCCTGAGGACTGCTGACGGAAGCCACGGAAACCCAGCCTCGATGCTGTTCAAGCACGCCGCGCACTGCGGCGTCGTCCGTGCCTTGCAGATCGTCGGCTGACAGAAAAGGTGTCCCCTCAACCGAGACGCTGCACGTGCGTTTTCCCACCCGCACAACCCACGTCAGCGGCTGCAAGGCCCTGTCCGATGATTTCGCAGGATCGACTCGATCCTGCCGGGCCACGGTGAGTTGATCAGTTGCCCAGACCTGAGTTGCTGCCTGCCGAATCTGAACCTCTGAAAGACTGACTGAACGCGTGGTCAGCAGCACAATTGCTGCGGCAGATTCTGCCGATTCCGCACCGTTGCCTGACGACTGGAGCGCCAACTTTGCCCCATCATCCGCCCCATGGACCACCGCGGCCACCAGCCCAGTCAGGGTGGTAAACGCCAATGCGACCGACAGTGTCAGAGAATTCATGCCAGCTCTCCTCGGATGGCTTTCCGCGAAAAATTCCGGAACTCAGCAAATTCCGGCTGCTTCACGACAACCCGCCTGAAATTTCCTTACAATTCACAAGGGTTGTTATCCGCCGATCATCAACCTGTGATCGGCACTTTTCACCATCCATGGCACCCTGAATCTCTCTGTTTTTCCGAAAGCTCCCACTGTGTCGGTGATTGTCCAGAAATTTGGTGGTACCAGCGTTGCGAATGCAGAAAAGATCCGAATTGCTGCGGAAAGGGCCGTCAAAGCTCGCAAGGCAGGCCACGACGTGGTAGTCGTCGTCAGCGCTCGCGGACACAAGACAGACGAACTTATCGACCTCGCTCGCAGCATCACCTCCAACCCTCGTCCGCGCGAGATGGACATGCTGCTCTCCACAGGCGAACAGGAATCTGTCGCCCTGCTGGCAATGGCAGTCCATGAGCTGGGGGCCGAGGCTATCAGTCTGACCGGTGCTCAGATTGGTGTGCTGACCGATACCACCCACACCAAGGCCCGCATCGTCAGCATTTCCACTGCCCGCATCCGCGAACATCTGGCGGCAGGCGCTATCGTGATTGCAGCCGGCTTCCAGGGTGTGGATGCGGCAATGAATATCACAACTCTGGGTCGCGGTGGCAGCGATACAACTGCCACCGCCCTCGCCGCCGTGCTCGATGCGGAACTCTGCGAAATCTACACCGATGTCGAAGGCGTCTTCACAACGGACCCGCGCGTGGTGGCTGACGCCCGCAAGGTGGAACGCATCTCATACGACGAAATGCTTGAACTCGCCAGCCTCGGCGCCGGGGTCATGCACTCCCGATCGATCGAGTTTGCCAAGAAGTTCGCCGTAAATCTGCGAGTTCGTCCATCGTACTCGGATGGACCGGGTACTCTGATTGCTCCATATAACGGCACGACTCAGACTGTCGTCACCGGAGTCGCCTTTGTGCGGAACGAGGCTCTGATCACACTGATCGGACTGCCCGATCAGCCCGGTGTCATGAGCAGTCTGTTTACAGCTCTCTCGGGAGCTCGAATTCCGGTCGACATGGTCGTGCAGAACACTGCAGCCGAGGGACTCGCAAATGTCTCGTTCACAGTCTCTGAAGACGAGCTGCCAGCGGCGATGGAAGTGGTAAAGTCTGCGGCCCGCACACTTTCAGCCCAGTCTGTCCAGCAGGCAACAGGACTGTCCAAAGTGTCAATCGTGGGACATGGAATGCAGACACATACGGGTGTCGCCGCACGCCTGTTCCAGATTCTTGCCGACAGCCACATGCGGATCCACGTGGTGACCACCAGCGACATCAAGATCTCTGTACTGATCGACAGCGATCGCTGTAATGATGCGATCCTTGCCGTACACGGCGGATTCGGTCTGCATCAACCATCTCCGCCACTGCCGGGTTATGGTCGCCCCACGAACAGCCTGACGAATTCGGGCGAGGCAACGGACGAGGTCGTGGCCGATATCGTTTCACGACTTGACAGTATGGAAAGCATCCTCGTCAGTGATATCTCATCCGACACAGATCAATGTCGGATCAGCCTCGGGAATCTTCCCGATGACCCGGTCGCAGCCACAACGGTTTTTGCAGCGGTAGCGGAGGCCGGCATCCTTGTGGACCTGATCGTGCAGAATACGCCACGATCGGGCGTCTCCGGGATTTCGTTTACGGTGCCAGCCGCCGATGGCCCGCGGTGTCTGCAGAGACTGCAAACTGAGCTGAAATCCAGCTACCCGCAGGCCGAGCTGCACTCGGAATCCGGAATCTGCAAGCTGATCATCACCGGAATCGGGTTGCGCAGTCACACCGATGTCGGACGTCGCGTATTCCGAACACTCGCTGAGAATCGCATCAATGTGGATATGATCAGCACGAGCGAGATCAAAATCAGTATCGTCGTCAGCTCGCAGGAGTCAGCAAAGGCCCTGGCGGCGCTGCAGTCCGAATTCAGAATGACCTGAAATTCAATGACGGTTACTTCTGGCCGACCGTCTCATTCGCAGCAGCCCCGGCAGCCTGCAGACTGGCCTGCTTCGCATTGTCACGAACTTTCACTACGCCGCTGAGGCCAATAATGACGGCCCCCAGCAGCAACACCACTCCAGCCCATTTGGGTGCGGCATCACGGAACTTCTGCGTCCCGGCAGAGCGTCCCACAAGGGCTGAAGACAGGAAGAAAGACCCCAGAGCCAGCAGAATCTTGGTATCGACCATGGCATGGTAGATTCCGTCCACTCGCCCGCCAGCGATCGCACGCCAGTAATTGAACCCACCCGACAGCAGCAGCAGAGCAATTCCGCCGTGCACGTATTTCTTCCAGCGACCGCGAATTGCCGCAAGGTCATCCGGACGTCCTGCCAGCACCGGATGGACCACAAACCTTAAAGCAAACAGCCCGCCCACCAGCACAACTGCTGTGCCCACATGTATCCAGCGGGACACCAGTGACAGTACAAACATCGGATCCATGGATTTTTCCCATTCGTTTTCTGAAGTGCCGGAACAGTGAAGTTCCCTGAGTCATATGGTAGACGTGCACGGGGCAGGGGCAATCACTGGCGAAAAGATCAGGGCCTGCCGGCACGCTGACGCAGTTGAGTCCACGACAGCAGCTCAATCCCCATGCCCTCAATCTCTGCCTTCACCGCCGGATCGGAAAAAATTCGAGTATCATCGCCACGCAGGAAATGGCTGCCGGTAATCCCCTGCAGCTCGGCATCATCAGTCCCGCAATGAATAATCATCTGCGAAACCCCCGGCTTGAGAGCGTGAAACGTATCCAGATAACGTTTTTTCCTCGCGACAGGGTCATTGCCATCGTAGAACTGATACAACCAGTCAATCGCCGGCAGCCCCTGAGCACGCAGGGACTCAATGTACAGACCGTTTTTTGTCGCCAGATCGGGATACCCCGCAGCAAGTTCGGGGTCGATGTGACGCATAATCATCACCGGCAACTTGTACTCCAGTCCCAAACGCACGTAAATTTCCAGCATTTCGCCAGTCGAAACCACCGTTCCCATGTGCGTATCAAGATGGCTCAGGCGGATTCCGGCACTGATTGCCCGATCAATCTGAGCCCGCAGCTCCGTCTCCACATCGGCCGGCCGAGCATGCTTCTGGACATCCTCTTTGCGACGGTGCAGCCAGCCATCGGCATCGACAAGACTGGACACCCGATCTCGGCCGGCAACTGGCCCCCAGCGATACTTCTCAAATTCTGAATTCAGCGTGAGATGAATCCCAAAATCCATTTCCGGGTGCTGCCGCGCCCACGCAGCAAACTCAGGAAACCATGGGCAGGCCGTCATGATACTGCACGACGTCACCAGACCATGTTCCATCGCCGCGATGGTCGCTTTGTTCACGGAATGACTCATTCCGGCATCATCCGAATGGATAATCAGATACCTGCGGGCGGGATCGAGTGGCTGTTGTGCCTGAACTGGAATGCAGACGCCTGCCAGCAGCAAATAGATAACCGCAAAAGATGTTTTCAGTGACATCGGACCTGCTCATGTTAAGACCGGGGTTTCGCAGCAGCTTAGCGGACAGAAATCGCCGTGACTACCGCTGACAAATACGGGCCTCCTCACGAAACAACCATGTTGTCGCACTGTCAGATCCGAAAAATGCCCGTTTTTCACGAGGCAAGCGGACTTCTGAACAGACGAATCCGTGCTAGAATCACGCACTCTCCGCAGACATACGCCGTCTGCTGCTTCTGTCCCCGCACATCAGGCATTTCGATGCAGGAACGTCGCGAACTGTTTCCCAACGTGATTGAGCTGAACTTTCAGGCGCGACGTCGACTGGGGTGCTGTGTTTACCTCGTCTACGGTCAATCCGACTGGATGCTGCTGGATATTGGATACGAGGACACGGTCGACGAATTGATCGATCTCATTCGACAGATGGATTTCCCGCTGGCCAACTGTCGCTATCTGGTGGCCACTCACGCCGATGCAGACCATGTGCAGGGCTTTGTGCGGGCCAAAGAGCTGCTACCCGGGGCTCGACTGGTCGCCCACCCGCATGCCCGCAGAATCCTTGAATCCAATGATCGTATCGCGGCCTTTGCCGAAATCCCGGCACAACAGATTTCCATCAATCTGCCGGCGCTGCAGATTGACCTCGAGATTGACGAAGGCGACCAGTTAAGCCTTGACGGCATCAATCTGGATGTCTGGCATACTCCCGGACATGCGGTTGGTCAGTTGGCTTTCCGCTTCGGTAAGCTCCTGTTTTCCGGGGACAACATTTTCCGCGATGGTTGTGTCGGCAGCATCGATGCCCATCACGGATCCGACCTGCCCGCGTTTATTCGCTCCCTGCAGAGAATCCAGGGCAGTGGGGTCGAATGGCTGCTGCCCAGTCATGGACCGGCGTTCCGAAACGATCGACGACTTCTGCAGTCCGCTATTGATCGGCTGGACCGCTACCAGCACATGGCTGACTTCGGCACCTGTGCAGTCGACTGGCCTCTGCTGGATGACTGGGAAGAAGAACTGGCTCGCGGGGTCCATCCGGCACAATAACTCCGACGGATCCTCATGAAGGAAGTGCGGCATGTCAGATGCAATGCTGAAGACCGCCATGACTGCCTCCGTCATCCGCAGTCTTGTGATCTGCACTCTGGTCTGCCTGCTCCTGCCATTGTTCAGCCATTGGATTCAGCAAGGACGGACGCGACAGGCTCGCACACTGCGTCAGCTCTGCTGTGTTCTGCCATTCTTTACACCGGATCTTGTGACCGGTTTCCAGTATCGCCTGACGGCCTCAGCCTGGGCCGGACTTTCAGGCGGGCTCAGTTACATTGTCCTGACCGAATTGCTCTACGGCACACTGCAGTTTTTTCGGGCTGCGGCCCTCGGACTGCTGCTGTATCGAATTCTGCCGCCAGCGTCAGTCACCACGGAATCCATCCACTCGTGGCGGCTACTGCGAACACGAACTCCGAAAGTCCGCTGGTATCGCGAGTGGCTGCGGCTGCAACTGGCAGGCCCGTGGCGAACAACTCTGCTCATCTGGAGCCTGACCGCAGTGGTCGTGTTTCAGGAATTCGAAACCGCAGCCCTGATGCAGATTGACCAGCACCCGTGGTCGTGGGCCGTCGGCCTGTTTGATGCGCATGCCGCGTGGCAACCACTGTCCCAGTCACTGAGGATGGCTGCGGCAGCACTCCTTCTCGAAATGCTGCTGCTGATCCCGGGGCTGCTTGCAGTCGCCTGCTCGCTGACTTCATCCGCGGCGCCGGCAGAGCCTTCCCCGATCAGACTGACAGGGTCACGAATCCAATGCGGCGCAGCGTGGGCCCTTGTGGGCCTGTCACTGGGTCTGCTGATTCTGATTCCAGTCTACTCGTCAGCCCCCGCAGCCCTCCGCGGAATTCAGAATCTGTTGTCCGACTCGACTGCCGTTCGTCGTACTGCCAGTTCCCTTGCAACTTCCATCTGCTGTGCAGCCGCCGCTTCCATCTGCGCACTCGGAATCGCCTCGCGGCTGAGCCCTGATCTGCGCGGCAGACAACGAGTCCTCGCGGTGATCTCCAGCTGCCTGCTGCTGCCCGGTCTGGCAGGTCCTCTGATACTTTCACTCGGGCTGCAGACCCTGTTTCAGCTGCCGCTGCTGAGACCTGCATGGGATACTCTGCTGCCACAGCTGCTCGGACAGATACTCTGGCTGTTGCCCCGAGCCTTCGCGGCAGCCCAGCTGCTGTGGACGGAAGAACGCAGCGAATCCCTGCATGCCGCCAGCCTGCTGCTGCAGGCTGCAGATTCACAGCAGCGCCGCACGGCCACAGGTCTGATCTGGAGACTGCAGGATTTGCCCCTGGCTGCGGCTCTGCTGGTCCTGACTCACTGGGCGTTCTGGGATGTCACCACCGCCTCACTGCTGCATCCTGTTACCTTCGAGCCAATAGTGACGCGGTTGTACAATGAAATGCACTTCGCTCGAACCGAGGCCCTGCTGGGGTTGACCGCTCTGTCGATCAGCACCCCGATCGTGTCCCTGCCCCTTGCCGGTACCATCGCTTTTGTGTTTCGACTGCTTCGCAGGCAGTAAAAAAAACCCGGGCTTCAAAGAAGCCCGGGCCTGTATTCGTTTCTGATTGCTGACCAACACGCAAAGCGAGTCGGTCTGTCGTGATCAGTAACGGTCACCGCGGTCACCACGCTCGCGACGGCCACCGCCGCCACCGCCGTAACCACCACCACCACCACCGCCGCCGTAGCCGCCACCACCGTAGCCGCCACCGCCGTAGCCACCACCGCCACCGCCGCGGCTTTCGCGAGGACGAGCCTCGTTCACCACGATCGTACGGCCGTCCAGAGATGCGCCATTCAGTGCACGAATTGCCTCGTCACCGCCTGTCGCCATCTCAACGAAACCGAAGCCCTTTGACCGGCCGGTCTCGCGATCCGTGATCACCTTTGCAGATGTCACGCTACCATACTGAGCGAAAGCCTTCTCAAGACCTTCGGATGTGGTGGCCCAGGCCAGGCTTCCCACGAAGATGTTCTTACTCATCACACAAACCCTGAGCCTTGCAGCTCCCAAAACACCGCACGCTGCCCCAACGGCAGCTGTTAGAACACAAAAGAAACTGTTGGGGAGGAAACTGCAGGACGACTCAAAGAATAATCGAGCACTCTGTAGCATCACACCTCAAAGGACCCGGCACAACGAAGTTGACAAACAGGAATCACACCCGTTCAGACAACCTTCACATGGCCTTGCCCGAGTCGCAGCCCCTCGTCACGAACGTCAACGAAGGTACCGACTCTGTGTCACTTTACGATCTTCGGGAAAAAATAGCAAGACGCTACCCAGCCCGACATTCCGGCATTTTCAGATTTCTCGTCGAATTTTCCGAAAGGACGGTGCGGAAGTCCTCGATTTTCCCTCCCGATTACCCACTCCACATCGTCTGTCAATTGCCTTAACCTCCGCGTTTATTCAGTGTTTTCAGCATAAAATCCGAAAATCCAGCAGATTCACAGCCTGCGATGCCCCTGATCCTCACTTATACAGCTCGCACACCCATTCCCATCGAACTGGACGGAGTGACTCCGGACAGGCTCGCTGCGATCGCTCACTCTGAAATCCAGAAACTGACTGTCTTTGAAGGGAACCGAAAAGTTACACTCGGTGAACTGTTCACGATCTCCGGCGATGCCACTGATCAGCAAGTGATCATTCAGGGTGATTTGTCAGGAGTGCACTGGATCGGTGCCGGCATGCGTGCCGGGCATCTGCGAGTTGAAGGGCCGGCCGGACGACATCTGGGCAGCGGTTTAGCAGGTGGAGTCATCGAAGTTTCAGGCAGCGTCCAGAACTGGGCTGGTGCAGAAATGCGACGTGGCCTGATTCGAATTTCCGGTAACGCGGGAAACTGCGCTGGTGGCGCATTACCGGGGTCCATCCGCGGGATGACCGGTGGCACGCTGCTGATCCACGGCAGCTGTGGCGATGAAGCGGGCCTCTGCATGCGCCGCGGACTGATTGCGGTCGCCGGATCAGTAGGGGAGTGCGCGGGGAGAAACCTGATTGCTGGTACTCTGGTCGCAGCAGGCCCCTGTGCTCGACGGGCCGGCGCCGGCATGCGCCGCGGAACACTCGTGCTGGCCGGTGGCTGTACTGCCGAACTTCTGCCGGGGTTCACCTTCAGTGGCCAGCTGCAGCTGACCATCATGCGGTTACTGGAACGCCGACTGCAGTCTCTGCAGTTTCCGCTTGCTGGTGCCGCCCTGAATCGCTGTCAGACCATCTGGCGCGGCGATCTGGCTTCAAAAGGCCTCGGTGAAATCCTGCTGCCAGGGGACTCGGTCGCCTGATTCACTCAGACTTTTCCCCGCTGGGACTATGAGAATTCCCTCGAACCTGAGAGAATTCCCACGGCGTCGGCATTCGTCCACACTGCTGACGGCCTCGTCAAACTGTTCCTGACCCCGGAGATAAGCGCCATGGCATTGCGGTCCGTCTTCAGCCCATTCACGACTCGTTCAGGCCTGCTCTGTACAGCCCTGCTGATCTGCACGCTGGCCTGCTCGCCACTGTCCGCACAAAGCCGTGACCGGGATGCCAAAAAGAAAGACAGCAGCGAGAAATCGGCCTCACCACAACAGCTGGAATCGCGTATCAGCAAAGCCGAAGAACAGCTGCTTTCAGAATATCTGGAAGTTGCCAACGAGTACTACAAGCAGGATGAAAAGGAGCAGTCGATCGCGGTACTTGAGCGGATCGCAAAGATCAATCCGCAGATGCCCGGAATTCGCCAGCGTATGGACGGCATTCGTGAAGAACTGCTGCAGGAAAACGGCGTAAAGCTGGAATTCGATGTATCAAAGATCTGGATGCCTGTCGCCGAGGTTCAGGAAGGTAAGGCTCTGCGTCTGGTAGTCACGGGGGATTATCGCATGGATCTGACAACCCCGGTGACGCTGACCGGGCTGCCCACAGGCGATCCTGCAAAAGATCACGTCGGTGGTGCTCCATTCGGAGCTCTTGTGGGGATGGTCTTTACGGATGGAAAGCCGGGTGATCCGTTCCTGATTGGCGGTGGCGTTGAACACACTCCGAAAAAATCCGGCACGCTCTACCTGCGAATCAATGTTCCCGTCGCCGCAAAGTGCCGCGGCGACCTGAAGGTGCAGATCAGTGGTGCAGTCCTGCCGGTCGCGAAGAAGAGCCGTTGATCGTTTCTGCTCTCGAACACTTTTCTGTGGGTCACAGCTGTGAGTAACTCAGACGATCGCCCGACCGGTGCATCGGACGACAGTGTCGGAACTACCGATCTCAGCAACCTGAGGATTGGTGAATTCCTGCTGCTGCGTCGCCTGGGCAGTGGCGGCATGGCTGACGTGTATCTGGCCGAACAGACCAGCCTTGGCCGGCAGGTGGCGGTCAAAGTACTGAAGAATGAATCTCTGCCAGGACGCAGCGATGTGCTGCTGAAACGGTTCGAACAGGAAGCTCGCACCGCCGGCGGAATCAGTCACCCGAATGTGGTTCAGATCATCACGACCGGTCAGGAAAAATCAATCGCCTATATTGTGCAGGAATATGTCCCCGGGCTGAATCTGAGCCAGTGGATTCGCCGCCATGGTCCACCGGATTTTGCCACCGGCATCAAATGGCTGCAGCAGACTGCGGCCGCGTTGACAGCCGCCGCAGATGCTGGAATTGTCCATCGTGACATTAAGCCGGAAAACATCCTGCTGAATCGACAGGCGGTGGCAAAAGTGACGGATTTTGGACTGGCCCAGCTGAACCAGCCGGCTCCCGTCCGCATGAACCTGACACAGGCGGGCACCACGCTTGGAACACCATGGTATATGAGCCCCGAGCAGATTCAGGGAACGAAGCTTGATCATCGTTCCGACCAGTACTCGCTTGGAGTCACTGCCTGGCATATGTTCGCCGGCAGACCCCCGTTTCCCGGCCGAAACCCCATGACGGTGGCAGTCCAGCACCTGAAGGAACTGCCTCCCTCACTCGCTGCACTCCGTCCCGATCTGCCGACGCAGCTGTGTTCAATCATTGAACGCATGATGTCAAAGAAGCCGGAGGATCGGTTTCCTGATGGTCGCGCACTGGAAACCGCCCTGACCGTCGCGGCCACGTTGTCTCCGAATGATCCTTCAGACACATCGTTCGGCCCGCTTGCTTACCTCCAACGCCGTCGCCGGCAGCTGACACTGCTCGCCGGTGCATTACTCGCCTGCACGCTTGCCACATGGGCCATCACACGACTGACTGTCCCGGGAATTCGCCTGCCGGCCCCCGTGGTGCAGCCGGAAGTCCGGAAACAGTCGTCAGCCGCACGACAGTACGCCCTTGCTATGCTGCAGCCCGATCGACGTGATCTGTGGAATGCCGTTGTTCGATTCTATCCGGAATCCACCGAAGCAGAACTGGCCTCCATGCAGGTGGGAGTCGCTCTGATGTCCAGTGCTGTGCCGGATGCCGCCGATGCGTGGAAAGCCTTCGCTGCTGTTCGTGAAAAAGGCGAAGTGGCCCCCGAAAAGAAATACCTGCAGTTGCTTGGCATGATCGGACAGGCATGGACGCTTCGCGACAGGCCTCGCAGTCCGGAGCTGGAACTGCTGCTGTCAGAAATTCAGCAGCAGATTGATGCCTACGAATCTGACGACCTGCTGCGACTGGATATTGACCGAGCTCCGCTTGAGCTGCAGACGTTCTTCAGCCGACTGCAGCTGACTCAGCGACAGTCAGAATAAGCGGTGACCTGTCGATTCAGCCACGAAATGAATCCTCGTCGATGAAATTCGGCGCTGGATAGTCCGGATCCTCTTCGAAATCAGCGTCTTCGTCGTCCAGCATCAGCAATCCCTGCGCAGACACGTCTTCTCCGTGCAGGTCAGCATCCAGACCAGAACTGCGATCGCCGTCGTCCAGCTGGTCGTCTGACAGATCCATGATATCCAGCGGTTCCTCTTCCAGCGACTGTGCGACAGCGTCCGGATCCACTTCGTTGCGACTTCGCAGCACCAGCCGAATCGGTACTTCGCGAAACGGCGTCGCTTCGCGAAGATATCCCAGCAGATACCGTTTCCAGCCCTCATCCAGCAGCGTCGCATCATTGCAGCGGAGCATAATCGTGGGGGGTGACGCTGAGATCTGGGAGGCAAAATAGATCCGCGGACGACGATTCTTCCGCATCGGCGGAGCATTACGCTCAATACCACCGCGAATAATCCGATTCAGACGAGCCGTGCTGATGCGCAGACTGGCCTGCTTGAACACAGACTGCGCCAGGTTCACAAGCTTGCGAATGTTACGCCCTTCCTTCGCTGTCACCACGGCCATAGGAACATGTCGCATGGATTCGAAGCTGGTCGTCAGATAACGCACCCAGCGGTCAATCGTCATCCCCTGCTCAAGTGCCAGATCCCACTTGTTAACCACGAAAATACAGGGCTTGAACTGTTCAGAAATCTCCTCCACCAGCTGCTTATCAACGCGTGAAATCGTCTGAGTCGCGTCGAAGAACATCAACACCAGATCGGCTCGGCGAATACTTCGCTGAGCCCTGACAAGGCCGTAAAACTCGATGTCGTTCTCAAGGCTCTTCCGCTTGCGAACACCCGGAGTATCAATCGCGACCAGCGCCTTGCCGTCGACCTCAAAACGAATGTCAATGCTGTCCCGAGTGGTCCCCGGAATCTCACTCACAATCACCCGCTCGCACTCAGCCAGCTGGTTGATAAATGTGCTCTTGCCGACATTCCGACGCCCCACCACCGCCAGACGCAGATCGGCCGGAGACAACATGCGGTCGCCCGCTGACTGCTCTTCTTCTGTCGCCTGCGGCAGCATCTCCAGAACCTGACCCAGCAGCCCCTCACGCCCACGATTCGCCTTCACACTGGTGGTCACAAAGGGCACATCAGCCAGTTCCAGAAAAACGGCCGCTTCCTGGTCCAGCTTCGCAGAATCACACTTATTCACCACCAGCAGCATCGGATGCGATGATTTACGCAGACGCCGCGCTACCTGCTGGTCCAGCGGAGTAATTCCGGCTTTGGCATCCACCACAAACAGCAGCAGATCCGCTTCCTCAATCCCCGCCTGAATCTGACGCTCGATGTCCTCTGACAGATCGTCACTGTCAACAATGCCTATACCACCCGTGTCAATCAACTCAAAATAACGATCGCCCTCGTGCATGATCCACGTGACTCGGTCGCGCGTCACACCGGCAGTCGGATCCACAATGGAAATCAGACGATCGGCCAGCCAGTTCAGCAACGAACTCTTTCCGACATTCGGACGACCCGTAATCGCCACTTTCGGAATTCTCATGGAACCAACTCCAGCCACCCGCAGGGATCATCGGCAGCACTGATCAACCGCAGGGCAGGGCACATCCGCCTCGCTGACCCGCTGGCTGCAAGCTGCAGCAAAACGCGACATTGTACAGGTGGGCCAACTGGGATACAGCCGGCAGCCCTGTCACCACCCGACGATTTGCGAAAGTCAGAACACCCAACCTGTGCACCAACCAAACTCACTCAGACTGACCGGAAACCGTCATAATTCGCCCCGGAACTCGCAATGGTGGCCGAATCCTGCTCGGTACACCACGCCCCGTCGGACGCTTCAATGCCCCGGACCCACGCCGGATCGGCCCCGGCAACACAGGCTCCGCACCATCCATAAAACTCTGGAAATCCAGCACTTCGTCCCCACCTTCCAGACCCCCGGATCGCTCCGACTGCCCGCTAACAGGCTGAGCCTCCGCTGACCACGGCAGTTCTCCGATGAATTCCATCAGAAACTGATCACTCAGACCGCCCGCTTCGTCCACACTCTCAGCATCCCGCCCCACCGCAGACCCGACTCCCGCCCCGGATTCATTCGCAGCCTTCAACTCCATCAATGGCACTGGAACAGCCGGGGGCGCTGTCGTCGGCAACAAGAGCTGAGATGCAGCAGCGGTCGGTGCCGATGTCGGTGCGGGAACCGGCATGGGTGCCGGGGCCGGTGCCGGTGCGGGTGCCGGTGCCGGTGCCGGGGCCGGGGCCGGGGCGGGTGCAGGAACCGGGGCCTGGGCGGGAGCCATTGACGGTGTCACAGGTACAGCCGGTGGGGCAGAACCAGGAACAACCGTCGCCGTTGCCGGCTTCGTCGGTTCCGTGACCGTCGGTACCACAGAAACAGGCTGCCCCACTTCTCGTGACTGTGAAATGGATTTGGTCTCGGACTTCTTCTCCGCTGCTTTCTGCGCCTCGTTTTCCTCAAGAGCCACTCGATCCAGATAGATCGACAACGCATTCAGTGAGTGATACAGCGGGGAGCAACTGACATTTTCGCGGCGATTCGCCATCAGGTCGTTGGCCACACACTCGACGGCTCGGCGAACCCACTGCTGCTTAAGCTCTTCCTGTGAGACAGACATCATCAGGAATTCCAGCAGATGCCCCTGACTGCCCATGCGCTTGTCAAAGTCCTGCTTGTATTCCCGAGTCTTGAAGAAACCTGACGACAGCGAGCCATCAGCATTCCTCAGCACTCGAGCAACTTCGATGTAACGCTTGACCTTACGATCAGCTTCAAACCAGACGCCGGTCAGCTCCCGACCAGTCCGCAGATACACATTTCTGGCACGTGCCAGAGCAAACAGTCCGTGTGTCCCACCACAAGGCGATGTGGGGCCCCCAACGGTCTTGCCCGTTTCGATCTGCACCAGTTTCTCGATACTCCACGGTTCGCCCGCGGCATTCACCCACGTTGCATCAGCCGGCAGATACGTCGACAGTGCCCACAGAGTCCATGTAACTTCTTCCCGAGCATTCACGGTCATCTGGGCATGCTTCAGCATGTCCCGCATCGTGATTGGCCCTGAGGCTGTGCCGAATTTCGTGTCCAATGGCAGATTGCACATCGACAGAACTGCCAGAAACTGGTTGACATGCCCCTCAAACCAGTAGGGCTTGATGTAGGGGTGAGCTCGACCTCCGTGCGTGGTTTTTTCGAACCAGTGCTCGCTCTGATACAGAGGCCCGCTTCGCACCCACTCCACACCACTGACAGGTTCACCATTATGCAGGATCTGCAGATCCTGTCGCAGTCCCAGTACACCATGCATGATCTGCCATGGCGTATGGTCTTTTGTGCTGAGCATCCGCTTGCGCTGAATTTCGCGAGTTTCCCAGACCAGCTTCACAAGCGGGTCCTGACTATCGGGCCGCGATCTGGAAGCCGGCAGGACAAGGCCCTTCAGAGCCTGCTCTGACAGTTTCGCATCGGGCTCCGCATCCCGCGAACCGCCTTCACCCAATGGCTCGTCAGCCACGATCATCGCGGGCGCAACGCCAGTTGCAACACACAACGCAAGCAACGGCAAAAAATGCCGGAATCCTGCCCGCAAGGCCACCCGATCCATCCCTGACGCCCCCTGTCTTCCCTGACAGCCTGCCAACAGGACCATCAGCAGCCCGTCCGCAAGCCTTCTGATCTGTTTTCGGACATCCCTGGGGCCCGCTTCAATCCGTCCACACACTTGTCCTGCGGAATTCCCGTGGTTGCCTGGATCATCCAGCCTCTCTCTGACAGAATTCCCAGGTTATCTCCAGAGCAGTTCGTCGATTTTTTCCTTAGGAGCGGCAAAAACCATGAAAAAGGTGATCCTCGCCAGCGGATCTGCCTACCGGCGGGAACTGCTGTCTCGAATTCTGACAGACTTTGATGTGCAGGTCCCGGGCATCGACGAAGACGCGATCAAGAACTCCGGCCAGTCCCCCCTGCAGGTGGCCTGTACACTTGCATCCATGAAGGCCGACGCGGTTGCCCGACTGCACCCACAGCACATCGTCATCGGCTCAGATCAGCTTGTTGATCTCGATGGCACCATCCTTGGAAAACCGGGCACAGCCGAACAGTGCTGTTACCAGCTGCAGGCCATGTCAGGGCGTATTCATCGCCTGATTACGGCCGTGTGTGTAGTGACTGCCGATGATCGCTATGAGTTTGCTGAACTGATTGAAATGCGGATGCGTAAGCTGCAGGCGGCAGAGATTCAGCGATATGTGGACCGTGACGCCCCCTTTGACTGCGCTGGCAGCTACCGGATTGAATCCGCCGGGATTGCGTTGTTTGACGCGATTCGCACGACCGACTCCACTGCCATCATCGGACTTCCGCTGCTGCGTCTGTCTGCAGTTCTCAGAAATCTGGGTGTTGCGATCCCCTGAGGAATCAGGGGTAGGCATCTCGAATTCCGCCCCCTTCTGTGCTACAGTCGTATGAGGTTCTGCTTTGTGATTGTCCCCTGTTTCCCTTGAACCGGGCTTCTGCATGTCGCTGCTGCTGGAGAACATTCGCAAGACATATCGTCAGCCGGAAGGCGGGCGTCTGCCTGTACTGGGAATTGACCAGTTTCAGCTGCAGCGGGGCGAACAGGCTGCTCTGATAGGTTCCAGCGGTGGTGGCAAAACGACCTTACTGAATATCATTGCCGGTATCCTGACGCCGGATTCGGGTCGCGTAGTGATTGATGGGCGTGACATCGTCGCCATGCCCGAAGTTGTGCGGGATCGCTATCGCGCCGCTCGCATCGGAATCGTCTTTCAGACGTTCAATCTGCTGCCGGCCTTCACCGCTCTTGAAAACGTAATGCTGGGAATGACATTTTCCGGTCGAGGTGTGGACCAGAGTTTTGCTCGTGATCTGCTGCAGAAAGTTGGCCTTGGGCATCGTCTGCACCATTCTCCGAAGCGGCTTTCGGTTGGTGAGCAGCAGCGTGTCGCAGTGGCCCGCTCACTGGCCAACAAACCGGTGCTGCTGCTGGCTGATGAACCCACAGCCAACGTCGATCCGGCCAACCAGCAACTGATACTTGACCTGATCCGGGATTCGTGCCGTGAGCACAATGTTTCATTGCTGCTGGTGACGCATTCCATGGAGGCCGCCGCATCGTTTCAGCGAATTGAACGCCTGCAGGACTTCAATCGTCCAGAACTCTGTGCTCCGGAGCGATCCGCATGAGTCTGCTGAAAATAGCCTGGAAGAACATTCTGCAGCGCCGCGTCGCTTCACTGCTGACCAGCCTCAGCATCGGCCTCGGCGTCATGCTGATGGTGCTTGTGCTGGTCATCGCCGGGGCTGTTGAAACAGCCTTCACGCAGCGCAGCATCGGCTATGATCTGATTGTCGGCCCCAAAGGCAGCGATCTGCAACTGGTGCTCAGTGCCGTCTATCGCGTCCAGCCACCGATCGAAAACCTGCCTTACATGTATCTGGAACAGATTCAGAAGGATCGACGCGTTGTTGCGGCAATCCCCCTCGCTTTCGGCGACGTGACACAGCAGGGGTCATTCCCGATCGTCGGTACAACGGCACAGTTCTTCGAAAATGATTACATGCCCGGTCGAAAGTTCCGATTTCGCGGTGGTCGTATCACAGCCCTGTTCGACGCCATCATCGGCTCAGAAGTCGCCCGCACCAATGGCTGGGACCTCAACTCAAAATTTTCAATTCTCCACGGCGGTGCACAGGGCAGCCTGCACGATGAACTCTTTACTGTCGTCGCAGTCCTCGCCCCCACCGGCACGGCCAATGACCGCACAGTGTTTCTGAATCTGCAGGGGTTTTACGCGATTGAAGGCCACGAAAAACCCATCGACGAAGTCGAAAAACGGCTCCGCGACTTCTATGCAGCGGACCCACAGCGACTGAATTCCGCACTGCAGCAGTTGCAGGACTATCGCCAGCGGCGAGCCGCCAATCCGGACGTTCCTGAAGGCCTTGCCATGGATAGTCCACCCGCCATGCAGGAAGTTACGGCAATACTCGTGAAAACACGCCCGGCAACTCCCTTCGATGCCATCAGCCTTTCGTCCGAACTGCAGAAAGGCTTTCAGGCGATGGCCGTCAATCCCATCCGTCCGATTCAGCGCTTCATGGCCAGCGTTGTCGGAAATATCCAGAAGGCACTGGTCGTACTGACTGCTATCATCATTCTGGTCTCCGGCGTCGGAATCTTTGTCAGCATCTACAACTCCATGGTTGATCGTCGTCGTGAGATCGGCGTGATGCGAGCGCTCGGGGCGGGCCGACATCACGTGTTCGGCATCATCCTTGCCGAAGCCTCATTACTGTGCCTTGGTGGTGCAGCAGGGGGCTGGCTGGCAGGACACTCGCTGGCGATTCTTGCCAGCCCCTGGGTGATCCAGCAGACCGGTCTGCTGATTGATCCATGGGCCGTCAATTCCATCGAAGCCATTCTGTTTCCAGCACTCGGACTACTGGGAATCCTCGTCGGATTCTTACCAGCCCTGACAGCCTATCGCACCGACGTCGCTGAAGCACTCAGCTCCTGATTACCAATGCCTGCCGAGATCCCGGCAAACTGGTTCGCTCTGCTTCGCCCCATGGCTGCCGCCATGGGCCTTGCCCTGTTCTGGTTCATTGAAACACGTACTCCTGCAACCCTCCGCCCCCGCGCCTCACCAGTCTCCTCGCGACTGATACACGCGGCACGCAACTACGGCCTTGCCATCCTGAATGGCATTGTAATACTCCCGGTTGCCGGTATTCTCGTAGTGGCAACCTGCGAACTGTCGCACAGGAATCCGTGGGCACTTCTGCACCTGCAGCCTCTGCCGACAATTGTGCGATTCAGCTGCGCACTTCTGCTGCTGGATTTCTGGACATGGATGTGGCATTTGACCTGTCATCGACTGCCACTCTTGTGGCGATTTCATCGCGTGCATCACAGCGATACCGCCATGGACGTCAGCACTTCTGCCAGATTTCATCCCGGTGAACTGGCCTGCTCAACGGTCGCCAGAATCCCTGTGATTCTGGCTCTTGGAATCCGCACCGAAGACCTGCTGATTTATGAAACACTGCTGCTGGCCGTCTCGCAGTTTCATCATTCGGCCATCAACGCTGAACAGACAGATCGCTGGCTGGGATGGCTGCTGGTCACTCCCGGAATTCACCGGATCCATCATTCGCGAAATCGCAGCGAAACAAACTCGAACTTCGCGGCTGTTCTGTCTGTCTGGGATCGACTGTGTCGCACCAGCCGACCGGCCAACAGCAACCCTGCGGAAGCGCCGGGACTGCATGAACTGCAGACTGAAACATATCAGACGCTGCCGGGACTGCTGAAAACCCCGTTCGTCAGCCTTCACGGTTCACTGAGACACCCAGCATCTGTCCCTCAAACATCAGTTCTTCACCAACCCAGCCCTGAAAATCAAACTGGGCCAGCTTGCGAGCCATCACGCGAGTGACTTTGGCGATCAGGTCCAGACGCATCCCCGGAAACACCGGCTTGCGAAACCGTACCTCGTTCATGCCACCAAAACCGAGGTAGTCGCCACCAATCAGGTTGTACTTTCGTGCATAAAAGCCACCCAACTGGGCCGCCGCTTCACACTGCACAACTCCCGGCATCAGCGCAAAACCCGGCATGTGCCCGCGAATCCAGAATTCCTCGTGCGTCAGCTGCTTGTACCCAGCCAGCAGGTGCTGCGACTGATCCACATGCACAATGGCCGTCAACTGCTCCATCTCAAAACGCTGAGGATTGACGCTGCGAATGTCATCCAGCGTAAACAGAGGTGTTGCTGCAGCCTGAAAAACGGAAAGATCACAGAGCGGGGCCGAGGCCATGAACGACAATCTCCACTTCACCCGAAAAACAACGGGCGCCGACCAGCTGTCAGGCCGACTTTTCAGAAATACCAGGATCCGAAGTTACCGAAACCTGCAAACCAGACGCATTCCAGTCTGCTGCAGCCATAAGTACAAGCCAGAAGAGCAGATTCAGGCAGGATTTTCCGGCATTCCCGGTCCGCTCACTGCTGCCCCAGTGGCACCGCCGCGCTCTTCGCTTCGTATTCCTTCAAAACCGACTCATAAGCCTCACGCTGCCCCTCCGGAGCCTGCTCAATCGCCTGCCGCTGACGGGAAATCGCCTGCTCGTACTGCCCCAGTCGGAAATGCACCCGCGCCAGAGTATCAAGGGAGTTAGCGTCGCGACCACCATCCAGTTCCACAGCGCGCTCAGCAGCCCGCAAAGCCTGCTGCAGATCCACGTCCCCTTTCTCAATGCCCGTTGCCAGCAGCCAGGCCAGCTGATTCAGAACCGCTGCATCCTCCTGCTCACGCTCGATCACTGCCGCCACCACCGCATTCGCCTCATCCGATCGCCCCAATGCAAACAAGGCCATGATCCTGATCGTCTGAGCCCCCGTTTCCTCAGAGTCCAGCTGCAGCATTTCGTCCGCCAGATTTAACGCCCGCTGGAAATTTCCCTGCGTAAGAGCCTCGTTAACCGACTCACGCAGCGCTGATTCTCGCTTGCCTCGCTGAATATCCCACGTGCCGTCAACGACCTGCTGCAACGGCTTGTCGATCGTCATCGGATGACCAATCCACTCCACCTTACCCTGACGACCAACAATAAACGCACAGGGAATTCCCTGCTGACCAGCAGCCTGCATCCACGCCGCATTCGTACCCCCATCCGCATCCAACGCCAGCCGATATGTCAGCAACTGCTCCCATGTCTGCTGCCCCCCCGGTGCCATCTTCTTCAGAAACGCCTCCACAACCGCAGGCTCTTCCTCCGTCACCCCCACGATCTGCACCTTATCCCCATACTTCGTCTGCAGCTCGGCAATGTGAGGCATGCTCATCAGACACGGACCACACCACGTAGCCCAGAATTCGACGACGTAAACTGTCTCACCAGCCTGCAACGAAAATGCATCCCCTTTCAACCAGCGGGAAATCGAGAGAGCCGGAGCAGTATCACCGGCCTCCAGCGCATTGCGACGCTGCTCAGGCGGCTGAAAGTCGACGGACAGCGTATTCTTCTGCTCTGCTGTGCCATCACCTTCCGAAATCGTCAGCGGTGCCAGTTCAACAGGAGGCCCGCCGGTGGCCGGAACAGCACCGTCCTGACAACCCGGCACAAAACACAAGCCCACCCATAACAAGCTCGTCCGGAGACCAGATTTCGATGCCACACAACGAAATTTCCACATCGTTACTGCCCCCCTAAACATTACTTATTCTCAGACTGCCGCCGACCACGAGCCGGTACCCACGTGCTGGCACTGGTAATCCGCAGCTCATGAGCCTCGTTGGCCGTAATCGGCTGATTGGTACCAACGTGCTTCTCTGAGCCACCACTGCCAGCACGACGCGGTTGATAGTCCTGCAATCCATCGTCTCGACGATTACGACCAAACACCGCCAGAAATCCCAGATCCAGCGACAAACCACGACTGAACCGCTGCAACGCGACAAGTGTCAGAAAGACAAAAAAAATCCCACCCAGAATCCCGCCTGCCAGCGGCAGCGAATTCGGAGCCATCGCACCCACCATAAACAGACAACTGCCACCACCCAGCCCGATAATCAATGATGATGCCAGCAGACTGCCCGAATCATTGCGATGGCCCCAGCCTTTTCTGCCCATGCCCCGGCTCTCCCCGCATGCCCCACCTGAATCCTGCACCTGCAGGGAATCCTACCACGACAAGTCGCGCGGGTCGATATTTCTGCGACTCGGAATTCCACCGTTTTTGATGTTCCACACACCAAATCCCCACCACACGCCTTGCAGACCGCCACCCAAACCGCCAGACTCAACCGGCGCTTCCTCTGAATCCACAGCTCAGCGGATTTGCCTGGAAATCCTGTCAGATCCACGAAAAATCAACCACCCTCCCACCCTTATGTTTCACCTGCGTCTGCTCGGACAGTTCATCCGCAACGCCCTGATCCGGGAAATGATGTTTCCCGCAAACTTCCTGATCCAGGTCGTCACTCGCCTCTTCTGGTTCGCTGCCCGCGTAGCCCTGTTTCGCCTGATCTACAGCGAAGTCGACCAGATCCGCGAATGGTCCCGCGATGAATACTTCACCTTTATGGCCACCGGCATGCTGATCAACTCGATCGTGGAAGCCTTCTTCATGCCCAACTGCGCGGCATTCTGCGAACATATCCGCACCGGAAGACTCGATTTCGCACTCACCCGACCCGTCGATGCCCAGTTTCTCGTCTCTCTGCAGCGTCTGAACCCCGCCATGTTCACTCAGGTCCTGCTGGCAACCGCACTCCTCGTCATGTCCCTGTCAGAACTCCACCGCCCGATCCCCGCTTCTGCCATACTCCTGTACCTGTTCTACATCGCCATCGCTGTCACCTTCTTCTACTCGCTGATGATCGCTACCGCCTGCACCAGCATCTGGTTCGGTCGCAATCAGGGTCTCTACGATTTCTGGTTCTATATCACGATCTTTGCCCAATACCCACGCAGCATCTATGACGGAACCGACGCCAGCCGCTTTGAATCCGGCGAAGCAATCCAGTTTGCCTTCTCATGGATCCTGCCCATCCTGCTGGTCGTCACAATCCCCGCTCAGACAATTCTCAGCACCGCCAGCCAACCCCTGTTCGCAATCGCTATGCTCGCCTCCACCGCAGCCTGCTTCGCCGGCTCTCGCATAGTGTTTAACTGGTCCATCAGTCACTACCGAGGTGCCAGCAGCTGACGGAACAGCACGGGGCAGGTCAAGGGCAGGGCAGATCGCCAGCCACGTCCGCGCACAGAATCTTCTGTCCACGCCGTTGCAACACTATCTCGGCACTCGCAGTCGCCGAACCCACGGTATCAAACGCTCAACTACCTCGGACGGCTGCTCGCCCACAGCTTCCACAAACATCTGCTGACGCTCGGCCGCAGACACCGACTGCAGTGGAGCCAACTGCTGCAAACGAGCAACGTAAGCAGCAAACTGTTCCGGTTTCTGACGTATCAGATAACTCACGAGGGCCCAGCTTTCGGCATACGCTGCAACTGCCGTTTCCGTCGATTGAAATACCCCATCGCTGATCAGCAGATCCGATAATGGCACGGACAGCGCCTGATCCCGCACCAGCCGCATAAACTCGGGCTGATGACGCGCACTCACCTGACCCGGACGACTCCAAAGCACAGGAGCACGTTCCGTGGGGGGTTCAAAGTGCAGCGCAAGCCCCTCAGAATACCACACCGGAAAATCTGCAAAACGCTGCTGCAAACCAGAATTGAAAGCCAGCTGATGCACCGCTTCATGCACGATCGTCGCCACCTGCAGCGGTTGATCCGCCAGCTTCTTCCTTACGCTCGCCACATCTCGCAGAGCTCGATCGCGAGTCAGATCAACCACCAGCACCAGATTGTCACGCACCGAATAAAAGCCCGGCACACCCGCAAAATCCGTTTCCGGATGAATGCGAGCGGCAAAGGCCTGAAACTCTGACTCGGACTGAAACAACAGCACCGGTAAACGCCGTTCCGGAGCCTTCACGGAAACCTGCAGCTTCTCCCAGAAACTGAAATACTGCGAATAGACCGTCTCCAGCAACTTACCAATAAACTGGTGATATCCGGTGCCACAGTTGGAACACACCAGATAATGCTCCGTTTCATGCACACCAAACTCAGCTCCCGCCTCGGCCGTCAGCTGCCGAGCCAGTTCCGCGGAATCGGCCGGACCCCACTCACCACGTCGATCCTCACGCGACAGCAGCTCAGTTTTGACCAGCTGCCGCATGCGGCCGATCGAGTCCTCCACCAGCAACTCGCCCGCAGCCCCCTCAGCCACAACTCGGCCTGCGATCTGACGCTCACCATCAGTCGTCTGAATCCGCACGTCAGTCAGCAGCTCGTCCGCAGCCCGCAAATTGCCGGCATCCTTCGCCAGCGGAGGCAGAAAAATCGCCCACAAGCCAACGATCCATGCCACAGTCCGGAACCGCAGCACCCCAAATCTCTGAATTCCCTCAGTCATACCAACAGCCCCGTTTCTCGCGATGGAGACCACCGACTCGGGAATTCTGATCGCTGACCTGCTGCAGGGCAATTCGGAATCTCTGCAAATCCCGCGAATCACGTCGACAACCAACCGTGATCTGCCCCACCAGCATTTGCCAAATTCGTCAACTTGGATATGCTGCACCCGGCAGCTCTCAATTCCATCAGAGTGCACTGCTGTATGAACCTCCTGCCTCCGAGGTGTTCTGTGTCTGACGTTCCCGACTATTTCCGCATTGAATGGCACGACAACACAGTCGTCGTCACACCATCCTCCAGCATCGAATCACTGACGTGGGACCTTGTCGAACGCGCCGCCGACATCATTATGGAACCGCTGAATGATCAGCAGGCGCCGATGGTGGTCGTCGATCTCAGCAACGTCCGCTACTTCGGCTCCGTCTTCCTCGCAATGCTGCTCCGCTGCCATAAGTTCGTCAAACGCAAGAATGGCGAACTGGTACTTTGCGGTGCCAATGACCCCGCCCTCGAACTGCTTCGCATCACTGCACTCGACACCATCTGGGCCATTTACGACAACCGTCAGGAAGCCATGGAAGCCCTGCTGAACTGAACGGTCAGGAGCCTGCTTTGAATGCTCGTCAGCCGCTGCGGCATCCGCAGGAATCTGAAAGTAACGTCATTGAACACGTGCCCGAGCTGCGGGCACACGCCGAACTCATTGCCGAAATCAAAGCCACGGCCGACAAGCTGTCCGGCGATAATGCAGCCCGCGGAGACCTGAAGATTCTCAGCCGCGCCCTGCGAGAACTGCGGTACGCCTTCAAAGTCTTTGCCCCGTATCGTCGCAACCGCAAAGTCAGCGTCTTCGGCTCGGCTCGCACTCGCCCCGATCATCCCACATGGCACACCGCCGAACAGTTCGGTCGCCGCATGGCGGAAGAAGGCTGGATGGTCGTGACCGGCGCCGGTGGCGGCATCATGGAAGCCGCACACCGCGGTTCCGGACGCGATATGGCCATGGGACTCAATATCCTGCTGCCCTTCGAACAACAGGCCAATCCCGTCATCGCCGGCGATTCCAAACTGGTCAGCCTGAAGTACTTCTTCACCCGCAAACTGATGTTCGTCAAGGAAGTCCACGCCATCGTCACCTGTCCCGGTGGTTTTGGCACTCTCGACGAAGCCTTTGAAACTCTGACTCTGGTGCAGACCGGCAAACGCGACCTGATGCCCCTCGTCATGCTGGACCAGCCCGGCGGCACCTTCTGGAAGGATTTCGAAAGCTACATCCGCACACACCTGCTCGATCAGGGCCTCATTTCCCCCGCTGACATGTCACTCTTCAAAGTCACTGACAGTGTTGAACAGGCCGTCGAAGAAGTGCTCGGGTTCTACAGCGTCTATAACAGCATGCGATTCATCGGTGAACGCCTCGTGCTCAGACTGCACATTGCCCCCGATGACCAGCTGCTGCAGCGACTCAATGACGAATTCAGTGACATCTGTGCCAAAGGGCGCATCGAACGCACGGAAACTCACCGAGTCGAAGCGGACGATGAACACCTCGCACAATTGCCCCGCCTCGCCTTCTGTCCGGATCGTCGAGCCGTCGGCAGACTGCGGCAGATGATCGACCTGCTCAACTGCGAGCTGGAGGGACACTGCGGCCGAATCCCCTCGGAAAATCAGTCCTGAAACCCGGCGAATCCTGTTGAACATTTCGCTCAATGTTCACAGAATAACGGTGTCCATAAAACTGCAGTCCCAGACAGCCCACCAGCGGGCAGGAGAATTCCATGCTGCGACGTCAGGCCCTCTTTACTCTGGCCGGTACTCTGGCCGCCGGTCCCTTCGCTGCTGCCAGCACCCAGCCGGCCAACAGCCTGACACGGCAGCTGCAGCAATCCCTGCAGCTGCTCAATGCACACAGCACCAGCAATGACACCGCAGCTGCCCGCTCCGAAACGGTCGCACTGCTGCAGCATGCAGCGGACATCATCGCAGCGGAGCGCCCCGGAAACCCAGCCTTCTGGCAGGCCTGCAGTGATGCCGTAGCCCGCACCGCCACTCGACTGCCGCAGCAATCAACCGTTGTGCAGTCACTGCGGCAACTGCAGCAGTCACTCACACTCTGTGTTCAGCACAGCCTCTGATACTGCCGCTCACGGTGGTTCGGGCAGATCCGGACCACCCGCATTCTCCGGCACCCCGGTCGCCCCACCACTGCGTCGCCGCGGAAAATCCTTCAGCTCAAAGGCCTCTTCAGACGCTCGCGATTCCTCTTTGTATCGCGACACAGTGTCACTGGCCTTAAGACTCTGCGGATAACTGCCGGTCTCTTCCATGCACCAGCCGTGCGGACCAATGCTGCCAAATCGCTCTTCTGTGAATCGAATCCCGTGAGTCTCCAGGATCGTGCCGGACTGCAGCTCCAGATTCGCCAGTTCCGTATTGTACGATGTCAGTGACTGCGCTTCAGCAGATACCGCGTTGGCCCAGTCAGTAATCGCCAGCAGCTCGCTCAGCAGCGTGTCGCGCTGAGCCTGAATATTGGCTCGCTGGGCACGCACGTTGAAGGCCGAAGCCTGCCGCGCTTCCCGAAACGCTTCGTACTGCTGCAGATTCTGCTCAATCGCGCGCAGTGAAGTCGCCAGCTGATGTTCAGCCTGATGCAGCATCTGCTGAATGTTCGCACGATCCTTCGCAATCAACAGTTCCTGATTACGCACCCGAGCTCGCGATTCACGCAGACTCAAAGGCACCGTAAACACCACACCCATCGACCAGTCCGTATTGTCACCCAAACCCGCACTGACAGCATCGCCCGCCGGAGTCCGTCCGGACAGACCATTCCAGCGATACCCGGCCGTCGCATCCAGTGCCGGCTTCGCCAGATTCGCCTGCTGCACCAGTCGCTGCCGATCCGCATCCAGTATCAGATTCAGCTCGATCAGATCCGGACGACTGGACTGCGCTGTCTCCACAATCTCCTTCCAGCGAAACTCAATCCGGTCCCGGGTCGGCGGGGTCGAGGGAACCAGCCGCTCACCGTCTTCCGGAGGCAGGCCAAGGATATTCCGCAACGCTGCTTCCCGCTGCAGCACGTTGGCCCGCGCCTGCACCAGAGTGGCCCGCGCATTCGACCATGACGCCTGAGCCTGAGCTGCCGCCGGACGATTCCTTAATCCCACATCCGCTTTCGCCTCCAGACTGCGAAACGAAAACTCCAGCTGCTCCACCTGAATTTCGCGAGCCCACAGCTCGGTGCGAGCCTGCACCAGCTGCCAGTACGCCGAAATCACATCACGCACCAGACGCTGCATCGCATCCTTAAACTGAAAATAGGACTGCTCCTGCTGCAGTCGAGCCACCACGATCGGAGCCCGATTGGCCGCCAGGCCCGCACCCGCCAGAATCGGCTGAGTATAACTCACACTCATCACCGGCTGATTGCGACTCGCAAAGCCGCCAATATCACGACTGTCCCACCGATTATCCGCCCCGATCGAAGCTGTCCCGCCCAATTGATTGCGGTCATTCACCCGCACCCCATAATCATTCCCCGCCGTCGTCAGACCATCGATTTCCGAAAGCACCGGATTCAAAAACGGACTCTCGTTGCGACGCTGCGTCGAATTGGCCTGCAGCACCGGGTCAAACTTCGCTTTCGCTATGTCAATCGGAGTCACAGCAATGGCGGTGTCGTAGATCGTTCGCCCGGACGATGTCGCCGAAACACCCGCCAGCACCCGAATCACTTCCGAGTTTTCCAGTGCCCGCCGCAAGGCCTCGTTCAATGACAAAAATCGCTCTTCCGCCGGCGAATCCTGAGTCGCCACAGTCACCGGTTCCGGTCCCGCCGGACGTCGATAACGCGATGCTGCACCAGGCTGAGTCCAGCGAATCCGCGACTCATCCTCCGGAACCAGCTGGGCCTGCAATGTCCCGTCAGCAACAACCAGACCGGCTGCCAGACTGAACACCTGTAGAAATTGGCTGAGTTTTCTGTGGCTCATAGCCAGCAGAATCGGCCCAGAACCGAGCAGAAAAACACGAATTCAGGTTGTAAGGGTCATTCCTGTGGTGACTGCTCCTCCGGATGTATCGATCCGGTAGAATGGAGAAAGTTAAACGCCTCCTCAAACTTTGTTGTGTCAGCCACAATGCTGCCGTCTCTCAAAACGAGGATTCGACGCGCATTTTTTGCCACATTCAGGTCATGAGTCACCAGAATGACCGTAATCCCTCGCTCCTCATTCAACTGACGAAACAGCTCGATCACCTCCCGGCTGGTCTTCGAATCAAGGTTTCCCGTTGGCTCGTCACCCATCAGAATCGAAGGCTCTGTCACCAGCGCCCTCGCAATCGCCACCCGCTGCTGCTGCCCACCGGACAACTGCCCCGGATGATGGTCCAGTCGCGATCCCAGCCCCACCATTTCCAGCATCTGCTTTGCACGCTGCCGACGCTGACGGGCCGAGATTCCCGGACCATACAACAACGGCAGCTCCACGTTCTCCAGCGCTGATGTCCGTGCCAGCAGATTGAAATTCTGAAACACAAAACCTATGTGGCGATTACGGATCCCCGCCCGCGCGTTGCGCGACATCGTCGCGATCTCTTCATTATCCAGCAGATAACTGCCCGTCGTAGGACGGTCCAGACACCCCAGAGTATTCATCAGAGTGGATTTTCCGGAACCCGACGGCCCCAGCAGCGCCACATATTCCCCACGCTCAATCTTCAGCGTTGTCGGACGCAGCGCGTGTACCTGTACTTCACCCAGATCATACGTTTTGCAGACATCTCGCAGTTCAATCAGCGCCATGACGGCACGCTCGCTTCAGAAAACAACGACAGAGCCTGCACGTAAAGAAACGCAAAATCCCCGGCCTCCACTCGACGCGGATTGAAAGTCCCCGTCCACTGCTGAGCCGCATCGGCCGCCAATTCAGAAATGACGTCAGCAGACGGCGTTCCACCCGCAACCTCCGCCAGAGTCACCGGAAGTCCTGCCAGCTTCAGCAGCCTGACAAACCCCGCAGCCAGTTGCTCACCTGCCACGCTTGCATCCACAGTCCCGGATCCAGCCCCCCAGCCTGCCCGCTGTACCAATTGAGCATACAGCGGGGCGATATTCGACTGCAGCGCATTAAATCGAATCACAGGTGGCAGCATCAGGCCCACGGCGTGACCATGAGTCGTCCCGAAGCGGGCGGTCAGAGGATTGGCTGCAGCATGCGCCGCACCCAGCATACTGTTTTCAATCGCCGCACCCGCCAGAAATGCCCCCAGCTGCATGCGACCGCGAGCATCCACGCTTGAAGGATCAGCAAGCACCTGCGGAAAGGCGGCTGACAACAGCTCCCACGCCTGACCAGCAAACATCCCCGATATCGTGTTGCGACGCACCGTCACAAAACTTTCAATCGCATGCGTCATTGCGTCAATCCCCGTGGCCGCCGTCACAGACAGCGGCATCGTCAGCGTCAATAAGGGATCAAGAACAGCCACACGACACGCTGCCTTCACATCACCACAGGCCATCTTCAAATGCGATTCTGCATCCGCAATTACGGCAAACGACTGAGCCTCACTGCCGGTCCCGGACGTCGTGGGAACGGCAATCATCGGCAGCATCGGCAAACGAGCTTTCCCGATCCCCTTGTAATCATGAATCCGACCGCCATTCGTCAGAAGAAAGTTGGCGCCCTTCGCGCAATCCATGCTGCTGCCACCACCAAGCCCAATCAGAACGTCGATGCCACGTCCGCGAGCAAAACGAGTGCAGGCCTCAACATCATTCGACGTTGGATTCTCGTGCACATCGTCGTACACATAACACTGCAGACCTGCATCCCGCAGCAGACGCTCTGCCTGAGTCGCATGGCCGGCCTGACGCAACCCCGCATCAGTCACCAACAGCGCCGTACCGGCATTCAATTCCCGCACAGACTGCACAAGATGTGTCTGCACAGTACCCGGACCATAGATCAGCCGAGTTCGCTGCTGAAAGTCGAATGGCGGAAGTTCTACAGTGCCGTGCATAATTGCCAGGGCCGTAAAAGAAGCAGTAGGGAAGGACGGTCGCATTCAAACAATCGACCGCAGCAGAGAGTGGTTGGGCACGAATCATACCCCCGCTGACGCTGACCATCCAACCGCAGACACACCGGAACAACGGCAGATCTTGTTTTGGGAATCGCGGCGATCCTGCGAATACACGCCGGAATCAAGACAATTTCGCACTGTCCTCCCCACGACCACCAACCAACAGCTCGCCCCCCGCCCCCGGGACCACCGAGCACCAGCTCGGTCACACCCCCCCGGGACCACCGAGCACCAG
>CAIOKE010000217.1 GCA_903858815.1 uncultured Planctomycetaceae bacterium | reverse complement strand
GAACTGGCTGTCGAGCAGCTTTGACAATTTGTGGAGACCAAGAAAATGGACGATGGTGTCATCAGGGAATCTCCTTTTCAGTTCAGACAAGACCGTCTCGCCACTAAGGAACGCACTCCGCAAAAGTCCATCCTGCTCAAAGGCCGGCCGATTGCACTGGAGATTTGAGTCGATCAGCTCAGTGGCTCCGTTGCGGTGCAGAGCCCACAAGAGGAGGCCCTGGTCTGCCCAGGCAGACAACTTTTGAAAGTGGGGTCGTAGTGCGATCCACTGCACTGCCCAGGCCCAGCTATCGAGAATCTCGGCATCACGCTGGCGGTCAAGTCCAACTACTCCACTGTTGACATTGATTCCTCGTGTGCAGACATCAGGCGAAATCGGTAATTCCTGGTACAGCCTTGGATCATTCTCAGTGACAACGCTTGTTCCATCGCGAAAGAAGAGAGCCTGTTTCTCAAGTTTTTGGAAGACCTCGCCAAGTGGACGGAGAACGACACAATCGGCATCAATCCACAATGCACGATCAAATGGTGACTGCAGAAAATAGAATGGCTTGATCCATGCCTGCCACCAGTGCTGACGAAATATTCGACGCATCGGTGCGAAGAGTTTCGGCTTTCTCCATACAATAACGCCGCGATGTGCGACACACCACCGTCGTTGCTCCTCGGTGAGTCCCAGGTCAATCACGCAGACAGGCCGGTCTTCGACCTGGCGAATCGAGCGGATGAGGAACTGGAGTTCTCTGAAGAACCCCGAATCACTGGCGGTCAGAATTCCGGAAGTACCCGCTGTGGACTCGAAGATGCGTTGCCACAATCTTTCAATGGACCACGGTCCCAGTGATTCTATGAGGACCAGCCGCAGTGCTCGCTCATAAAACTCGCGGGGGCGACGTCGAATCGTCTCCCTGGAAACGGCGAAACAGGCACCAGCGCGACAACTGAAGTATGCGGGTGCCGGTCGTTCGAAGAGAAGCTCAAAGAATCGCGCCAGCGGGAGACCCCGCTGCGGCGGTACGCCGATTCCGTCTTCCACAAGTATGTCATCTCCAAGATCGAGATAGCTCATGCCTTCGTTCAGAGAGCAGATTTTTTCGAAGAGGCGTTCCACGTGTTCGTGCGGATTCCCCTGCAGAAACACCGTAACGTCTTCCAGATCGTCATAATTCTCGATAATATGATGGAGGTATGTGTGTGCCTCACGGCCAACGTTCGGCAGCCGGATTGCTTTGGGAGGTGTCGTTCTGCCTTTGGTATAAACAACACACTTCAATGAGGAGAATCGCGTCAGCCACGCGAGGTCTTCCTGGTAGTGTGCGACCACGATTTCAACTGTAGGACGACGGACCGTTTTCGACGCGGCGAACGGGAAGCCGAGGAACAGATCCGGTGGCATAGAGTCGCGTAAAGGACAAACCCTGCAGACCTCCGGCGTAACGAGTCGTCCGATCGAAACGACATCCGGATGTGTGCAGATGAACTGACATTCTGAGTCGGAGAATGATCGCCGGGATGCGCAGTCTGCCAAAGGCCGAGCCATAAGAGTTCCTGCTGCCGGTGTTGCACGCGGAGTTGGTGTTATGAATGAACAATCCTGCATTCACTGTGTGGATACACAGGTCACGGGGTATATTTTTTGCCGCCACAGCGAGGTGATGTCGCCTGCGACGCTGCTGCCCCAGGCTGTGTGTCGGGTCTGTCCGAAGCGAAACACACCGTGCGACAATCCAAAGCCAGTTCCCGATGCGGCAGATTTGACACAGAACACTGTACAACAAGTCCCGGGAATCCTGAGACAGACTTGGGATCTGCTGGTTTCATTGAAGGACTTTGTCGCAGACGGCATGGCAACTGTCAGCAGTGAAGAGTACGAAACACGGCTTCGCATTTGTGATACCTGTGAATTCCGCAAAATGAATCGCTGCATCAAGTGTGGTTGTCATTTGAGTATCAAGGCCCGTGGAAGGGCGTTCAAATGTCCGGCAGGTTACTGGGAAGGCAAAATGCCCTAAAGCCGCGATGGCAGGCAATGGTATCTGCGGGACCATGAGTCAGTTCAAATTCGTGTTCCCGGAGGCGGGCCTCCAATTCAGCAGTTCGCGATGGCGAAAGGTGTTTGTGTTCAAAGATAACAATCTGAGGAATGCAGTTTACCTTGAGAAACTCGGAGAGGATAACATCATCATGTCCTTCCGTATCGATCGCCAAGAGATCCAGGTGAGTGAAGCGAAATTCGGTAAGCACGTTCGCTGGTGTCACAGTCCAGACAGATTCCGTCGTCAGCAGTGCCTCAAGATTTGGAATCAGCTTCGAGTGCGACAGCACTACGTTTTTGTCGAAAGAAGCGAGCTGATCAGCCCACCACGGGAGTCCTGAGGTATTGGAAACTCGATAGAGGATTCGTTCTCCCGGCACGGCGGAGACTGCGATTCGCCGACATGTGATTGATGGGTAGCCACGATAAGTGTGCGTCAACAAATCAAATACGTGTGCAACTGGCTCAAGAAGAACGGCGCTGCATTGAGTTGATGTCAGGAACTCATGCAGGAAGTCTCCGCTGCGTCCGTCGCCGGCTCCAATCTGGAGGATACGAGGGGGAGATCGCACTGCCTGTGCTGCCAGTGCCGCCAGACATTGGCGAACTCTTTCGTCAAACTCTGTTGGACGTGTCATTCCTCGCCTCCCGGTCCTGGAGCAGATTTAGGAAGTGTCTTTGACAATATTCGCTGACACGATCCGGTCGCAGTGCCTCCTGAAGCGCAAAAGCCTGACGCCGAAACTGCAGGTGATTCACAGAACTCCATTCTGCGTACCAATTTTCGGCATTCAGAACCATGAGGGCATTCTTCTTGGCAAACAAATCTGATGATGAACCAGGATTTGTTATCACGGGTACACCCGAGGCAAGAAAGTCCAGCATCTTTGCCGGGGGCTTGTGCCGTGCACGAAAGTCGTCGCCTTTGATGTCGATCGCGGCGACGGCGAGTTCAGTCAGTCTTTCATGTACCTCCCGACTCCAGTGAACCATTGTTACATCGTTATGTTTCATAAATCCAGATGTTCGGGGAACGAGGAATTCGCCTTCCGCTTCTGTCGCAACAATGATCGGCATCGGGATTGACTGGCCGTTTATCCACGCAACAACCGGCGGGAGATTGCAGGTTCGACCGATCCAGATCAGCGGACCACTGCTGACCCATGGGCGGGGCTGCTGAAGTACAAAACCAAGAGGATGCTCGAGGCAACAGGTCGGAGCGTACGGTTGTATGTATCGGCACAGTCGGCTGGAGTGGCAGAGAACCGAACGACAGATCTGCAGTCGGTGTCGGTCTTCATCGATTTCCGCAGCACTTCCGTATGTGTCAATCGGTAGGTAGACAAGTATCGCACTTTCTGCGAGTCGCTGCAGAACGCTGAGCGCTGGCAGGAATTTGATGAAAACCACAAAATCAGGGTCCTGAATTTCGTCATGATGACCAAAGCACTCCGCCCGAAAGGGTATCGTGAGTCCCTGCAGGAGATGCTGGCCAACCCAGTTCCATGATCCGAAAGTCGGGTTCTCCGGACCAATCGACACACGCACGGAAACGGTCATACGACTGCCTCATTTAACGCTGCGTGGAGTGTACGAATTGCAGCATCCGGGACGTGCCGTTTATCCGGCGGCACGTCTCCAAGTGCCCGTATCAGGTCATCACATGTCAGTCGGCAGGCCTCGGCTACCGGCATCCCATGGAGCAGTTCCGTCAGTGCTGAGCCGCAGGCGACGGTCACTCCACATGTGTGAGACTGAAAAGCAGCATCAGTGATTCGATCGCTGTCGATGAGTATCTGAATTATCATAAAGGGCCCGTCCCCAGGTTGCCCCGAAATACCGGTCCCATGTGCGTGTGGAATTGCCCGACGATTCCTCGGATCAAGGAAATGGTCCATTAGTGTTTCTGAAAATCGATCTGCCATTGGCTTGTTCCGGATCTCATGAATTCAGCTGCAGGTCCCGCTCCCTGAGAGCTGATTGAAGCGTCGTTTCATCGCCTACTCCTCTAAGTCGATTGACCAGTTCAACGCCCTGCATGAATGAATGGTCCTGATTGCTGATCTCGTAAAGCCAGGCCCCAAATCGCCCGCGACTGTAAATCTGCTGAGTTTCCAAAGCACGAAGAACACGTCTCAGGATACTGTCGCGGCTGATAGTTGGTACGGGATAGCCAAACGGCAACTTCCGATGCCAGCGGGAAATGACGTTTTGCTGGTCGATAAGGCCCAGAGAATCCAGTTTCGAAACAATGGACTGGATCAGAAACTCAGTTCCCAGCACGGATTCACATGGTTCAGCCACTTCGGCCATGAGCGACCAGTTCGCTTCGGCGTCTGGCACGCAGCCTTTGCTTAGATTACTAAGTACTGTGAGACGATAGAACGGAATATCTGCTTGCGGAAAATATGACCAGCATTGAGGTTCCAGCGCCTCCGGAGCCTTGCCCGATAAACCAATTCCTATGACATGCGTGCAGGTTGAGCGCAGTTGCAAGACCTCGTTCATCGCCGCTGGGTATCCGAGGAGTCGGAAAAGCACAGGCAGTGGCATCGTTGAGAGCAGGCAATCATACTCGATCTCATCACCCGTCGATGTGAAGACCGTTTTGTGATCTGCATCAATCCTGACCACCGCACTGTTGTATCGCTGGCATGTCCTGGGGAGTCTTGCTGCAATCGCTGTCCAGACCCTGCCGCTTCCTCCGTTTTTCGGATAACGAAAACTGGCATTCGGTCCCCACGCCGCGGGATTCGATTTGAGGCATATGCTCTGCAGTATTTCCTCAAGCCTTGGGGTCGCTACTCGCTCAGAGACCCACGAGACTCCCATCTCCTCCAGTCTGCATTGCCAGATCTTCTCGTTGTAGGGACGCATGAAGAGTTCGGTGATGGCCGGGCCAAAGACACTGTTGCACCACGCAGCAAAGTGTTTTGAAGAATCTGCGGAACACGGCCGTGTCAACAAACCGTTCACACAAGCCCATGTTTGCTGCGGTGTCAGATGGTGCAGATTCAATTGAAACGGATAGGGAATGAAATTGTCGTTTATCCAGACCCATGTGGACCTCTCGTGCAGATTCCACTCTTCCGGCGGCAGTGCGGCGTCAAGCACCTGGTCGTAGTAGGCATAATGCGAAAACTGCAAATGGCTTCCAAGATCCCAGGTGAACCCCTTTTCGTCGACGAACGAGGATGCCAGTCCGCCTGGGGCATTCGTCGCTTCGAGAATCAGGCACTCATCACTGACTGCTTCGACCCATCGATGAGCAGCACCAAGCCCTGTGGGGCCGGCCCCGAGAATAATGAATTTGCAGTGTTCCTTCATGTGATTCCTCTGTCGCTGTTTGTCGTGCGACCACGAAGTCGGTCAATCCTTGCAGCGATTTCCCTGTTGCCGCGATCGGCCGTCAGTGCACTTTCCAGACTTTCAATTGAACGCTGAAAATCACCAGTCGCTTCAAGAGCCGTGGCCAGATTGAGCAACACCGTGAGGTCGTCTGGTCGCACCTGCCGCATCTGCTGCAGAACACTGACGCTCTCCGGGTAGAAGCCCCGTTCAAGGTAGATTCGAGCAGCCTCATCCAGGAATGTGAAATCTGAATGCTCGACAAAGGCTGCCTGTAACAGACGCCCAGCGCCTTCAAAGTCTCCCGTCCCTTCAACCAGCATTCCCTCGACGAGCCGACACGCTGACGGTACAAGGTTGGCCTGCTGCATTTCGCGCCAGAGCGTCGCCGCCAGATTCAGCTGATTTGTGCGCAGGAAGTGTCTCGCAAGCGCAATCCACGAGGCTGCAAATGTTGGGCACTGTTCGATGGCGTCACGCCAGCAACGTTCAGCTTCAGTTTGCCTGCCAAGCTGCTGATAAATGACTGCAAGATTATGGAGGGCTTTGTAGCTCTTGATCCCCGGATCCTGACTTTGGAACCGGCGTGGAATTTCATCATGAATGACGCGTTCCATATCCGCGGCTGCTTCATGGACTCGTTCAAGTTCCAGAAGCAGAATCGACCGACGGAAGAGCAACTCTTTGTCATCGGGAAATCGCGCAATTGCTTCATTTGCGACGATCAACGCTGCGTCGAGTTGTCCGACAGCCTTGAGGGACTGCACCAGAATTGCATAGGTCTTGGCAACGTGTGATTCCCCTTCGGTCGAGAACTGAAGGCAACGCTGCAGCCACCTCACCGCTTCTTCATAGTTACCGGCATCCTCGTGCGTCATGCCGAGATTGAACAGTACAAAAGGGTGATCCGGATGCTGCTGCAAATCCAGATTCAGGATGCGAAAATCTCTCTCGAGTTTCCTTTGCCGCGTTTCGGGTGATTGAATCGCCCCCTGATGAACGACAAAGATGTCGGTGAATTCAACCTTTCCGCCGATACGCCTGATGGCGGGCAGGATCTGCTCATGAATCCGATGTTCAAAGCGAATCTCAGGCATGTTCCTGATGAGCTTGACGTGGTCAACAATAGTCAGTTGTCCCGGCTCTGATGAAATGCAGTGTACCTGAGCGACATATCCGAGGCAGTCTCCGGAATGCTCTCGATACGCCAGTTCACGCAGTCTGCGTCCCTGCTCCT
The DNA here is from genome assembly GCA_903858815.1 of uncultured Planctomycetaceae bacterium. GTDB lineage: Bacteria > Planctomycetota > Planctomycetia > Planctomycetales > Planctomycetaceae > SXXK01. Next base: position 6,496 of record CAIOKE010000217.1, on the reverse strand, counting down.
GATCAATCACGTCATCAGAATCCATCCAGAAGATCCACTCACCGCGGGCAGGCTCCAGCGACACGTTGCGAGCCGCCGAAAAGTCATCGCACCAGGGGAAGTCAAACATTCTTGCGCCGAATCGACGACAGATTTCAGGCGTGCGATCTCTGGATCCGGTATCCACAATGATGATCTCATCGACCCACGGATAAATGCTGTCAAGACACGCTTCGATGGTCTCCTCGTTGTCCCGCACGATCATGCAAAGTGACAGCCGAATCAGTCTCCGCTGTAGCAAAGCGGATCCGCCTGACAGGCTGTGCAGTTGATAGCCAGAGTATGCATCCGCAGCGTCTGGAGCGGTCCCCGTGGCTGGCGGGAACGAACTGGCAACGCCACCGAACTGAGCCCACTTTTCCTCATATTTTCGTTCGTTCTGGGCCAGGATATCGTGCAGATCAAATCCTGCACCTTCGAAAGTCACACTGCCGAAGTGGTGAATAAACACGTGATTGGCAATGACTGCTCGATAGCCGGCCAGACGTGCTCGACGACAGAAATCATCGTCCTCAAAACAACCGACTTCGAACTGTTCATCGAGCAGACCGATTCGATTCATCACCTCTCGACGAAACAGCAGACAGAATCCAACGAGTCTGTCAGTGACTGTGAGATTCCGACAGGCTCGTCGATCCCAGGCAAATCCATCAACACTTGTAGGGAGGCGATAGGATACGGGTATCTGCTGAGTCCCGCTGACGTTGTTGGATACCGGGCCAACGAGGCCATTTGTGTGATCGTCGTACAGCGCCTCGAGAAGCCCGCTGAGCCACCCCGTCGTCACCACACAATCGTTGTTCAGCAGCAACAACTGTTCTCCAGTGGCGATTTGCAGACCCTGATTGACAGCCCTGGCAAAGCCACGATTCGTGTCGTTTCGGATGACCCTGGCTCCAGGAATCGAAGACAGGTATTCCGGCGTTCCATCAGTGGATCCGTTGTCGACAAAAATCAATTCGATTTCTTCATCCGTACGCATCAGCAGACTGTCAACACATTGTCGAGTCGCCCAAAGCTGATTGAACGTGGCAATAATGATTGATGTCAATCCAAAGTCAGACCGGCTGCGTTTCCGTGCCTGCACCAAGAGCTGGTAAGTGTGGAATTCTTCCGCATCGGCAGCACTGATTCCTGATATCAGCAGGTTGCCGATCTGAACCGTCCCTTCTGCTGCCTGTTGCTTCCAGTCTTCCGAACCAGGCGCCGAAATTGACACTTGCCGACAGACATCAAAACCAGCGCGATACAGCAGTTTTTCCAGCTCGCGCCGAGTGAAGCACCGTACATGGTCTTCATCCAGTAAACCAGCTCGTTCGTAGCTCCAGTTGCCGTCCAGCAGTCCGGAAACGACGCTGTGATGGCGGCTGTTGGGAACGCTGATCACCAGGGATCCGCTGTCACTCAGCCAGCAGCGACATTTAACAAGAATGTCATCCGGATGACGAAGATGTTCGAGTACGTCCGCCAGCACTATGCAGTCAAAGGCAGCGGGTTCAAAGAAACTCTCAGCAAGTGCTTCAACAGGACTTTCGATAACACGATCCAGTCGTCCGGCCGCTGCGACTACAGCTTTGGGATCTGCTTCGACTCCTGTGACATGGCAGTCGCGTTCTGACTTCAGACACTGTCCCAGTCGACCACTTGCGCAGCCAATGTCCAGAATCTGCACAGCGGATTTCGGTATGAGTGATCGTACATCCGGGCGATCAAATTCAAAATAGTCGCAGGATTTTCCATGAACTGTCACCGACGATTTCGTCACCACGGCAGCTCTTAGCAAATCCGACATGCGCCGGCTGTATGTGTGGTGCTGAAGTACGTGCTGATGCCCATCGCGTGCCAGCTGCTCGGCAAAGACAGAATCATTCAACAGGCGGTCGATAATCTCGATTAACTGGTCGTCGGAACGGAATGTCAGCAAATGTCGACCAACGTCAAAGAGCTGCTCCAGACCGTTGTGCTCTATGTGATTTGTCACCAGCGGCAGACCACATGCTGGAATTTCAAACACACGCATGTTCAGGTCGTCTGCGACACTGCAGTTGAATCCAATCCGGCAGCGTGAGTACATTCGGCACATGTCTTCGAACAGCGCTTTGCCAAACCAGCTGCTGGGGTATCGTGCCGCAAGAAAACCGAGTAATCGCTGTCGATCAGTACCGACGGGGTTTCCAACGAACCCAAGGTCAAAACATTTCGTTTCCGACGACATGGGATGATGGACATCTGGGTCACACGCCAGCGGCAACCAGTGTACGACCCGGTTTGTAATCTGCTGAAGTGCCATCGCACCGTTTTGCTGGGCTGCAAACAGAAACTCGGCGTCACCAAATCGCTCCACGCTTCGCGCCATGTTGAGGTGGGTATCAATCGCCCAGGCAGCCCGAGGCCGACATTGCTCGGGAATGTTGTAGTCCAGTCCGTCGTCGACAAAAACGAACAGATCAAAGGTCGATGGATTGACGAGCGCCAGTTCATGTGGCACCAGATGTTCCACATCGACAAGTTTTCCGAGTGCCCGGCGGCAGTAGAATCCCGTCGTCTCCGGCCTCTGCTCATGGTCATACACCAGACCGACTTTCATGAGTGACTCCTCATGCTGGAGAAGAGCGGTCGATACTTCGTCGCAATAATTTGCTCCCAGGTATACTCTGACAGGAATCGCTCTCTGCCGGCCTTGCCAAGGGCTAATGCCAGCTCCCGATCGGTCATGAGTCTGAGTAACTGTTCGGCCAGGCTATCGGCATCACCAGGCTCAAACAGCAGTCCGGTAAATCCATCAACAACCGTATATGGCAGACCTCCGATCCGGCTGGCGACGACTGGACGGGACGCCGCCATCGCTTCCACTGCGGTTCGCCCCAATGCCTCCTGAGCGACTGTCGGCACCACAACAATGTCCACGTCAGCCATCAGACATGGCAGCTCGTTCTGATCTTTCCAGCCGCGATAACGAAGAAACGGTGCGTCGTACTGCCCGGGGTCAGAAGTCACATGCAATTCGAAATCCTGCCCGAGATCCCAAAGTCGGCAGCAGGCTTCATAAAGGACGTGAAACCCCTTCATCAGTTCTGCCATTAGTCCAGCAAACAGGAGTCGTACTCCATTGTCGGCGAAATCTCGTTCGGGTAGTTGTTGGAATCGGCGCTGATCGAAACCACTTGGAATCACATGGACTTGCCTCGCGTAGGGTTCGCATAAGGCGCCGATGAGTGGATTCACCACGAGTATTCCAGCAGCATCGGCAAAGGCGGTGTGCAGTTCCGCGTCAAACGCTGCATCACGAAAACCGGCTAACTCGCGTTCATTCGCATGTAGTGCCCCTGAATTCCTGGCATGCGACTCGACGCAGGTCACACATGTCTCCCGATTTGAGAGTTGCGTCTTTCGACACTGTTGAATTCCCCGGACCCGATCAACCAACAGCCGAACGTTGTTGAGTGGGCACAGACATTCCATCGCAGCCAGGCGAATGAAATAGGGAAATTTTGAGACCGCAGATGCCAGGAGTCCTTTCGTATTCCAACTGTCCGTAACAATCACAGCATCAGGGCAAAAGTCTGAAACCGCATAGCGAAATGCTGAGCGAATTCCTTCTCGATTCCAACCTGTTTCGTCAAACTCAATTGCACAAGAGTCGTAAGGCAGCGTTCCATTGACAATTCCCACCGACCATGGTCTGCAGACCGCATAAAAATGGCAGACATCAAAGCCGTCGCTGGTCAGGAACTGCGCCAGTTCTGCTGTGTGAATGATTCCACCGCCCGTGGATGGCCAATTAAACAGCAGGCTGACGATGGCAATTTTCTGAACGCCCTGGCCATGTCGTTCAGGCAACTGCGATACTCCATCAGCTTCGAGCAGCCGACGGTTGAGTCGCCCTGCGGCGGTTGTGGGGTCAAGGATCGATTCATCCAGGCGAAGGTCGGAGGACACAGACCCAAGTGTCAGCCGCTGATGGAATAACTGGCTGATTTGACTGATGTCCATGCGGGTGACACTCCTCGCCTGTTGACTGGAGATGACTCAGCACTCGCCCCAAGGGTAGTTGCCGACAATGGAAATGTCAAATCAGCGGCCGGCTATACCATGCCTCATCCTCCGGCCCCCGCATCAACGCCTGCCCGTGATACGCCCCCGTTGATCCCCAGCGAAACACGTAGGACGGACTCGCCATCATGCAGGGGTCTGCGGGGGAGCCGAGTCCGTTGAGCCGGGCGATCAGTTGCTGGTCAAAGTCTCCACGCAGCGTCAGCGGCCAGCCTCCAACCTGTTCAAACGCCAGCCGCGTAAACGCGAGGCTGGCGTGGAAGCGGCCGGTGGCATCTTCCTCCCCGATCCGACCCGTGTAATCACTCAGCACCTTCGACGGCTTCGACCACAGGTGATCATTCATCACCGCCACGTGGCTGCTGATGTGATGCGGCAGGTAGATGTCGTCGTCTTCCCAGACCACAAGGATCTCTCCGCGGGCCAGTCCTGCCAGCGCGTTGAACTTCTCCGGCAGTGATCGAAACCGCCGCGGAATACTGATGATCTCCCAGCCTGCGCCGGTCTGATTCTGAAACTCACCGGCATCATCCAGCACAATCAGTTCCCGGCGATGGGCCGGATAGTCCTGGGCCAGAAAGCAGGCGATCGAGTTCTCGAGCAGTTTCGGCCGCCGATATGTGGGGCAGAGGCAACTCACAAAAGGCAGCTCACTCGACATCAGACACCTCTTCTCTCTGATTCCATTTTCCAAGCGGACATTCGCTTGATCGCCAGGATGCCTTTTCAGCGAGGTAACAGCCACACACGCTGCAGCGGTCGTCGTTACGTTGGTCGCAGAGCGTGCAGATCTCCAGTCGATGCTGAAGTTCCTGGGCATCGACCTTTTGCAATCCATCGGCCACGTGGGCGACGAGCGACTTTGTGAAGTTGGCCGCCATCTTGATGGTGCCGGGCAATGCAGGTTTTTCCCGTAGATCGCGACTGAGCACCGTGAGTCCGTGATTCGCCTGCGTATGATGCACGACCGACCATTCCGGATTTTCGTTCAGGAAACGACGAACTGCTGGCAGCAACCCCGGACCGCCGTCTTCACCACGTTCCCCGAAAATCTGCGTGTCGTGCAGCACGATCCAGCGACGAACCTTGCCGGCGTGACGTTGGAATTCGTTCGACAACTGGTCAGCCGTATGGCGAGTGTCAACGAACAGCAGATCGCACGAGTCAATGTGCACCGACAGTGAATCGCCCTGGACAAACGAGAAGTCCGTGACTCCCTGCTTTGACTTCAGGATCTCGGCGATCGGATCGTGATTCAGATCGTACGAGACCATCCGTTTCGGTTGACCGGCCAGCAGTGCCACAGTCGACACCCCATGCCGCATGCCAAATTCGATGACCGTTTCCGACTGACTGGCTAGTTCCCGGAGCTTGTCACAGTGCTCATTGATGTCGGACGGAGTGCTGCGTGCCTTCTGGAACATGTCCTCCAGCGTCAGGCCTTCATAGGCCTGCGTCTGCGATTTGCAGACTCCGCAGGACGACACTCGCGGCGGATAGGTCACCGGATCGGCCGCGAGGGCATCGAACTGTTCTCCAGTCAGACGGCCGTCCGCGTTGATCGGCGACTGCGGATCTTCGTTGAGTCCTTCAACGTAATGCCGCCGCAGGCGATCCAGCGACAGCCCCAGTTCCTGATGGCCAAGGATGTAGTTCCTGATCTTTCCTTCCACGCTGCGACGATAGGTGCGACCGGCTGCCGGATCGGCAAACCGATGCTGCCAGCGAAGGAATGGAAGGCACAGGCATTTGGCTCCGGCCTGTCGGTACTTTTCATGGATGTACCATTCCTCACCACCGAACTCGCGGAAGTGCGGATTGAATCCCAGCCACGCATCACGGCGACAGGAAAACAGCCCCAACCCCTGAGCCGGTATTTCAAACGGCGGATTGTGGACCGAAGTTCCTCGCGCATCCGTATCCCACGTGCCCCACATGCCATCCCGCCACTTGTCCGCGAAGTGCGTATGCACGCCGGCCAGACTATCCAGAACCAGCGGGCCGGAGAGCAGATCTCGGCAGTCCGGATTGCGTTTGTAGAAATCCATCAGCCGCCGCACAGACTCCGGCCAGAGCAGGACGTGCGAATCAATCACGAGCACAGCGTCTCCGGTCGCGACCTTGAAGATATGATCGCGCGGGGCCGAGGTGCCGGTGTAGCCGGGCATAGGTACATACTGCACGTTGTACGGCTGAGGAAAGTCACGGACTGGTTTCTGATTTGCTGGGTAAAACGTGCCGGCACCGTCAGCGATGTTGGCCAGAAACCCGCGGAGCCGTTCCCCTTGTGGGCCGTCGGGATCGTTGTCCACGACGACCAGTTCGATCTTTGGCATGACATCCGCGTGGTACAGACGCAGCGCGTTCAGGGAAAAGTACACCCCGTCGAAGTCTCGATATGTGG
>CAIOKE010000216.1 GCA_903858815.1 uncultured Planctomycetaceae bacterium | reverse complement strand
GAAGGCTGTCGCCGTCGTGTTCTGGAAGATGTAGTTGGAAACTACGGATGTTGCCAGGACCTGATCAATACGGAAGTCGTAGCTGGTGGCTCCGGCCGGTTTACCATTCAGGATCGCAGACATATTCGTCCAGCTGAACGAAGGTGTCGTGCTGAATGTTGATGAAGATGGACCTGTCAGAGTCGGAGCTGTCACGATCTGGAAGTCACTTGCCAGACTCCAGCCGCTGATGTCACCGAAGGCACTGCGAGCCTGTGCCCAGTACCGATATCGTCCGATCGGCAGATCGTTCGGAATCGTGTAACTGAGGGCATTGATTCCCGAAACATCCAGGATCACCGGACCACCTGGCAACGACAGGCTGGCCACATAAACGCGGTAGGTCTGACCACCGGCAACACCCTGCCAGCTGAGCGTCGGTGTCTGATCATCGATGCGTCCGGCCGGACCAATCAGCGTCGGGGGCGTCGTCACGCGGAATGTCTTCGGCAGACTCCAGTCAGAAACAGAGGCTGCGTCAACTTCCGAATAGGTACGGACATAGACCTGGTAAGTTCCGAGGACAAGGTCCGAATTGATGACCCACGAATCACCCGGTACTCGTTCCGCCTTCACAGCGACGCGTGATACTGAACCTTCAATCTTGTTGATCCAGATGTCACTGAGCGGTGCTGCACCTGCTCCCACCGGCAGTGTCCAGCTGACCGTCGGGCGGGCAAGGAACGTGGTCGCTGGTGGATTCACAATCGTCGGTCGCTCGGTCACCACAAAGGTGTAGAACGGACTGGTTGTGGTGAAGTCACCATCGGTTGAGCCTGCTCCAGCCTCATTGACAGCACGAATCTGATAGCGATACCGGCCCAGAGGCATTTCGATGGAACGAGTGAATGCCGTCCCCGACAGACGCTCTGCACGGAAGACTTCGGCGTTACTGCCAAAGTTCTGGTAAACCAGCAGGTCGTAATAGTCGGCTGAAGCCACTCCATTCCAGACGAATGTTGGAGTTGAGTCAGGGAGGCGAATGCCGTTGAGTGGGGAAACCGCAGTGACCGGCGTTGTGTAGCCAAACACCACCGGATTGCTCCAGAAACTGACATCCGAATAAGCATTGACTGCTCGAACCTGGAACTGGTAGCGACCCAGAGTCAGATCCACCGGCACAGTCCATGAGGTGCTTTGCAGCCCGGACACACTGCTGACCACGACGTTGTCGGTCAGGTTCAGCAGTTCGACCTGATAACGGAATGCACCCGGAACACCCTGCCATGTCAGGGTCGGTCGCGGTACCGTGACATTGCCCGGAGAGTTCACGACCGGAGCGGTGCGAATCTGGAAGTTCTGAGCCGCACTGTCGTCTCCCGTACGTCCCGCCTGATCGCGGGCCTGAACGGAGACGCTGTAGCGTCCAATATCAAGCACGATCGGCAGCTGCCACGTTTCCGGAGTCGCGAGACTTGCAGCGGCAACTTCAGATTTCAGCACGATCGTTCCCATGGACAGAGAACGGACCGTGATGATCCACGAAGCGGTTTCCAGTACCGGAGACCATGTGATTGTGGGCTGGTTACCACTGAGATCACCCGCTGGCCCGGTCACGGAGACATGCACGACCTCAAACTGATAGGTGGCTGCTGCACCCGCCGTGTTGGCCTTGTTATAAGGCGTCACTTCCGCGGTGTAGCTGCCAACCGGCAGCGTCGTGGTCACTTCCTGGAAACCAAAGGTGGTCTGAGCACCGGTGAAGACGATCTGTCCAGTCGCATCACTGCGTACAACCAGTTGGTAGTAGAAGTTCTCGGGGTGAACAGTCCAGTCAACCTGTGGAGTGCTGTCGGAAGTCTGCGGAATGACACCGTTGGAAGGTGTGATGTCGATTGGTCGGGTAATGACCGGTGTGACGGGCTGTGACAGTGTCAGCACAGGCACAAGATAGTCTTCAACTTCGCCATCCGCAGCGCGTCCTGCAGGATTCAATCCACCGGCCGTGCTGAGACGGACACGCAGGATCTTGTCACCGACCGGAGTATCTGCGGGCATCGTGAAGGTAAAGCGATTGACTCCTGTGGACACCGGGAAGCCGTCAGCAGTTGACAGGCGTTCGGCGGCGCTGAACTGGCCGTCGCCATCCAGATCCAGCCAGACGTCCACACGGCCATTACCGGTACTGGTGATGTCCACGTAAGCTGGCAGTGGGATGTTGCTGGATTCCAGCCGAATCGGGAATGCCACACCATCTTCATCAGACTGACCATCGCTGTCGTCACCAACAGCAGTGACACCCGGCAGACCTGTACGTTCGTCGTCAACCAGTGCTCCCAGTCGCAGGCTGCTGCTGATGGTGTGAGCAGCGCCCCCATCCACCTTCAGCGTGCCGAAGCCGGCCGGAGCATCACCGTAATCAACGATCAGGGTCTGCAGTGAGGTTGTGGCGACAGTCGTGTTATTTGCTGCGCCACTTGAATCCTGCACCTGCAGGCGGATCGTGCGAATCGTCGGCGAGGTAATTCCAAGTCCCTTCAGAGTGTTCCAGTCCACAGTGAGTGTGGGGCTGGCTCCAGCATTCGTTTCGAAGACGCCGTCATTGTTCAGGTCCCAGCGGTAGCTGAGTGTATCACCGAAGAAGGCATCCACGTCGTAGCTGCCACTGGCATCCAGCGACAGGCTGTAGCCATCGTCGATGATGTAGGAACCGGTTACAGCAACTGGTGCGTCGTTGACCTGAGTGACTGTGATGGTGAACGGGAACGCCGAGGACGTGTTAACATCCGGAGGCGTGGCCGGGCCGTTGTCTTCGAGGGTCAGGCTGACGCTGACCACACCAGCCGTATCGGCTGCTGACCTGAAGGTCAGGTTACCGTTGGCATCCACTGTCAGCAGCGAGAGCGCCAGATTCGGTGTCGTCTGCACGGGTGTCGTCAGTCGGAAGGTCAGCGTCTGACCGACTTCGTCCAGAGCAGTCGCGGGACCGGGGGAGAACGTGTTGATCAGGTCGACCGTCTGGTTGCCGGCGTCCTCTGCCACAACGATCGGCGTCACTGCATTGACCGTGAACACGGGAGCATCATTGACGGCGGTGACCGAAATCGTGAAGGTCTGAGCTGTGCTGGGCAGTCCGAGGCTGTCTCGGAGAATGACCGAAATGGTAGCCGTGCCATTGACATCGCGGGCGGTTTCGTATGTCAGATTGCCCGTAACCACGTCGATTGCCGGTTGAGTGCGGAAGAACGTACCCGTGGTCCACGCTCCAGTGACCGAAGTCACAGTGACCAGCGATGTAATGGTCTGTGGTGGGGTTTCGTTGGCCGGTCCGGCCGCCTGACCGGTCATGAAGCCATTGACCGTCTGCGGTCCCGCATCTTCGAGAACGGTTGGAGGATTGACCAGCGGATTGAAGACTGGTGCATCATTGACCGGGGTGACGTTGATCAACAGGACGTCAACGTCCTGTTCCGCTGCCGGCGGAGGTGTCGGCGGACCAGTAAATCCACCGAGGTCATTCGTTGTGATCGTGATTGACGCCGTGCCAAAGAAGTCCTGTGCCGGAGAGAACACAAGTCCGTCGAGTGCGCGGTTGATGGCATCGACCAGCCCTGTGAATTCCATGGTTGCGTCATTCAGGCCATCACCAGTTGTGAAGGTCAGTCCGGTCGTCTGTGCCAGTGACACAACGCCGTTGGCTCCGGCCAGTCGAACTCGCAGAATATTCGTTCCCAGCCAGACGTCAGCGTCAGCCACGCTGATCGCGTTACCGCCGGAGACGGAGAATGTCAGCGGAGTATCTTCCGGGGTGGACTGGTTATTGGGGATGGTGTTGACCGGCGGATCGTTGATGCCATCGGTGAGCAGCAGGGTGAACTGCGTGGAACCATCGGTCCGATTCGGTGCGAGGTAATTTCCGGCGAGGTCGCGAATACCGTCGACGTTATCGACAAGGGCATTGTCATTGTCCACGACGACTCTGTACTTGCGTTCGAACGGGAATGCCGTTGTCGAGCGGAAGATGACTTCGTTCGTGACGGAGTTGTACACGAAGACGTAATCCACGCCGGGTGTCAGCAGTCCTTCAGTGATGACAGTCCCGTTTGGCAGGTCTGGCAGGTCAGTCGTCTGTTTGACGCCATCGTCCATATACAGTTTGAACTGGTTGCCGTTGGTCAGAACGCGTCCGTCATCGATACCGATGCCAACGTCTGCCAGCGTGATAATAAGTTCGCGAACGGTACCGGGCGAATTCAGCCAGACAGCGTCGAGAGCGGAGTTCAGGTCGCTGTCAGACTGATCCAGCGGTGTGGAAAAGTAAGCAGTAGGTCGGAAGAAGTCGACTCGGTCGATGGCTCCGCGATCCTTGAACACGTTGGCACCCTGAGCAGCCGGTGTGGTCACAGCCGGGTCGTCGCCACGTGTCTGACCGTAAGCGTCGACGAATGGCGTCTTGATCGGGGAAACACCGATCCCCAGAGGATCGCGGACGGTGATGAAGCCGGTGCGGTCGGTCAGGGTGTCGATTGAGCTGTCGATGGTTTGCGACAGCGGTGCCGGGTAGTAGTTGCGACGGGTCTGATCGACGAACAGAGGATCGGTGGCATTCAGGAAAATCGGGAAGCTGCCAGGTCCGAGTGCTCCGGTGGCCGCATCGGTACCGTTGTTGCGATACAGAGTACCACCGATGACGGTGCCCAGTGCAATCGAGGAGGCGTCAACGGACACGCCGGTGACAAGGTCGGCCACTATGTTGTTCAGCAGAGTCGGGCTGGAATTCTGCTCGACCTGGATACCCACGCCAAGGCGGTTGTTCGGGTTGCCGACGATGGTATTGTTGAGGATGCGTCCGACGGGAACGGGGCCGACTGTTGCTGTGCCGCCTGGGGGCACGTCACCGCTGAACAGGATGCCGCCGGTGCCGCTCTGTACGACCACGTTGTTGGCAATGACGATCCCGGGGAGCCAGTTGTTGATATTTGGTTCACGCAGGCTGCGTGGTGGCCCGTTGTGGGTCAGGGCGCCGGCCCCGGTTGGATTCGGGCTGCCAGTGCGGAAGCCAGCATCCGAACGAATACCCCACTGCAGAGAATCGGATACAAAGTTTGAAGCGATCAGCATCTGGCCCTGGTCGCGACGCAGGTTCTGGTCACCGTAACCGGAGTGGAAGACAACGGCGGTGGGATCCTGAATCGGCCGCAGTTCACCGATGGTGCTGGTCACATCGCTGCGGACGAACTGAGCTGTCACGACGCGACCGGAACCGTAGGTGACGTCAACAACAGCTCCCAGGTTCCAGATCGGTTCACCGAAGAAGTCCACATCGAGACCGAACACAAGCAGGTCATTCTTTTCAAATCCCGGGCCCTGCTGGGAGGCATCCACGATCTGCGAGAAATCAATCACAATCTGATCAAAGATGGCACTGAAAGAGAACTTCGGAATTCGCGGGTTATTGACGTCCAGCGTGGTGAACGTAGGCGTCGTGAAGTCGGATACGTTATTGATGGTGGGGCCGTTGCCAGTACCACCAAGAATCGAAATCGGGTCGAACTTCTGTCCGGACGGCAGCTGAATGCGAATCTGGTGGATCTGTTCCGGATAGCCGGTGTTTGGATCGATGTACGGGGTCGTATTGCGGAACGTGAACAGGCTGGTGGAGCCGTTCGTATTTCCGAGTGCTGCCATCGTACCGAACAGTCCATCGGGCATGGCGTCGGACTGCGGGGTCTGCAGGCCATCACCGACGGTAACAAGGGCATTTCCGTAGAGATTAATCAGGGCGCTGCTGCTGAACACACTGGCATCGTCGACACCGTCAGACAGCGAGGCGCGGATTTTCAGAATGCCCTGAACTTCAGTCGAATTGATGGCATCGCGGATTCGAGCGGCGATGACCGTGGCTGATTCGCCTGTCCGGTACGCATTCATCTCGTAGCGACCATCGAGCTGAGCCGATTTTGCAGGATTGAATGGAATGGCGAAGCGACCCTGAGTCACGCCGTTGGACAGCAGCTCGTCTTCGTATTCAAACGTGACTGAATTGACCCCATCGCTGAGTGTGAACGTCTGGCCGTCTTTGAGGGACGCGGCATCAGGGACGCGCAGCGACACCGCGTTCGTGAAGCGATCATTGGTGTCACGGGCAAGGATCTGTGGGTTAGGCAGGCCACCGGGCAGGCTGGCATAGTCAGTGGCTCGGCGAATTTCCACGTCATAGGCACCTTCCTGGATGTCCTGGTAAGGATTCAGATTGTTGCGATTGGCGATCTCCGGGTTATCGATGAAGTTCGATCCGGCCGGTGCGGCAGTGACCATCTCGCCGCGTTCCGCGAAGCCGATGATGATGTCATCGATGTAGAATCCTTCAAAGAAGTTATTCTGGCCACGCTGAGCGGTGTTGACCGTGTCATAGTATCCACCGAAGTCGTCGCCGGGCAGGAAGGTGGTGTGTCCCATCGGACCTGCATTGGTGACGTAGTGACCAATGATTCGTACAAGATCGCCGCTGCCCTTCATCAGGAATGGGTTGACCACCAGCGGATCAGCAGGACCATTGGCATTGATCGCGTGCCCTTCGACAGACAGGTGCAGCGTGTAAAGTCGAGCCGGCGCTGCTCCACTGGCAAACGGCGGCACACCGACCTGGACATAGTATTCGCCAGGTGCAAGGTCTGTATCGATATACGAACTGATCTGATTACTGCCGATATCCAGTGTGCTGCCGAGCAGGTTTTCGATGACCGTCGCACCATTGGAATCCACAATTCGGATCATGGAATTGAAGGCCGCGACGGTCCCGTCAAGATCGACGATGACGCGTCGTGTCAGGGCACCTGCCGGAACCTCGAATCGATAGAAGTCAGTCCCGGTCGCCACGGCCGATGATGCCAGCACAGTAATGTGCGGCAGCGGATTGACCGTGTTCTCCATGATCGTGTTGTTGGCCACGTCCGTCCACGACAGAGCTTCAAGGTCCATCGCGATCAGCGGATCCGCGACGTTGTTCAATTCGGCTTCGTAGTAGGTAGCAGCGGGTTGCAGGTGGCCGGCCATTGCCAGCTTCATCGCATCAGCAACGTCATTCCGACTGTACCCCGAGTGGATATAAACCGGGGTGGTGCCTGGAGTGACCCCTGGAGCACCGTCCACATACAAACCGGCTCCACTGCTTTGAGTCAGTGTCGTGCCGATGGTCGTCAGCGGGGCGTTGAAGGGCTTGCGAGCGAGATTGATTCGGTTGTTGTTGATGTACGGAGTGATCTCTTTGAGTGGCGAGCCGGCTGGAGTTGCGGCAATTGCCGTACGCAGGGCGTCAGAGATCAGCCGCGCAATTTCGCTGGAATTCAGGCTGGCAGGAATCTGAATTGCAATGTTGCCGGCCTGCACACCATCGTAACTGCCGTCCGCCCGCTGCAGATCCAGTTCGAAGGCAAGGATTTCTGTGTCGACCTCAAGGGTGAACGTTTCGGCCTCCACAAGTCCGTTGAATGAAGGTGCCACAAGAGTGTAGCCCATATCCAGTTCGAACTGGTTGCAGCCTTCCAGAATCCAGCTTTGACCGTCACGCAGCTGCCCGCCGTCCAGAGCGAACATTTCTTCGCCAACCGTGCTGATGTCCCCGACATTCACGGCACCGCTGGTTGCGAATTCAAATCGCATACGGAGGTTGCCGCGACCGGCAAAGTTGCTCAGATCCACGCGTGCCTGACGCCAGACCGGAGCGGCAGTTTCGTCGTACAGTTCGACAACGTCACGATGCAGCTGTGCGTCCGGGAAGGTGGTTCCCCCGTTGGCACCGTAATCCTGCTCGTCGTCACCGGTCAGCGGGCCGCGGTAGCTGTCATTCGTGGCCACCAGCACCCAGTTGGTACCGTCGCCAACGTAGGCTCGGATCGAGTCAGACTGGGTGCGAGCGCCAGGCTGGTAGTCGTTGCTGTCTGTCGCCAGGAAGTAGTTGAAGTACAGTACAGGTTTATCTTTCGCGCTATATCCTTCAAGGCTGAAGGGATTGCTGAGGTACGTACCGTGAGCACCGCCGGGGAAGTCGTAGTTAAAGATTTCGGGCACAGAGGCTTGGGCGCCGAGGTCGTTTTTGTTGCCTGCAGTAGGACCACCTGCGGTATTGCCGAAGTACAGACTGGCACCACCGGGGGCGGCATTCCGAGTGCCGTCGATGGAGGTCGTCAGGCCGTGTCCAGCATCGGTCGCACGATTGCCGGTCTGCTGCCACAGGTTGTACTGCAGCGTGCCGAAGGTGATACCGGCGGCACCAATCCCGGTGGCCAGTACGGACTGTCCGTCAACGAAGAACGGAACAGGATCACCCCAGACGGCGTTGGGGTCAATTACATTCGGGCCAGTGGCAATGGCATAAATGTTGCCAGTGTCATCCGACGCGAACAAAGTATCAGCATACGCACCGTTCTCGACCGTATTTGGTCCGAACGTCAGACCGGTCAGGTTGACAGGCTGGCCATTGGCGTCGCGGATGGTCTTCTGATTGACAATGGTCAATGTGGCCGCGCTGAGTTCCACAAGTAACCCGGTGCTGGTGACTCCGTACAGGCTGGTACCCGCAACCGCGATACCCTGCACAACACCGGTCACTGTTGTCGGGAAGGCGGCGATTTCAACAATATCGGTTCCGGACGGATTGAACAGCGAGGGCACGTTATTGTTTGTCACGCGTCCGTTGGCGGGACGAGCGGCACCCTGACTGATAGCGGCGCCGGTACGAGCATTGAACTGGTAAATAATGTTTCTGCGATAACGGCCATCACCACGGCTGCCGACAAGAATGCCGCCATCCGCAACGGGAGCAGCATAGGTGAAGGCCGTGACAATCATGCCGGCATTGGAAGCTGTTTCCGTAATGTTGCCGGTCGCATCAGAGTCGTGGTAGGTAAGGATATTATCGCCACCGACATCAGTGCGGGCCGCAGTCCCTGTGTTGATCTGGAAGTAGGTACTGTCACCAGCATCGGTACCACTGGTGGCATACCAGCCGTACAGTTCGCCGTCAGGTCGCATCATGATTTCAGAGTGCGGTACACCGGTGTTGCCGACAAGATTCACGGTTGTGCCGGTGAACGAATTCACGATGTAAACGAACTGGCCATCGCTGACGAACATCGGCACGTCGCCAAGGTGATACTGAACCGTGTTCTGGCCCTGCTCGTCATCGCTGAACTGGTATTTGGGGGTGCTGAGCGTACCCTGTCCGCCGAAGTGAGCGTCAAAGATGCGCTGGACCACCGGCAGAGGTTCAATGCGAGTCGCAGTACTGACCGGATTCGCAATCATCGTCTGAGCCAGCACGGCAGGAATCTGTCCATGCGGGGCAACCACGAGGAAGTAATCACCTTCCGGCAGTTCGAATGGCCCGATGTACGGGTCATACTGGCCGACGCTGCCGCGGGACAGATCGTCCATGTCGGCACCCTCAAGCGGGCCGCCGCGGTCTTCGGACACGTTGGAATCGCTGCCCGTCAGGATCAGTGTGTTCGTGCGAGCATTGAAAATGTAGGCATCGAGGTTGGCTCGAGACATCCCGTCGGCGTAGTCCACATCGAAGGTCACCGAGGCGAAACGCAGCGGATTCGTGTGGTTCGGGATCTGCTGAATGTCATCGTACGTGATGCTGAATCGGTAAAAGTCCACGTCTGACGGAGCTGAGATCCGGCCGGAAATTGAGACAGCGGCCTTGTCTGTGTTCAGAATATTGCCAACGTCCTGGCTGCCACTGGCCAGTGCCGTGTCATTCGGGAACGTGCTTTCCGCATACTCGCCGGCCAGCGGGGAGTGGACAGGTTGTCCGTAGACCTCGATCCCGTTGGTGGCAAAGCGAATATCCGAGTATCGCACCACGGTACCCGGGACTTCGTCTGTTTCCTGCAGGCGAATCTGCAACTGGTAACCACCGGAGGTCAGTCCGTTGAACACCTTTGAACTGTCAATCAGGTCAGCACGGTTGGCCGCAGTGTTCAGCGAGTCGATATTGCTGGCGCGGACTCGTACCTGATAGGTGCCCGTTGTGCCTGTCACGCCCGGCAGGACAACGCGGAAGCCTGCGTCCTTCTGGTTCGTTCCATACAGATCGTCGCTGAGATACTGCGACTTGCTGAGCGGGTTGGCCTTCACGAGGGAGCTCTGGCGATACAGCAGCGACGGATTGGATTCTTCGTCCAGCGAGTTGTCTGACAGAGCGATGATCGTGCCGGTGGAGCTGATCAGTTCCACCACGGTGTCAAGCGAATGAGTGGTCCGATCGATATCAATCCAGACTTCGCTGCCGGCTGTCCCACTGAAGCTGTAGACGTCGACGTCGTTGGGGGCGCTGATTGCCCCCTGAATTTCGAAGCCCAGACGCAGGTTGTCGTCACCGGAATTCTGAGTGGTGGTGGTACCGTCCGAATTCTGGACGATGAAATTCTGGCGTCCCAGTTCGCCGACAAACTCCGCCAGGAACGCTGTTGCGTTGCTTCCCGGGGCAGTTGCCGAGAGGGACTCGCGTTCCCCGTAAACTGCCACATTTCGATCGTGTGCGTACTGCGAAATCAGTACGCTGCGCCAGGCGCCGGCAGTGCCGGTGCTGGCACCATTGTTATTGGTGTCCTTCAGGGGCAGGCCATCCAGTCCAAAGCCGGCCCCGACCGTATCATCGGCAAGCGAGGTCAGGATGACCGGGAAGTACGGCTGTCCGACGATCTGCAGGACGCCGCCGATGCGGTCATCAATGTCCAGCGGCTTGCCGCCGGCGGTGAAGCCCGCGGTGGCACCTGACAGCTTGACTACGAGGCTGGCATCCGGATCACTCTGCAGACGCAGGCCACCGAATGTGTGGAAGTTCGGAACGACAATTTCATTCTGCAGAACGTGCACGATATCCGTGTCGTCCCAGACAGTGCGCGTGGTCAGCGTTTCGCCACGGACCACGATGCCGTTCACTGCATTGCGACCGAGCAGGTTGCGGACGACCAGCGGACCCTGGTTGTAGCCGTAACCGCTGAAGGCATCGTTGAAGCCGGTGGAGCGACCGAAGTCGCCCTGCAGCTGTGTCGTCATCGCGTTGGCGTTGATCGACAGCACGGGGCCGGAGTTATCGCGGAAGATATTATTGATGATGATCGGCTGAGCACCGCGAGCGAAGATGGTGCCCGAGGCATTTGCGGTGCGACCATAGCGTGAGGCCGGAGCTGTTCCGCCGACACCATCACGATTCTGTTCAAAAATACTGTTGGCAACACGCAGCTGGGCCTGGTGAGCTTCAATGACGTTGAAGCCGGCAAAGTTGCCATCGGTCGGAATCACGTTGCCGCCGAATGTCACCAGAGCGCGATCGATACTGGCTGAAGAGTTTGGTGCCAGATAAATACCGCCCCACAGACCCACGCCATTGGTACGGCTGGGGCTGACCTCGCTGGAGCCCAGACTGTCGTCGTTGTTGGTGTCGAAGGTTCCACCGGCACCGTAGCGGTCATCCAGACGCGATGTGATGATCAGTTCTCGACCGGCCACAGCTTCAGCAATCAGCTGAGCACCCATACCGACTTCAATCCGGGCACCTTCCAGCTTCAGGATCATCTCAGGGTCGATCACGAGGCTGGCATCGAGCCGAGCACGATTACGGCCGGTGAGAGACAGGTCCAGAATGCCTGTCAGAGTGGTACCGTTATCCGTAAAGGTGGTGGACGAAGCGTTCAGGTTGGCGATCAGCGTATAGTTGCCGCCACCGGTGTCGTCCGAACGGAAGATTCGGCGCGAGGTGTATGGTGCGATGGCCGGAGGCAGATTGGACAGCGCAACGCTGCCGCCAGAGGTGGCGATGGTGACATTGCGAGTTGCGACAGATGCCGGGCTTTGATTGCCAGCGGCATCAACATAGACAATTCGGTAGTTGTAGGTTCCCGCGGCCAGAGTTCCGCCGGTGGATGCAGCGAGGGAGACCAGCACGACCGGAGGTGCATTGACTTCGAGGAACGGGCCCCCCGGGTTGCCCTTGATGCTGAGGTTTTCTGAGATGATGTGCACGATGTCACGGTCATCAAATCGGCCGGACACAGTCATCTGCCGAGTGGGTGCGCCCGGGGCGGTCTGAATGCGGATGAACAGACCGTTGTTTGAGTTATTGATCAGGGTGTTGCCGTAGATATCAGGTCCGACGCGGCTGTAGTCCGGCGTAAACGGCACCGACTGGTAGGCAGGGGCTGTGAAGGTCGTTTCTTCAAAGCTGTCAGGGTCAGCCGAGATGGCTGAGTCTTCGCTGCGGGTAATGACGTTGTTGTAGATACCCGGACGAGCCTGCACGAGCGTGATGGGACTGATGATCTGATTGACCGAGTCGACGTCGAGCTTACCACCACCATAGTTCAGCGAGGCGAAGGCGACATAGTCCATGAAAATGCCCTGTCGCTCGTAGTTGATGCGACCTTCGGCATTGTCGATGTCACGACGGAAGACCAGACCGCCCCAGTTCCCGGCTTTCGGGGTGGTGGGGATCGGAGTTGTATCGCCACCAATGGATTCATCGCGCCAGGAGGTCATGGTGACATCCTGGAATGGAGTGCCAAGGACCTGCAGAGTGGCACCGCCACGGTCGACCGTCAGCGACGAGCTGCCGGCGCCGATCAGAGCTCCCTGCAGCTTGAACACCGCACCGGCATCGATCATCACCACGACATCCTTCGGGATGTCCATGCTGCCGCCGTCAATCAGTTCGAAACCGGAGTCATTCAGACCAATCTGGAACGGAACATTATCGCCTTTGGTGGCAACGTTGCCGTCCGTACCGCCATTGCCCACGATGCGGACGATGTCGCCGGGCTGAGCTGCAGCCAGTGCCGCGTTGATGCGGTTGTAGAGGTTCACGACGTTACCGCCGACTGTCATGGATTTGTCCACGACGTGCATACGGTTGATGTCCACCGCGCGGAACCAGAAGTTGTACACGCCACCTTCCACCCCATCATGATCGCCGTCAAGACGCAGCGATGGCTGATTGATGGCCGCATCACGGATCGTGGAATCGGAATTCGGACGGAAGTTCAGACGCAGGTCGTACTTGCCCTGAGTTGTTCCGTACATCCCGTTGTCCTGGATGGTCGGATCATACTGGTCGTTTCCGCTGGCACTGACACCGATGAAGTAGGTGCCAGCCTGCAGCTCCATGGAAAGCTGCGAGTCCTTGCTGAAGTAGTCATCGTTCTGGGCCACGAGGGTTCGCTGTCCGGCTGCGTCTTCGCGGTACAGACGAATTACGGTGTTCAGCAGGCTGGCGTTGCTCATCCGCTCAGCGATGGTTTCGGCTGTGAACTGACCGGACTTGGGCAGCACGAACCGATACAGGTCGATGTCGCGACTTTCGGGGCGATACAGGGCCTGACCGTGAATGATTTCTGCGTCACCCGGGAAATCCGGTTCGGCAGTCGTGGTCTGGACTGTGGGGCCTTCGAAGCCACCCATCACCGTCAGTTCGGGCAGATCATACGCATGGCCAAGCCCCAGCAGGTGACCGATTTCATGCATGGCAGTGGAGAACCATGAGCCGGCATAGGAGTCGTCCCAGGTCTCGGCGTTGTCCATGATGGCCAGATTCAGCGGACGGCTGGAATACCCGATGACGCCGCCGGCCCCCGTAATGATGGCCGGATTGATGGCACGCAGGTCCCCGGTCACGATCGTGAAGCCCTGATTGGCCGTCTCGACAAACTGCACGCCCATGTTCTTCGCGTACAGCTCGAAGATCTCACGAGTTCGCTGCTTCTGGTTCTCTGTGATCAGATTGGAGAGCGGAGCACCCTGCGGAGTGAACCCATAATTCCGCTGGAAGTTGTAGTAGTAAGTGGTGATCTGCGGATCCTGATCCAGCGGAAATTCAAGGTGAGTTTCCTCGGGAACATTGATGTCGCGATGGCCCGGCTCATCCCCGTTGCCCGGGAAATCGAATGGATAAGCACGCGACAGAATCTGTCCGCTGATAATCTGGCTCTGGCTGGAAAGTGTTCCGAGGCTGACAGAATTGCCGAATGAGGAACCCGGATCGACGAAGGCGAAATTCACTGCCGAGGCTGTGAGCGTCAGATTGGTGTACTGGTTCCCGGAGATCGTCGTGCGGACCAGTCGATTCACCTGAGTATTCAGGTTCATTGCCCACGCCAGCTGGGATGGTGTGGTGCCGCCAACTGAGTCCAGTACAACGGTAATGGCCCGTCCGGCAACTGTCACCGAAGGCATGCCGTTGGTGCCAAGGGCTGCACTGGAAAAGGCGAGGGTGATGGGATTACCGTCGATGGAGACGATCGGGTCGATTGTGATCGTCGCGGTCGCGGCGCCGCTGGTACCAAAGCTGTTGCTGAACTGTTCGGCGTAGCTGGTGATCGTGGGTGGCAGCGGGATCGCTTCGTCGGTGCCGATACGCAGACGATACTGGCCGGAACCCGACAGCTGATCAATCGGCTTTGAGAAGGTCAATACGGCTGAATTGGTTGTCGCCGAATACGCAACAGAAGTCGGCAGGTGCACAACATCGTCCGTGTTTTCAACTGTGCCCCGAGTGGCATGCAGCTGATAGAAACCAGGATTCTGTGCTGTGGCAGTGTTCAACGTGTCTTCGTTGAAGTAGACGACAATCTGGTCGCGCTGCTGAGTCAGGCTGCCGTTGGCATTGCGAGTGATGGGTTGGGGCACAACCGACCGAACCTGTGCACCAAGGTTCAGACGGAAATAGAAATAGCCGTCCGGGTCAGACGTGCCACTGCTGAAGACTTCCCGATTGGTGTTCTGGAGCGGATTGCTGCCACTGCCCTTGACCGTGATCCGATAAAAGTCGTCCGCCAGATTCTGAGCGAATCGCAGGACGACATCTTCGCTGGTCGCCCCGAGGCCGACATAACCCAGCGTGACAGGCACTTCATTGCCATCGCCAAAAGTGCCGTCACGACCCGAACGAGTGACGACGATCGGCGAGTTGTTGAAGAGCCGATTGTTGCTGGAATCAATCTGCTGCCCCGGATTGAACTGCAGCGTCAGTTCCCGGGGAGCCACATTCAGTGTTTCGTTCGGCTCAAGAAAATCGCCGATGTTGGGACGCACGGCAACCAGGGTTGGAGCTGCCAGCAGGGTGCGGGACTCAAGGCTTTCCTCAAGTCGGGCCTGTCTGCGGACCGGAGCACGTCGCTTGAGCGGCATCCGGGTCTGGTTCAGGCGATTGCGAACAGCAGTCAACCAGGCAGAAATCAGCATTGCGTCAACCCTGAAAATCTCGAGTGAAATAGCAGCGGACAGGCTGTACGGGCGCCCCCGAGGTGCCGGGAGTTTCCGACAGTAAAAGATGCGCAGGCCTGCAGGATCCAACAAAACGCGCCAGTGACAAACTTGCACCAGACGCTCGGCGCCGGAAAACCGTCAGATTGTGCGGATTTCCCAAGCACTCTGTCAATTCCAAACAAGCGAGACCTGGTCAACCGCGCAAAATGCGCAAGCAGGAACCTGGTATCCATCCTCTCTTCATTCGACAGGGAAAAACATCGAGGTGAGCCCGGCAAACCATGCCTCGTGGTTTTCGACGCCCGCGCGACACGAAGATTCCGGGCGGCGCGATTGTTCCCCGCATTCAGCATTCAACGGAAAGTCCTTGACGCCGGATTGTGCTTTCTCTACGGTCCCAGCACATCCGCAATTCCCCAGTCGACAATTCCGTGTCGATTTTGCTTGACAACCCATTTTACCGAATTCTCTGGGAAAGTTTCTGAAATGGCCGATCTTATTGCTCCTCACGGAGGCCTGAGTGAACCCGTCTGCCGGACTGTGCCGGCGGCCGAAATTGACGCATTTCTGGCTGAGGCAGGTACGCTTGTGCAGGTGCCGGTGTCATCCGCTGATCTGTCGACGGTCTACCGCTTCGGTGACGGGACGCTCAGCCCGCTGACCGGACCCATGTGTTCTAAGGTCTACAATCAGGTTCTTGACGAATGCTACGTCGAAAGCAACGGGGCTCGCTACGCGTGGACCATCCCGCTGGCGTTTCCTGTCACCGCCGATCTGGCGAAGACCCTGAAGCCCGGCCAGAAGGTGGCGTTGGTGTGTCCGGCGGGGAAAATTGTCGCAACGCTTGAACTGAACGACGTTTACGCATGGCCCAAGCTGAAGTACCTGCGGTCCGTCTACCTGACCGACCGACTGGATCATCCGGGGGCCGACATGGTGATTCGAGGTGATGCGGACAAATCCCACCTGGTTGGTGGGGAAATTCGCGTGCTGCCACAGCCGAAGAACCCGGCATTTGGCAAGTATGTGTTGACTCCGCGAGAAGTTCGCCGTCTGCTGGCTGAGCGTGGTTGGAACGCAGTTGTTGCCTTCCAGACTCGCAACCCACTGCATCGGGCCCACGAATACGCCCTTGTTTACGGCCTGGAAACTCTTCTGCGGGAAGGTTTTAACGCTGGTGCCTGCCTGAATCCGCTGATTGGCGAAGTGAAGGGTGACGACGTCAACGCCGAAATCCGGATGCAGACGTATGAAAAATTGATTACCGATCGGGCTCTGGGCGACGGCGACAGCGACAGCTCACTGTGGGGCCCGCGGGGTGAATCGGTTCCGGACCGAGTTGTCCTGCTGGGTCTGGACATCAAGATGTTCTACGGTGGCCCGAAAGAAGCGGTGATGCACGGTATTTACCGCCAGAACATGGGCTACACGCATCTGGTGATTGGTCGCAAGCATGCTGATGCGCCCTATGCCAACGGGGAAGCGATCTGGGGCGACTTCGATGCTCAGGAAATCTTCCGCAAGTTGGGCGGCGACCTGAAAATCCGCACAGTCAACGTGGGATTTGCGGCCTACTACGAGTCGATTGGTCGCGTGGACCTGATGGAGCGTCACAAGGACGAGAAGCCGTGGTCGATCAGCGGCAAGGACATTCGCGCAACGCTGCAGCGTGGCGAACTGGTGGATCCGCGTATTATGCGGCCCAGCACGTCGCAGATTCTGGGCGCGGCGATGAAGGTTGGCTGATTTTCAGCGAATGTCAGCAAGCAGTTCATGGGCGGCCCCCGATCTTCGGGGGCCGTTTTTTTTGGGCTCATGGATTTTGGGAGGGCGAGGCTCCCGCCGAGCCGTGGGGATGAGCTGGTTTGCGAGCCCCCTTTGGGAGGGCGAGGCTCCCGCCGAGCCGCAGGGATGGGCTGGCTTGCGTTTGTTTTCGGCTCAGCAGGAGCTTCGCCCTCCCGGGGGGCGGCGGCAAAGGCGACTTGGGAGGGCGAGGCTCCCGCCGAGCCGTGGGATACGGTGGTTTGCGTTTGTTCTCGGCTCAGCAGGAGCTTCGCCGTCCCGTGGGACACAGTCAAAGTTCCGTTTTTCTGTGCGCGGCGGAAAGTTCGGCGAAAGCTGCCGACAGGCGTCGTGCGGGATGGACTGGTCGGAATGTTTTTTCGAGTTCATCTGGTTGTGCCGGGTATTCCGTGAAATTGGGATTTGCCAAAGGGCGATACCCAGAAGAGACGTGCGGTTGCGCATCGACTGCGGGCGGTCCCGGACTTCCGGGTCCGCAGCGGTTGGGGACCGCTCTGTGCTCCTTACAGCTCGAGCGTTGGCAGAGAAGACCATGAAGTTTGAATTTTCTTCGGGCAAGCGTCGTAGTCGTCGCAGCAATCAGGTCGTGCCATCACCGGCAGCGGTCGAGTCTCTGGAGACTCGATCCCTGTTGTCGGCCGGTCCGGTCGTCACGATTCCCGGTGCTGTACCGGGGTCGGGTGGCCTGCAGGAGATTACGAATCCGCGGAATCCGATCGCCTGGACCGCAGTTCCGAAGGCCGCCAGCTACGACGTGTGGGTCAGCGATGTGGAGTCGCGAGTGCGAACGCTGCTGGCCGAGGGGTTGCCTTCCCAGCTGCAGCAGTTCACTCCTTCAACGGATTATCAGCTGGGGGCCAGCCGCATCTGGGTGCGAGCCAATTTTGCTGATCAGACCAGCACGGACTGGAGTCGTCCGGTTGAAGTGCTGCTGAAGACAACCCCCACTCTGACGGTGCCTGCTGGTCAGGTGGACGGCAATCAGACGCCCATCACGTGGACCAGTGTTAATGGGGCGCGTTCTTTTGAAATTTTCCTGAGCAATCAGACGGACCTGAGCTCCACGCTGTATCGGGTCCCCAATCAGGTTGTGGCTCGCGACGCAGCCGGCAATGCCATACCCGACGGGAAGGGCGGGGTGGTGCGTGAGGAAGTTCGTGAGTTTTATCTGAGCGGTGCGGTGACGCTGCCCGCAACGGCTCCGAAAGCCATCACTGGGGCGACGAATGATCCTGAGATGGTGATCACTGTGCCTGCTCACGGTCTGAAGACGGGCGAGCAGGTGCGGATTTCCGGGGTCGAGGGAAACACTGCTGCAAATGGCACCTGGTTTGTCACTCGGATCGACAACAATACGATTCGCCTGCGTGGAATCAGCGGCAACGGAACGTATACAACCGGCGGTCAACTGGTCCAGCTGACTCAGTTGCGCAGCGAAGTTGATATGGGCAAGTATCGCCTGTTCATTCGCAGTGTTGACGACGCAGTGCCGGGGCGCGTTTCAGAGTGGTCACCGGGCGTTGATATCGAGCAGGCGCCGGCGGTGAAGATCAATCGTCCGGTTGGCCAGACATTCGGAACACCAATTACGATTGAGTGGACGCCGGTGGATCAGGCGACGCATTACGAAGTGCTGGTAAAACGACCGGGTGAGCCTGACAGCAAGGCACTGTTCAACCCGAAGTATGTGCAGGGCACATCGTATACCCTGCCCACAACTCAGCTGATCACGCTGACATTCTCCGGAGCGCCCACGTCCGGGACCTTCCAGCTGCAGTTTACGATTCCCGGTGATCCTGCTCGGACGGTCGCCACACGGTCACTGCCATGGAATGCCACGGCCGCTGATATTCGTGCTGCGATCTCCGGTCTGGGAATTGCCGGAGCGACCGTCCGGACGCTGAAAGCCGGCGAAAACCCGGTGCACGAAATTTCCATTTCCCGGACCGCCTCTCCACTGCAGGTCGTTGCTCTGCCCTCTCTGCAGCAGGGAACGCTGTCTGCCGTCAGTCGCCAGACATTCACCGATTGGGGGAGTCTGGAATACAAAGTGCGAGCCCGTCGGCTGACACAGGTCGTGGATGTTGTTGTTTCGGGCGAGCCTGAGTCCGGGACATTCACACTGACATTGAAGACACCGGGCAAGTCTGACGTCGTGCAGACGACCGATGCCATTCCGTTCAATGCCACCGCTGCCGAGCTGCAGTCGATCGTGCGAAAGCTGACCGGCTTTGAAGCGGTCGCCGTTCGCAGCCAGGGCAACCTCGGACCCAACGGCACCGTCCGTTACACTCTGGTCATTCCGCAGACGGGCAATCCGGTCACGATCACGACGCAGTCCACACTGAATCAGGGAACGGTGGTTGTGGACCGCTCGCGAGTTTCACCGGAAGTGGTGGGTGCGTGGAGCAGCACAGCAACGATTTCCACTGACGTGGTGCCACGCGTGCTGGTTCCCCTCAGCACAGTCTACACCTCGAAAACTCCTACGATCGTCCTGACAAAAGTTGATCAGGCGGCTCGCTATGACATCTGGGTCGAACGTCACACCGCGACTTCGGTGTTTCTGAAAACCACGTCTTCCGGAAACGAATTCACGTTCCCGACAGATGTGCCGGCTGGTCGCTACACGTTCTATGCTCGTGCCGTCAGCACTCGCGGGGAACTGGGGAAATGGAGCGAACCATACACGTTTACGGCCACGGGCGGTGCTCCTGTGATTGTGGATCCGGTGAATGGTTCTGCCTCGGCAAATCCGCTGCCTCTGATTCGCTGGGAGGCGGTGAAGGAAGCGAAAACCTACGAGATCATGATCGCGCTGATCGGGAAGAACTTCAACTTCCTGCGTCAGTCCGGTCTGTCATCCACCAGTTTCAGTCCGAACGAACCATTGAACTCGGGTGATTACCGCGTCTGGGTACGGGGCGTCACAGCCGACGGTACCAACCTGCCGTGGAGCGATGCCGTGAACTTCACGGTCACCTGAGCCTGCGACACTGCCATGACTCACGGAAGCCCGCTGCCGACAGCAGCGGGCTTTTTTATTCGGCTCGGCGGGAGCCTCGCCCTCCGAGGGGGACCGTGGCGTGCACTGATTACTGACAACAGCGCGCCGCTGGGACCACCGAGCACCGGCTCGGTGAAAATGACACAAGGTCCAATGGCTTGCCCAGGCGTGCAGGGCCGTTTTCAGCTGAATCGGTTGCGTGAGCATTCGGAACCCGATGCTGGACCGAGAATCCACTCGCGATTTGAAAACGGCCCTTCCGGTCTGAATCGCTCACCTGCGCACAGCACAAACCAAACACACGCCGCAGCGGCCTCATGGCCCAGCGGTTTTGTGGGTAATGACAGGGCTGACGCCCATGCTACGACGAACGAGCATCAGATCCGGGATGATGCCGGGGCTTGTCTCTGCCTGGAGGTTATCAGCCCACAGAATGGCGGAGCGATGGCAAGCGTGTGCCGCTTCGCGAGTTTGGGTGGGCAACAGGCGGCCGAGCAGGAATGCTCGGGCTACGGGTGGCGGCGAACAACGACAGCGGAACAGTGACAGTTGCGTTCGGCTCGGCGGGAGCCTCGCCGTCCCAAGGGGGCCTTCCCTGGGACCACCGAGCACCAGCTCGGTGACAGGGTCGAGGTTCGCAGTGTTGAGTGGTTGTCAGCTCACGGGATGGCTGAGCGACGGGTCAATGTGGGGTGCGGCGGGGTTTTTGTGTGGGCAGAGGGCGGCCGGGCAGGAATGCCCGGGCTAGTGCGTTTGTGAGTGAATCAAATCAGCAGGGTGCGAGTCCCTGTCAGGAGGTTAGAGTTTGAAACTGTAGCTGACCGAAACTGCGTCGTCGCGAGGCGGGGTGGAGAGCATCGGGAG
>CAIOKE010000215.1 GCA_903858815.1 uncultured Planctomycetaceae bacterium | reverse complement strand
GTTGTCGTTGTTCGCCGACAACCGTAGCCCGAGCATTCCTGACGCGAGGGACAAAAGTCGGCTGAGGCCGTCCAATTGACTCCGGCTCATTGAAAAACATCGTGTTTTTGCAGGATGGGGCCGAGCAGGAATGCTCGGGCTACATTTTTGTCCCTCGCGTCATTCCTGCCCGGCCACTTCTTCCCCACAAAAATCCGCGACGCGGCGCACGCTTGCTCGTCGCTCAGCCCTTCCGCGGCCTGTACACCACTCATCCAGCGGCAGCCTCGGCGTTATCCCCGGAACTGCTGCTCCGTCGCCCCACAGGCGAGCCGTGGGTGGGAAACCCACGGGTGGTTTTTTGACTGTGTTTTTTCACCACGAATGATACGAATGACACGAATCACATCACGGCAATTTTCCACTCGAGGAAGCCTTGGCCTCGAATTGATCGGGCGTCGCAGCACCGTAGTAGCAACCAGCCAGAACGTGATGCTGCCGAGGTCGGTAGAACCGTTGGAAGCATCCTGCGCCCTGCAACAGCCGATTGGGCTACAGTCATCGTCCCGCTCTTCGTTGCTTCATTCCATGCCCGTGACGACCACTTGCCGCTGTTTCAAGGTCATCACGATCAGTTCCTGATTGGTTACAGCGGCGTTGTACCAGACAGTCGCTTTGCCATCACGGAAGCTGGCCGTCGCCTGCTCTACTCCCTCAATACGTATTAAGGCATCGTAGGCTGCATGCGAGCAGGCCATGCAGTCCAGTCCGGCGATCTGCAGATCCAGTCTCTTCCACTGTTCGCGTGGCACCGACGACACAGCCCGCATGCCCAGTGTTGAGCGTGAGAGCTGCTGCAGCCTGTTGTGACAACGATCAATTAACTGTCCTGGCTGAAGTCCCCGAAACAGATCGTGTTCGGGATCGTAGGCAAAGCGGGCCTGTGCTGTTTCAAAATCCAGTTCCAGCAGTCGCACTTCGGGGACCTGCTGCAACACAGCACGAAACGCATCGACTCGATCCCGCATAAACAGTCCGGTCACCTGAACTGTCAGCGTGTGCTGCTCACTGATTCCGATGCTTCTGCAATTGCTCACGAATGGTCGTGGCGCCACGCACATCAGGTTCGATCGCCGCCACGTTTGCCGGCGGTGGTTCGGAGGGTTGCCCCAGCAGGCGATCCAGTACGAAGGCTCCGCGAGGAACCGGTGATGTGGTTGTTCCTTTGGCCGTGATTCTGAGGATTGAGGCCTGAGTCAGTACTCCACCACGCGGACAGCCGTCAGGCAGTGGCACCGGTTGAATCTGTGTGCCTGTGACACCGTCAATTCCAAAGTGTGCGGCCAGTTTCTCGTTGATCATCGGACGTCAGACCGTACCAGACTGGTCGTATCAAGGTTACGCCGCAGCAACGTGCGAAAAAACTCTCGCGTCTCTAACAGCATGCAATCCTGCAGATAGGGACTGAATTCGGGGGACAATTTCTGGTCCGGATCATTGGCTGCAATTTGCCGCAGTTTCAGCCACTGTCCGGTAAAGTCGTCGATAAATCGCTGTGACCGGGCATCCGTTTACAGCCGCTCCACTTCCCGGTGCAGCACGTCGGGCTGCAGCAGCGTGCCACTGCCCGCGAAGGTTGCGGGGTGCTCATGGGGCAGAGAATTCCAGAGGAAATACGACAGTCGACAGGCAAGTGCCCATGCATCAACTTCCGCTGCCGGTTCAACGTGGTACAGAAAACTGCACTTACGGTTTCGAGGAAGTCGAGGCCTCTCGAGGCTCCCCACGCCCACGCTCGCAAAGCACCCCACTGCTTGGGTGTTCGAGGCTGGCCGCGGTTGGTCAGCCCGATGTTGCCGCGAGTGAGGCCTGCGCCGGTCGACTGCGGTGGCTCAGCATTCGGATCGGTGCGACGAGCAAACGGATTGGGACGCCAGCCACCTGAGTCGTCCTGTACGGTCGCAGGATTCAGGATCGCATATCCCCAGCTGCTGCAGCATGTTCTGGTGATCCTGCTGAACAGTGAACACGACGGGTTCAGTACCCAGTGACGTTTCCTGCGAGAAAAGATTCGCGCTCAGGCCAATGACGGACAAGGCACCAATGGTCAGAGCACATGAATACGAGCACGCGGCCCGAGACATCTTTGGAACCCCTGCAAAAGTCCTGTGATTTCAGAGACAGGCTCTGGTACTATCGAAGTTACTGGCAAATTTGTCTAACGAATCGAGTGTGCGAATTCGTGGGGTGGTTGTCGCTGAGGGGCCTCTGCCCGTCATTCCGATGCCAAAGATTGCGCGTCGTGATTGAAAGCCAGCGAAGAATCTGCCGGTGTCGGCTGCAGGGCTGCGATTGTCCTGACAATCTGTTAGTCTGTTGCGGTTGATTGCTGATTCCCGGGTGTTTGTCTTGTGATGATCGGATCCTGTCATGCGATCTTTGTTGGCCGTTCTGCTGATCAGTCTGCTGCAACCTGCGTCGTTGCTGGCGGAACTTTGGGTGCCAGCGTTTTTCAGCGATCACATGGTGTTGCAGCGTGATTCCATGGTGGCCATCTGGGGGCGGGCTACGGGGAATTCGCCGGTCACGGTCACTTTTCGAGGCCAGTCGGTCCGGACGACAGCGGATTCTGCAGGCCACTGGAGACTGCAGATTGCGTCGGGTGCGGCCGATGCTGTGGGCAGTTCGCTGAAAATCGAAACGCAGCCGGGGGAACCTGCACTGACGCTTCAGGATGTGCTGGTTGGTGAAGTCTGGTTTGCTTCGGGGCAGTCCAACATGGTCTTCACGATGAGCCGTGTGCCGGCTTATGCGGATGTGATTGCGGCATCCGATTTTCCGCAGATTCGGATGTTCAATGCACCAATGGTCACGGCTGTGGAACCCCAGGATCGGATCGAGGGGAAGTGGGCACTGTGTACTCCGACGTCGGTTCCTGATTTTTCCGCAGTTGCCTTCTTTTTCGCGCGAAAGCTGCATACGGAACTGAAGGTTCCGATCGGTGTGATCAAATCGGCGTGGGGTGGGAAACCGGTGGAAACGTTTACCAGTCGCGAAGCACTGCTGACGTTGCCGGCGACGAAATCACTGGTCGAGGCGGCACTGCTGGCCGATCAGAATTTTGACCCGGCTCGTGCTGCGACCAGCTACGAACGACAGTTACAGCAATGGCAGACGAAAGATGCCCAGTGGAAGCAGAAGGCGGGGTCTGCTCGTGGTGCACGGCCTCGGAAACCTGCTGCGCCGAAACGCCCACTGGCAAGTGAGGGGCAGCCAGGAGTCCTGTTTAACTCGATGATTCACCCATTCGTCGGGTACACACTGCGAGGAGTCATCTGGTATCAGGGTGAAGCCAATGCGAAAGCGGGGGCCGTACCGTATGATCAGACATTACCGCTCATGATTCAGGACTGGCGGACTCGCTGGAATTCTGACCTGTCATTCTATTTCGTGCAGCTGGCAAACTTCCGGGCTGCCTCGACGGAGCCGGGTGAGCGGGATCCGTGGCCGCTGTTGCAGGACCGGATGCGAAAGGTTCTGCAGACCACTCCGAAGACCGGTATGGCCATTTGCAATGACATTGGAGAGGCGAAGGACATTCATCCCAAAAACAAGCTGGATGTGGGCGAACGACTGGCGCTCTGGGCGCTGGCCAAGGACTACGATCGGACGGATCTTGTGTATTGTGGACCGTTGTATCGATCGAGTGTCGTCAAGGGTGCAGCGATCGAAGTTCAGTTTGACCAGATTGGGGCTGGGCTGAAGGTGCGCGACAGTGGTGCGTTGAACCGATTTGAGATAGCCGGAGCGGACAAGGTGTGGCACTGGGCGCAAGCGACGATTACCTCAGCCGACACGGTCGCAGTCAGTAGTGCTGCGGTTCCGCAACCGGTTGCCGTTCGCTACGCGTGGGCCGCTAACCCCAGCGGTGCCAACCTGGTGAATAGTGCTGGGCTGCCGGCGTCGGTGTTTCGTACCGACGACTGGAACGATGTTGAGGGGCAATGAACGGGCCGGCCGATGCAGCCCAGACGCCAAAGTGATCTGACGCCTGGGAACAATAACGCAGACTGGGCTTCAGCCCAGGCAAGTCCGTTTGACGCCTTACACTGACTTGTGTTCTTTGTGGCGTCCCGGCACGGTCCTCTCCCGTCAGAATCACGGTTCTGGGGAAAATGCTGTTCGCGGTGTTGCTGTGCCGCCTGAGTGTTGGTGATTCTTCACCACCGCAGGCCATGGTGGACAGTGGACGGTTGTCGGTGGAGAGTGGACAGTTGTCGGTGGTCAGTGCAGGCAAAGTTTTCCTTTGGGAGGGCGAGGCTCCTGCCGAGCCGAAGTCAATTGTCGGTGCTCAATTGTCGTTGTTCGCCGACAACCGTCGCCCGGGAATTCCTGACGTGAGGAACAAACTGAAGCCCGAGCACTCCTGACGCCGAGGACAATAAGGTAGCCCGAGCATTCCTGCTCGGCCGCCTTACCGCAAAAACACGATGTTTTTCAATAAGCTGAAGTCAATTTGATGGCCTCAGCCGACTTTTGTCCCTCGAGTCCTTCCTGCTCGGCCACCTTTTCCCGACACAAATCCGCGACGCGGCGCACGATTACCCGTCGCTCGGCCATCCCGTGGGCTGATAATCACTCAGTAAAGGGAAACCTTGACATCGTCACCAAGTTGGTGCTCGGTTGTCGTAGCATGGGCTTCAGCCCGTATCGTCCACGGCATTCAAATCCCTCGTCGCGAGTCGTTAGCGTTAGCTGACGGGTGCTGTCGTTTGTGCCTGAGCGGTTGTGTTCCTGAAGTGGAGAGATGGTGCGCGACGTTCAGGCTTCCGCTTGGCGAAGCAGTTGAAGAATGGTGGCAGAGCAGGGTGGTGGACCTGATGTTCGGGCAGGTTGACACTGGTGATGGCGGGGATCAATGGCGGGGACACACTAAAGAGGCTGGCGGGAAGCGAGGACGGGGACACACCCGACAAAATCGGCGGGGACACACTGGCGTCCGCGAATCGAAATGTAGCGACATGTTTTGAATGGGGTGCAAATGTTGCACGAACGCGATCTTCACGGAGTGGGAGGGATCGCAGTTTTGAGATGGTGTGTCCCCGCAGCCGCAGGACTGCCGAGCCGACGGGGATGCGGAGCCGAGGGGGACACACCAGCGCCGACGGGGACACACCAAAGAGGCTGGCGGGAAGCGAGGACGGGGACAGGGAAGCGAGGACGGGGACACACCCGACAAAATCGGCGGGGACACACTGGCGTCCGCGATCCGAAGTGTAGCGACATGTTTTGAATGGAGTTCAAATGTTGCACGAATGCGATCTTCACGGAGTGGGACGGATCGCAGCTCTGAGATGGTGTGTCCCCGCGGCCGCAGGACTAGGTCGGTGGCGGAGACAAGCTTGTTTGGTGATCGGACGGTGCCGGCGGGGACACACCCGATTGGATCGCGCCAAGTCGAAGTGGTGTGTCCCCGTGGCGGAAGTGGGGCGGTGGCGGGGACACACCTGTTTGGTGATCGTGCCGCCGACTGGCGACCGTGTTTCGGATAGAAGACGAGTGTTGCACGAAGGCACTCTTTAAAGGGGAAAGGAACGCATTTCTGGCGTCGGTGTGAAGTGGTGTGTCCCCGCTGCCGCAGGACTGCGGAGCGGACGGAACCGACGGGGACACTCCCGTGGAGCGGTCGCGGGGGACGGGGACACACCAGTTTGGTTCGAGGCGACCGTGTTTCGAATGGGGAGTAGATGCTGCCGGAATTCACTCGTCCCAGTGGCGGAGGGGGCCAGCGTTGGTGCTCGCGGAAATTGGTGTGTCCCCACGGCTCACGACTGAGGCAGCGTCCGTTGTCCGAGTGCCTTGTTTCAAAAAGGGAACGAATGTTTCACGAATCCCGTGTCTCGTTGAATTCAGATGAGGGGAACCCTCGCGCATGCTCGAAGTTGTGTGTCCCCGCGGCTGAAGTTGTGTGTCCCCGCGGCTCCCGCCCGGGCCTGTGGCTCCTGTGGCTGCGGAGACTGAATGCTGCCGCGTTGCCTACCCTGAGGTGAAATGGCAGCAGTGCAGTGGCAACCACGCATCTTGCCGGAAAATCTTCCCAGAAACGTCTTGCCCTCGTTCACGGGCCCGCGAAGAATGGCAGAACAGATCAGCGGCCCAGCGGTGCGTTCGATCGGAATTCTCAGCGACATCGCCAGCAACGGAGGGTCGGCAGTGCGACGGGATGATTTTGATGAGGGGCCTGAGTATGTTTTCGGGGATTGGCAAGCAACTGGCAGCGATGCTCGCAGCAGCGGCAACGATGCCTCGCAACAGGCTCGCAAAAGCGTTCGTCGATCGGCGCGTCACACACCGCGGGCAAATCCTGCGGTCGTGAAGTCACCAAGGCGTGCGCGACGAACATCGTCCGGGAACGTCTCCCATCCGGATCTGCCACAGGGCTCCGGCGGCCCGCCACTTTATGATCCCACATCGCAGGATCTGCTTCAGACCCGGGACGGCTCGGAAAATCCGCCTGCTGAAATTGTGACGTGGTTTTCCGGGACGAGGCACCCAACGCTGGCTGGTCTGAATTCGTGGCTGGCCCGACCTGAGCGTGGAAGTCTGACGCTGCCGTGCACGATCCCGCTGGTGAATCGTGACGGCAATCAGCCGTTGCAGCGTGCGGCAGTCTACGGCGTGGATCTTACGCTGCAGTCGCGGGACCGCAGTACTCACGTGCTGACGCTTGGGCTGACCGGGGCAGGAAAGAACCAGCGGGTGATCGATCCCCTGCGTGCAGCGGCGATTCGCGATCCGTATCAGACGGTTGTGTCTTTCTCGCTGAAAGCTGCTGACTATGGGCCGGTCCGGGAACTGTGTCGACTCAGTGGAAAACGACTGATTGTCATGAATCTGGGAAATCCGCATCGCAGTGCCACGTGGAATCCGCTGGCCACTGCGGATCCGGATGAGGCTCGCGATCTGATCCGCCGCTTCTCAGATGCCGCTCGTAATCTTCAGTCGCATGATTCTGAGTTCTGGGCCCAGTGGGTGCGCTGTGGCCTGGAAGGGTGCTGGCAACAGGGGCTGCGTTCGTTCCCCGCAATCCTGCACTTTTTTTCTCAACCCTACAGTGATGTCGTCAGACAGCTGCAGCAGCACAACAATCGTGGATCCGGTCGACTGGCCGACTACCTGCATGGTCAGTCGCACAATGCAGAAACGGTGATGGCCAGTATTCTGGGGGCATTGAGCAGTCTGTTGTCACGCAGCGCGCTGGATGTGCTGTCGGGTAACGAACTTGACCTGCAGCGTGTCTTCCGACGACCGGTTTGCCTGCATGTTGAGATCCCGGAACCACAACTTGAAACATACCGCCCACTGATCCAGATGCTGGCTCGCAGTATCATCGATGCCCTGATTTCCACAGCCGAACACCTGACTTCAGATCGTCGAGTTCCGGCAACTCTGTTCTTCGACGACATGCCTTCACTTGGCCCTCTGCTGTCCGTTGAGCGTCTCCTGACACTGCGTTCCCGTGAGATCGGTATCGTGGCGGGCGTGCAATCCATCAATTCGCTGGAACTGGCTTACGGGTCCACATCGCGGGCTCTGCTGGAGGCTTTTGTGCACAAGATTGTGCTGCCCGGTTGTGCACAACCGGATGCCGATTACTTCAGCCACGCCAGTGGTCAATGCTTCGTCGCGTTGCCAACGTTCGAGGGCCAGTCGCCCACATGTATGACTCGCCCCCTGCTTTCGGCCGCCGAAATCCGCAATCCCGAATATCGACACCCCAATCTTGGTCGTCCAGCCACGCTGTTCTTCGAAGGTGCCGTGTTTCAGGCCTATCTGCAGCAGGCTTTCGAGCTGCCCGATATGCAGTCTGTTCTGCGTGCATCTCGAGGCGTCACGGGCCATGAAAAACTGCGGCGGCGACGATCACTGTTCGTGAATCACACCGTTCGTCCCGCGCCGGAGGCAGTTGCCAATCGGACCGCTCGCTTGACCGATACGTCGCAATGGGGCATTGGTCAGCTGCGCGAACATATGAAGCATGTGCGATCACTGATTGGCTGGGAGCAACTGACACCTGAGGCCCGTCAGTGGTGGAATCTTTTTCGCCCTGACAGTCGCCAGCGGTTGATCATGTTTGTGCGGTTGCTGGAGGAGCTTCAGTTGCGGCACACTCTGATGCAGCGTTTTTTTGATGCGTGTGTCGCCAGTGGCACGACGGATGTTGAAAGCAACCTGCATTACCTTGACTACATGCTGGCAAAGGAACGCGCGGAATCTTTGGGTAAAGACCAGCCCTGACTGGTCCCTGAAATCTCCCTCCCTTGAAGCCACGCCGTTGGACACCAGCGGCGTGGCTTTGTATGCTTTTACTCTATGCATTGGGCCTGCCTGCTGTTCACATTGCAATTCTCGCCTGCCCCCACCACCTTCGCCACTGGTCATCTCATGACTGCAACCGCTCCCAGGTCCGCCTCGGCAGGGACTCAGCCGGCCGTCACCTGTTTTGGTCCCACTCGTTACAGTGTGGAGATTCGCGAAATCGGGTTGCCGGTGCTGCGTGATGACGAAGTCCTGCTGGAAGTTGTTAACGTTGGTGTCTGCGGTTCTGACCTCCACATGTGGCTGGGTGATCAAAGCTGGACAGTTCCCTACCCACTGGTGCTGGGTCACGAATTTTCCGGCATCATCAGGCAATGTGGTGCTCGCGTTGCCGAACGCTGGCAGCCGGGTGATCGGGTGGTCAGTGAGACGGCGGCGATTATTGACCCGGACTCGCCGATGACTCGCATTGGACTGTACAACCTTGACCCGACCCGCCGTGGCTTCGGAGGCCATACCGATGGTTCAATGACGCGTCTGGTGGCGGTACCGCAGCGAATTCTGCATCGGGTACCGCCAACGGTTTCCATGACGGAAGCCGCGCTCACGGAACCCTGCTGCGTCGCCTACAACGCGGCCGTTCGTAATGTGCGAATTGAGCCGGGTGATCGAGTGCTGGTGCTGGGACCGGGGCCGATCGGAATTCTGTCGGCCGCCATGGCTCGGCTGCAGGGAGCCTTCGTGGCCATTGCCGGGTTGCCTCGTGATCACCAGCGACTGCAGATTGCCCGTCAGTACGATGTTGAAACATTGACAGATGGCATTGAAGCGTGGGCGTTCGATGGCGGCCCCGATCGACTGGGCGTGGATGGAGTGATTGACACGACCGGCGTCTCAGCATCCCTGCAGACAGCGATGAAAGTGGTCAGACCGAACGGCTGGATTTCCAAGGTCGGCTGGGGCCCACAACCCTGTGACTTCTCACTCGATCCGATCGTGCTCAAAAATGTGAAACTGCAGGGAAGTTTCAGTCATCACTGGTCAATCTGGGAACGCGTACTGCAGCTGGTCAGTCACGGCCGGCTCGACGTGAAACCGATCATCGGGGGCGTCTGGCCTCTGGAACAATGGCATGATGCCTTTGAGACGATGCAGAGTGGTTCGATCGTAAAATCCGTACTGCAGGCGAATTGAAAGATGGGTTACGTACAGATCAGTCTGGACTGTCCGGGGTGTGAGGAAGCCATTCAGCTGTCGAAACTGGCGATTGAGGCAGGAGTGCACTGGCTGGAGGCTGGCACCGGGCTGCTGCTGGGATCCGGTCTGGAAGGAATCCGCGTACTTCGTCGAGAATTTCCGCACATGCCGATTATTGCCGACACCAAGATCATGGATGGCGGTTATCCGCTGTCGAAATGGTGCGGACGAGCTGGTGCAGACTATGCGGTGGTGATGTCGGCTGCCGGCGAACATGTGATCCGTGGAGCACTCAGATGGAGGGATGAGTTTGGCACGAAGATTATGGTGGACACGATGTATGAACCGAACCAGCTGGACGCCTGTCGTCGCATGGAAGATCTGGGCGTTGACTATCTCGTGCTGCATCTGGGACTGGAAGAACGAGCCGTGGAAACGACTCGCAGTGCACTCGATTATCTGGAGCAGGTGACAGGTCGAGTGCAGCTGCCGATTCAGGTTGTGGGGGGATTGTCGGTCGCTGACTGTCAGCGGGCGTTTGCGATGGGTGTGCACAGTGTGGCGATCGGGTCCCCGATCGTTCCCGGTGACTCAGGGCGTGGCATGGTCGAGCAGCTCAGGCAGATTGTGGCTTATGCCGAAGCGAGCGGATGATGCGGAGCGTGCATCGAAACGACATCCGGCAATCATTGCGGTCCTCGCCGGACTGCAGTCGCCATGATTTTCTGCGGTTTGGTGGCATCGGCAGTCTGACACTGGGCGGTTTATGGCTCAGGCAACTGCAGGCGCATGCGTCTGTGGTGGGCGGGCAGCCTGCAACGGGTGCTGTGGGGCGGACAGAAACTGGATTATCGCCGCTGAAAGCCTGCATTTTTGTGTTTTACTATGGTGGTCCCAGTCACCTCGATACCTATGACCTGAAACCATCGGCTCCCAGCACTATCCGTGGGGAATTCCAGCCGATTTCCACGACGGTGCCGGGACTGCAGATTTCTGAACATCTGCCGAAGATGGCACTGGTGATGCATCACTGTGCTGTGATCCGCAGCATGCACCATAAGAATCGGCTGCATGATTCCGCATCCATTGAAACTCACACGGGCCGGCAGGCTGCTCAGGGTGATCGGGAAGAATTTGCACCGATTGAGCAGTTTTTTCCCTGTCACGGTTCAACGCTCAGTTATGTGCGACGGCAGCCGGGGCTTGCAGTGTCTCATGCGGCTCTGCCGTTTATGTTTCACAACGTCGTTGATGTCCCGTGTCAGGGAGGTGGTTTTCTGGGGCAGGATTTTGACCCGTTTCGAATTGCGGTGGACGGCACAGTTGGCAGCTATGCGGTGCCCGAGCTGGCATTGCGTGGTGAGTTGCCGCTGCGGCGAGTGAACGAGCGATTGCAATTGCGAACGGCGTTGCAGCCGGGTGTTCAGTCCCTGCCACTGGATCGTTATTTCGAGAAAGCCAGTGGGCTTTTGAGCGCGGGGGTCGTGCAGTCGGCCCTCGATCTGTCTCAGGAGCCCCAACAGCTGCGTGAGCGTTACGGCCTTTACAGTGCGTCGACGGGCAATGGTACAGCAGCGGCCCTCGGCGAATCGCGGCACATGCGCGGCCAGAATCTGCTGGTGGCACGGCGATTGGTGGAGGCGGGCGTGCCATTTGTGAACGTCTTTGATTTTCGTCAGCAGGGGCAGAACTGGGACAGTCATGCTCAGAATTTTGAGCAGCATCGTTCGTATCTGCTGCCACCGGCTGACCGTGCGCTCGCGGCCCTGATTACGGATCTGCACGAGCGTGGGCTGCTTGACTCGACATTAGTGGTAGCCACGGGAGAATTCGGCAGGACTCCGCAGATCAACGCGACCGCTGGACGCGACCACTGGCCTGACTGCTATTCGGTGGTCCTCGCCGGAGGCGGGGTTCAGGGCGGCGCAATTTATGGGGCCAGCGATGCCCACGGTGCCTTTCCGGCTCGTGATCCAGTCACGCCTGCGGACCTTGCCGCCACCATCTTCT
This sequence comes from uncultured Planctomycetaceae bacterium, assembly GCA_903858815.1. Taxonomy (GTDB): domain Bacteria; phylum Planctomycetota; class Planctomycetia; order Planctomycetales; family Planctomycetaceae; genus SXXK01. Next base: position 5,338 of record CAIOKE010000215.1, on the reverse strand, counting down.
GGCGTTTTGGACTGGACCCGGCAGGTCACATCCCGGACCGGACTCAGCGTCCATGGAAACTGGCCGAAGGCGAACCTATTCGCAGTGTGTTTGCCGGCTAAGGATATGCCGCGATTTTTTGGCTCGACTGAACTGTCAGTGGGCGCTTCAAACCGGCTCTACGTCAATGCTGTGCGCGGTGTTGCTGTGCCGGTTGTCAGTGACCTCAAAGCTACCCGTGGGAGTGCGAGGCTCCCGCCGAACCCCAAATACGCCCGCCACATAACGACCGTTCGGCTCAGCAGGAGCTTCGCCCTCCCATAGGACGCCCTCCACACCCCTTCGGGAGGGCGAGGCTCCCGCCGAGCCGAAACACCAGTTGCCAGCTGACTATCGCGGTTCCCCACCAGTTGCACTCTGCCACCCGACACCCTACTTTTCCTGTTCCGTCACCGCAATTCGCAGATCACGCAGCTGCCGATCGTCCACCTCTGACGGAGCCCCCGTCAGCATGTCGGCCGCCTTCTGAGTCTTCGGGAAGGCGATCACCTCGCGAATGTTGTCATTCCCAGCCAACAACATCACCCAACGATCCAGCCCGAGGGCGATTCCGGCGTGCGGCGGAGCTCCGAATCGCAGAGCCTCCAGCAGGAAGCCAAAGCGACGCTCCGCCTCCTCCGAATTGATCTTCAGCAGATCAAATACCATCTGCTGAATCTCTGAATCATGGATGCGCACACTGCCACTGGCCGCCTCGTACCCGTTCACCACAAGGTCATAGCTGTCCGCACGCACCTTGCCCGGATCCGTCTTCAGATACTCAGCGTCGTCCGGATTCGGTTGACAGAATGGATGATGCTCAGCATCAAATCGTCCCTCCTCCGGATTCCATGTCAGCAACGGAAAGTCCACCACCCACAGGCAACTGAAGGACTGCGGGTCATACAACTGTTGCTCACGACCAATCCGATTCCGCAATGCTGCCAGCGCACTGCACGTCACCTTCCACGTATCAGCCACAAACAACAGCAGGTCGCCATCAGCACCACCCATGCGGCTGATGATCGTCTGCTGCTGCTCATCACTGAAGAACTTGGCTATCGAAGATTCCAGCCGACCACCGGCCACCTTCATGTATGCCAGCCCCTTCGCACCGTAATCACCCACAAAGTTCTTCAGATCCACGTCCAGCAACCGACGACTGTACTTCTCTGCACCGTTCTTCACAGTCAGCCCGCGAATAAATCCACCGGATCCGGCAACACCACGGAACACGCTGAACTCACTGGCCAGTGCAATATCCGTAATGTCAGTGATCTCCATCCCGAATCGCATGTCCGGTTTGTCGCTGCCAAAACGCGCCATCACATCGTGATAGGTATATCGCGGCAGCGGCGTAGGAACATCAATATTCCGCACCTTCTTCATCACGGTGGAAACCAGACCGTCAATCGTCGCCAGAATATCGTCGCGCTGCACGAACGACATCTCAACGTCGATCTGAGTAAACTCGGGCTGACGATCGGCTCGCAGGTCCTCGTCACGAAAACAGCGAGCAATCTGGTAGTAGCGGTCAAAACCCGAAACCATCAGAATCTGCTTGTAGATCTGAGGTGACTGTGGCAGAGCATAGAAGCTGCCGTGATGCACGCGACTGGGTACCAGATAGTCGCGCGCACCTTCCGGGGTACTGCGACCCAGCATCGGAGTTTCAATTTCAAGGAAATTCAGATCGTTAAAGTAGGATCGCACAGCCTGAGTCAGGTCATGACGCAGCTGAATGTTGCGCTGCAGTTCAGGACGGCGCAGATCCAGAAAACGATGCTTCAGACGCAACTCTTCGTTCGGCAGCTCGCCACCCTCGATTTCAAACGGCGGAGTCTTACTGCGGGACAGCAACGTCAACTGGTGCACTCGCACCTCGATCTCACCCGTCGACAGCTTGGCGTTGGTCATGCCATCGCCACGATACCGCACCTCGCCCTCCACACGTATCACGTCTTCACGACGCAGACGCCGAGCCAAAGCGTCGATCCGTGTGTCTTCGTCCGTGTTAAACACCACCTGCGTCTTGCCGTAACGGTCACGCAGGTCCACAAACACCAGTTCACGACCCTGTTCGCGGTAACTGTGGACCCAGCCCGCCAGGATCACCGTCTGTCCCGCCTGAGCCCTGCGAAGTTCGCCGCATGTATGAGTTCTGAGCACTGCTGATGGATCCGAATGTCAGAGGAATTCAGGAAAAATCCGAGCCTGAACAGTGAGCTGTAAGCTTCGGGAACACAACAGGCAGCAGTATAGAAAGCACTCCCATTCGGGAAAACATCGGTTCCGCGATTCCCCCGCCGACGACCCGATTGCCGGAAACCGGAATGAAGCCCCCCACTGACCTCTGCCCCCTGATGACTGTTTTACTGACCCCTGATCACCCTTCCCGGTTCGGACTCTTCCACAAAAAACACAGCCACATGCACTGGAAATCCCGCAATTTACCAGAAGAATTCAGCCGAAGTTGACTGTGTCATGACACCAAAGACAAAAACACTGTAGCCTGGGCATCAGCCTCGGGCCCAACCCCAGGCACCCCCCTAAAAATCCAAAGTGCTTTCTCCGTTGTTACCATGCACAAAATGTGGCCCAGGCATTCGCTGCTCGGTCCCGTTCCTCGAAAAAACACCGAAGATTTGAAGGGTGTCAGGCGGTTCAGCCCGGGCTAAAGCCCAGGCTGCGACTTTTGTCCCTCGGCAGCACCATTGCTCGGACTCCCACTTTTTGTTCTCGCTGTCACTAATGCAGCAGCCACCCTGTTGCCCCCTGCGTTAAGATCTGCACAATGCGGGATAAGGCCTACCAGCCCCACCCCCGCGGCCGCGACACGTTCTCTCGGAATCCCTTACTCATGAATCTTCAGATTCTGCCACCAGTCTCCACACACAACTCCATCCCGGACACGCCCAGCGAGGATCCGCTGGACCTGATGGACGAAATCGACGCCCTGAAAAAAGAAAAAGATGCGTCCATTCTTGCACACTTCTACGTCGACGGAGATATCCAGGACATCGCCGACTTCACCGGTGACAGCCTGAAACTGGCCCGCGATGCCACCCGCGTCTCAACCTCCACCATCCTCTTTGCAGGCGTCCACTTTATGGGCGAATCTGCGAAGATTATGAACCCCGAGAAACGAGTCCTGATTCCCGATCTGCACGCCGGATGCTCGCTCGCTGACAGCTGCCCGCCCGATCAGCTCGCCGCCTTCCAGCAGCAATTGCGCGAAAAAGGTCGCGACTTTCACACTGTCGCCTACATCAACACCTCAGCCGCCGTCAAAAGCCTTGTCGACTGGATCGTCACCAGCGGCAACGCTCGCGAAATCATCGATCGAGTCCCACCGGAAAAGGAAATTCTGTTCGTCCCCGATCAACACCTCGGCCGCTACCTCATGGAAGTCACCGGAAGACGCATGATCCTGTGGCCCGGTGCCTGTATGGTGCACGAAGTCTTCAGTATCCAGGACCTCATCCGCATCCGCCGACAAAACCCCGGATGTCTCGTGATGGCACACCCCGAATGCCCCCAGAACATCCTCGAGATTTCTGATGTCATCGGCGGAACCGAAAAAATGCGGCAGTTCGTCATCCAACAACAACAACCCACCACGTTCCTCGTCGCCACCGAAGCGACCATGATTCACCCGCTGCAGAAAGCCGCACCACAACACACCTTCATCCCCGTTCCCGGAATCACCGCCTCCAGCGGCGAAACCTGTGCCTGCAATCGCTGCCCACACATGGCCCGCAACACACTGCAGAAAATTCGCGACTGCCTGAAACATGGTGGCCCCGAAATCGTCTGGCAGGATTACTTCGCAAAAGCCCGCGAAGTCCTCGACCGCAGCCTGCTGCAATAACCTGACCGTTTCTCACAACCTGCATTTTCCGCCAACTTTTCCGGATCAGCCCAACCCGCCAGCCAGTCCGCAACTAGTGCTCTCGCAAGCACTTGCGGCATTGACAAAGCTTTGACAAACGCATGACCCGTTGAAAACAGGCTGACATTGTGACTCGTCGATACGATCACTAAGGTGAGTGTGTCCCACAATTCGTGCCCGCAGCCTTCATTCTGAAGGCTGCGGATTTTGGTGCGAATGGAATGGCCACAGATGCGGGTATGACGATCATGAGCATAAATGCGGGTGCACTGGATCTGTTGCGTCGAGCGGCAGTGCCTCAGACAGAGACACCGGCTGACCAGAACTCCGGGGCTCAGTCCCAATCCGAACTGCGTCGACTGCGATATCAGACCGAAACAGACACTCTGATTGCTGCGTTCCATCGTGATCAACTCAGCCTGAAAAACGTGGACTGGGTGGTCACGCTGTTTCTTGTCGGCGTCCATGTCGGGGCATTGGCGGCATTCGTGCCGGCACTTTTCAGCTGGTCCGGGCTGGCAATCTGCCTTGTGCTGCACTGGGCCACGTGCAGCATTGGCATCTGCCTCGGCTTCCATCGTTATCTGGCACACAAATCGATGAAGCTTCGTGCTCCGGCCGAATTCGTGTGCATGATGTTTGGCTGTCTGTCCGGTGAAGGCTCACCGCTGACATGGGCCGCCACACATCGTCTGCACCATCAGAAATCCGATCAGGCGGGCGACCCGCATTCACCAGTCCGTGAAGATGGCTGGTGGGGCCATATCCTGTGGCTGTTCCCCAAACGTTCAACAGCAGCAACACAGCTGCTGATGAAACGTTACGTGCCGGAACTGGTCAACCGCCCGGTCATGCGTTTCTTCGAGAAAACCTTTGCCCTTTGGCTGTGGGGTGGCGGTGTTGCCCTGCTTGCTACTGGCTGGGCCGTCGGTGGCTGGCAGCTGGGCCTGTCATGGCTGGTCTGGGGCATGTGCGTACGCATGGTGGCCGCCTACCACAGCACGTGGTTCGTCAACTCGGCCACGCACCTGTGGGGTTACCGCAACTACGACACGCGCGATGCATCCCGAAATCTCTGGTGGGTCGCCATCCTCGCCTACGGTGAAGGCTGGCACAACAACCATCACGCCCACCCCGCCGTTGCTCCGGCCGGACACAAGTGGTGGGAATTCGATATCACGTGGTGGTCCATTAAACTTCTGCGAGCCGTCGGTCTGGCCTACGACGTCAAAGACAAACTGCCCCAGGGACGCTCAGCCGACGAATCAGAAATGGCCGAGATAGAAAAGGTTGATGCCGTGGCCGCCTGATCTGCAGTCAACAAATCTGACCTTCAGCCCTCCGCTGATGAAGCCCGACAGCTCCTGCTGTCGGGCTTTTTTCATTCGCCAGTTCCCCAACTGACAACCGCCCGCCCCCCCCCGGGAC
>CAIOKE010000214.1 GCA_903858815.1 uncultured Planctomycetaceae bacterium | reverse complement strand
CAGACGATCCTGACTGCCGTTGACTGAAAGCGCACCGACGTGCGTCACGTGAGGCACCCGATACCGCGGATCCTGATGCCCGTGCCACAGAAACTCAGCCGCCCCCAGCCCGTCTCGAATGACGGGCCACGAGCCGTTGCCAAGGCCCCGAAACTGACACCACGGCTCGCAGCAATACCAGGCTTTTTTCCGCGGAAACGTGCGCAGTTCGTCGTCCGGCGCCCACTCGCAGAGCAACCCGTCCGCCTCCTCGGCCGGGAACTCACGACTGAAAACCGCGTATTCATTCTCCATGCTTGTGGTCCACGGAGATTTCAGTCGAATCTTCAGTCTGCTCATAAATCGCGGTTTTCCGAGGGCATCAAGCCATTCCTGCCGGCCAGCAACAGCTCAACTCGCCGCTCCATCGCTGCATCCAGACTGGTGCATTCAAATCCGCCGGGCTGAGGAAAACAGCCAACCGGCATTAGCCGCATCGCGACCTGCGAGCAATCCGCAGCAACAGATAAGCGTGACGACGAGTCGCGCAGGCCACTGCCAGGTAAAAACAGGCAATCCACCACGCCAGCCCCGCACGCGGCCACTCACGTTTCCACTGCCGCAGGACCGCGCAGATTCTGCCCCAGCTTCCGGGAACCTGAAACAACAGGTACTCACATTCGCGAAAGTACTGCCCCTGCCAGAGTCGCCTTTGACTGTCGGTACCGAAGTGCAGCAGCAGCCTGCTGCCTTCACTCAGTCGCACCAGTCTGGAATTCAGCAGCCATGCGGAAACCCCGTTTGTGATCCTGTTCGCATCAGATCTGCGCACGAAGACGTCCGGCACAGCCGCAGTCATCCGCTGAAATCGAATACCGCCAAACAGGGCGCGCATGTGCAGATCGGCATCATCACCGTACATCACAAGCTCGTTAAAGCCCCCCAGTCGCTCCAATGCACTGCGGCGCCAGAGTGTCGAGGATGTGTGCCACGGCGGATCTGAAACGAGGAAACGTTCCAGATCACCACTCTCAGCCATCTGATTCCACAGGATCCGCAGGTCTCCTGGATGATTCCTGAACAGCAGCACGGGAAAGACCCACGCGTCCGCCTCAGGAAACTCAGCGATTGCAGCCAATCGCTGCTGCAGGCACCAGCCGCCCAGCAGGTCATCCGAATCCAGAAACATCACAAATGGGCAATCGCTTTGCTGCCAGCCCACGTTTCGGGAACGAGAGGGTCCCTTCGGGCCGTCAGCTCTGCGCAGCACCTGCACTTGCGAATCTGCGTAAAGCTGGATTCGCTGCCACTGGTCAGTGTCTGATCCGTCATCCACCACAATGACCCGACAGGCAGCGGACTGCTGCAGTACCGAGTCGATCGTCAGCCGCAGCAAATCAGCGCGGTTATAATGCGGGATGACCACCGCCACGTCGGCAGGAATTTGCAATTTCAGTGCCTCGGTCCGGGATTGAATTAACGTCGCCGGCCCCGGCGAAGCAGCCGTCCCAGCAACCTGCGCAGCACGCGATCGGGCGCATACGTCCGCCACAGTCGCCAGTCCGCCGTCCAGACGGCGCCATGGGCTGTCCCTGCCAGTTTTCTCTGCATCAGGGCGGGAAGCGAAAGCAGATTATGAGGATACAGGTATTCGTAAGGTCCGGGTACGAATGGTCCCGACAACTCCCCCGGATATTCCTCACGGAGACCAGCGTGCAGATGCATGGCCCGCACCGTCAGAGCTGGATTGATCACCCGATACCCGGCCTGCCGCAGTTCAAACAGTATCCGATTGTCGCAGCGTGGAATGCCGACGCAGTAGTCAGCAACGACTTCCCGTACCGGACCGCGAAATACCCAGACATCCTGACTGTCATTACGGTCGAACAGCACCGCAGTTCCGTCAGCCCGGACATCCCAGCGTGATAACGCGGCACATTCCTCAGGCTGCAGCACTTCCACCAGCAGCTTCAGCGTCTGGTCAAGGTAAATATCGCTGTTGGCAATCGCGGTGATGTCGCGGCGATCGGCACACAGTTCGTTGGCCCAGAGAAAAAAGTCCTGATAGGTGGGGCGAGCCGTGACGGCCCGGAACCGCAGCTTCGGGTGCGTCAGCGGTGGCACCGCTCCCTGCTCCAGCAGCAGACACACCTGATCCACGCAGGCAAGTGCCAGATTGGCCTGCAGGCAGTTTCGCAGTTCCTCAGCACGACGCGGAATCGACTCCGGATACCACGACTGAAACAGCCGCACCATCAGTGGCTGACCCCCGCCGGCATGAACTTCGTGCAGCACGGACGCATCACCGGCCCGCGGGCAGCCATCGCAGGACAGACCGAACTCGACGACGAATCCGGTCGACCAGTCGGCTTTCCGTCCATCGCTGCAGCTCAGCCCGGTAATGCTGCTGATGTGATTTGAGGATTCGCGGTGACTCCACCAGCGCCTGCCGAACCACTTTCACAGAATCTGTGATGGGAATGCGTTCATACACAGCCGCCGCGCTGTGACAGTTCTCTCCGGTTCCGTCAAAACCGATGTTTCTGACCAGCGACCGGCCGGGATACAGGCACAGTCCCTGCCGCAGAAAGATCGATGCGTACCAGCGAACTGCCCACGTCTGCAGGCGACCGTCCGCATTTCGCTGCAGCTCGTCCAGATGGAATGAGCAACCATCCAGATCAAATCGCCGCGGATCCTCCTGCAGCACCAGCGCCAGCAGTCTTTCAGCATCCGGCTGATAATGTCTCCACGCTCGCTTCCACGTGGCCCAGCCCCACGGGTGCGAAGCCCTGAGGAATCCGGTCTGTGGAGGAAACCAACCGCAGGGAAAACTGAACCCACAAACCTGCATCACCTGCTGGCAGTCCACGTAGAGCGTCAGAGCATCATTCATGTACTGCAGAAAACCGGGGGCTGTTTCAAGATCGTCTTCCAGCACGATGACCGAGCCCTGGTGCTCGACAATTTCCGTGACACCGGCCACGATGGAAGCTGCCAGGCCGCGATTGACTGGACTCTCCCGAATATGCACTTTACCACACCACTGACGTTCGCGGATCAGCTTTCGCACTTCGCTGATTTCACGAAGTTTCTGTGGTGACGCATCGGCCCGCGGACCATCAGCAAAAATCGTCAGTTCTGACCGGGCAGCCAGCGTATTGCCAGCGAGGGACTCCAGAGTTCTGCGGGTGTGCGCGGGGCGAGCATAGACAAACAGCACGATGGGCGCCAGTTGCTGGCCACCCGAGCTGTTCGGCTGCCCCGGTGTCTCAGCCCCACCGGACAGACTGGTTTTATGCATGGGCATCGCGACTTGTCAGATAAAGCCATTTCATGATTTCTCCCCGACCTTCCGCCACCAGATCTTCCCGCTCAGAAGGCTCTGCCATTTCCAGCAGGCTGCTGCGATACGTCCGACTTTTGTCGGCATCGGTCAGGCTTTCAATAACGCGGAGTTCATGAGT
>CAIOKE010000213.1 GCA_903858815.1 uncultured Planctomycetaceae bacterium | reverse complement strand
GCCCGTCGCTCAGTCATCCCGTGGGCTGATCACCACTCAGCAAAGACGTCCCTCAGCATCGTCACCGAACTACTGCTCAGTAGCCGTAGCATGGGCTTCAGCCCTTGTCATCCATCGCGTTCAAGCCCCACCCCCACAGGCGAGCCCTTAGCGTCAGCTGACTGGTGTTTGCGTGCATCACTGTCACCAGGCTGGTGCTCGGTGGTCCCTCGGTAGTAAGCTGATGGATGGTGTTCTTCCTGGCACGGAAGCAGTATCCAGTGCGTTTTCCGCCAACCCCATCAAACTGCAACCTGCAGTTGCGCACATAAGCCTTCGTTGATCCTCGTTGCCGCACCGATCAGGCGGGGCGCCGCAGTTCCTCAAGCAGCTCAACACCTGCCTGACTTTGGCAGATGCCCGGAAGACTCAGACGCTGCTGACTCCAGCGACGTACCAGACAGACCACCCGCTCCAGAGTATCTCTGTCAAAGTACTCCAGACGCTCCTTACCGGCAAATGGATAGTCGACAGACCGAATGATCTTCATCAGATCGGTGTTGCTGAGCACTGACAGAATCTGTGTCAGCGTCAGGCTGGCAATCCAACGCAGGTCAGGCAGGTCGACTGTCCAGTCAGTTTTCGCTGCAATAGACAGAGCGATCTCTGGAGGTTCGGAACTGAGGCTGTCGACGAGCTCCCCGAAAACCGGACGCAGTAAGGGACGCAGTTGCTGCAGATCGGGCGGATCCTGCATGACTCCTCGATAACCGAAATCGATCGCCTGCTGCACAACTCGCAGATCCGCATGCCGCGACAGCAACACACCGACTACCGCACCTCGACCCCATAACGCCTCCCGCAATAGTGAAAGTCCATTGCCGTCAGCCAGCCCATGAGCCACAAAACACAGATCAAAACTTTGGCTCAAACCCGCTTCCACAGCGTCAGCTCGAGTTCCTGAAACCATAACCCTTGCCGGCAGTGATGCCAGCAAAGCACACAGACGCCGCACAACCCCAGCGTCACTCTCGACGATCAGAATCTGACGTTGCCTGTCCACTCAGAATTCCCAGCCTCTGACTTCCTGATCAACACCCGGATATCCCGGGAGCATTGCACAGCAATCAAAGTGCCAGAAAAACAGAAAAACTCAAATTACGAGTTTTTCGGGGGTAGATGGACGATTTTCATGGTCGATGCACGTTACCGCTCGATTTCAGGGCATCAGATCGCCAGAAAATTCCGCAGTAGATCGTAACCCTTCTCTGTCAGGAAACTCTCCGGGTGAAACTGCACGCCAAAAACCGGGTATTCGCGATGCTGCAGTCCCATCACCTCAAACTGCTGCCCCGGATCCTCAACCCACGCCGTCACCTGCAGGCAGTCCGGCACCGTCTCGCGAGGCACAATCAGGCTGTGATATCGCGTCGCCTGGAACGGATCCGGCAGCCCGGCAAAAATGCCCTGCCCGGAATGCGAAATCAATGACGTTTTGCCATGCATCAAACGATTGGCACGCACAACTTTCGCACCATAAACCTCAGCCAGACACTGGTGCCCCAGACAGACCCCAAGGACTGGTACCCGCGGCCCAAAACGACCGATCACCTCGCACGATAAACCCGCCTCGGTCGGACTGCAGGGCCCGGGTGAAATAATGATCCGTGACGGCTGCAGCTCTTCAATCTGCTGCAATGTCACCTGATCATTCCGCTCCACTCGAATCTGCAGCGTCGGATCGATCTCGCCAATCCGCTGCACAAGGTTAAACGTGAAGGAATCGTAGTTGTCGAGCAGAAAAATCATTCCGCAAACCGCCCCGGAGGTAAAAAACAGACCAGCAACGTGCGGAAGCATATCATTCCACAGCCCGGCACAGAAATCGCACCAGCCCGTTTTTCAGGGTTTCCAGCGAGGCCTGTCAGCAGGACTTGCTGACAGGCCACCCCGATTCCGTCAACAAATGTCAGGCATTAAAAGCTGCCCTCAGCCACCCTCTTCACTGCATGATGCAGCATCGCAGCAGCGACCACTGGCACAGCAACCGCCCGCTTCGCAGCAGCCACTGTCACAGGCACATTCGCCACCACTGCAGCAGTCACAGCCCGCCACTGCACAGCAGCAATCATCGCAGACACAGTCGACACAGCAACTGCACAGACCAACTGTACTGACAGTGCTGCGCACGGCGGCCACACTGCATGGAGCAGCCACAGCCAGAATGGCCAGAATAACGAACTTTTTCATGAGAAATCTCCTGAACGTATAGTTTCAAATGCAAATAGAAAAACTGATCTGCCGTCAAAACTCCACGCCCAAGTTAATTCCTCCACACACACAGCACAGACTGACGCCGGTTCCCCGCAACTGCCCATGTGTCCCTTCGCTCACATGCCCCCCAGAATAAGGGTCGCACCACGACAGAAATCGTCTGCAATCCCCCCGCCAAACCTGCCTTGACCGCCTGCCGATCATACCGCACGGACTGTCGCTCGCCCAGGGGAATCGACCAGCAGCATTCACAGGAACCAAATTCGCAGTCACCGGATTTCGCCGCAACTGCCCCGGGCGATGAACAACAACCGGAAGACCCGGAACCCTGCTTCACAGACGGCACTGCACAACAGTCGCTGCCAGTGGTTGACTCAGCCTGCAACTGCAGATCCGCTCGCAAACAACAACACAAACCCTGCTCGGCGACCGGTACTGCAAATAGCACCAGCGCCAACACCGGCACCAAACACGTTGCCCATGTCCCTTGCATCATCGTCTGACTCACAACCACAACTGCTCCACGATCTCTCGCCCCAGGAATACTACGGCTCGACCCAAACTCATCCAAGCTCAATTCGCCGGAATTCTGCCGGACATACCCGAAGACTGTCGCGAAACAGCGCCATCACAACGACAACACCCGCCAACGCAGAAAAACACAACAGTATTCCACAACATCAACCCAATAAACAACTTACGATGAATCAAAAACATTTTGGCACAGCCTGTGCAACACCAAGGACTCATCGCCGCGATGGCCGCGGCAAACACCCCCCAAAAAAACTGGTTCAAGTCCAAAGGATGCGGCAATGAAGTCCCTGCTTTTTGTTCCCGCTGTGTTGATCATGGTCGTCTGCAGCACCTGTGAAGCCGCAACCGGCGATGATCTCGTGGAAATCCTGCGAGTCGTCCATGCCCTGACAGATGATCGAGCACGTGGCAGCCGCGCCAGCACCGAACACCGCTCCCACTTCGCCGGATCACGCGACGAATGGAAACAGGAACAGGCCCGCGAACAACGCGAACGCAACTCTCGCCACCCGGAAACTCGGACCGCAGAAACTTCCCGCAACTTCCGCGATATGCACGACAGCTTCATGAATGGCGACCCACGCGAAAATTCCCGCAGCAGCCACTATCGCCCACAGCCTGTTCCAGTCCCGGTCCCGGTGCCAACCCCGACTCCGGTGCCCCGCTCAGCTCGCGATAACGTCCGCTTCGGACTCAGTATCAATCTCGGATCCGGATCCATTCGGCCATCCTTCGCACCAGTGTACACCGCCCCGGTTCCAGCCCCGCGAACCATCCTCATTCCTCAGCCGGTCCCAGGCCCCGTTTGTCTTTGTCAGCACCAAATCGGCGAATTTGTCGACACCCGAGTCCCACTTGCAACCTGCGTTCGCGTTCGCAACCTGCACAAAGCAGCGCCGAATGCAGTCCCCGCCGTCATCGCCGTTCGTGATCCGGATCTCTGCGAGCACGACAGCGAGGAACGTGTCGCCTACGTCCGTATCCTCGTGCCACCGCAGCCCCTGAGAAGCCTTGAAATCTCACCCTGCCGCACAAAACTTACACTGTGCTTCGGACAATACGATGTCCTGATCTGCTCAAGCAACGGCCGGATCACCGTCGAATACGACAACTGATTTCAGCACCTCGTCCCCACAACAGATCCACCCAATGGCTCGACTGGCCGGTATGACCAGTCGAGCCTTTTTATAAGCAGTCACACGAGTGCCGGAAGAAACAGGCAGGAACCCCATTCGACGCCTTGAACGCCCTTTGTGATTCACACACAAATTGACCCGATCACACCCGTCGGCTCACGCTGACGGCTCGCCTCTGAGGGGGCAGCTTGAAGGCGGTGGACGACACGGGCTGAAGCCCATGCTACCACCACCGAGCACCAGCTCGGTGACGCAATTCCAACCACCTTCGGCTCAGCAGGAGCCCCACCCTCCCAAAGGGAACCGCCCCGGGACCACCGAGCACCAGCTCGGTAACGCAATTCCAACCACCTTCGGCTCGGCAGGAGCCTCGCCCTCCCAAAGGGAACTGCCCCGGGACCACCGAGCACCAGCTCGGTAACGCAATTCCAACCACCTTCGGCTCAGCAGGAGCCTCGCACTCCCAAAGGGAACTTCGCGAGCTGTTCGACGCACCAGCACTTATTGGTCCGCATGTTTTGGCAGCAACTGATGCTCGGCAATGTGAATGGCCTTCAGCATTGCCCGCGCTTTGTTCATCGTTTCCTGATACTCACTCTCAGCCACACTGTCCGCGACAATACCAGCCCCCGCCTGGATGTAAATCCGGCCGTTCTTCATCACCAGAGTCCGCAGTGCGATACAGGTATCCATGTCACCAGTGAAGTCAAAGTACCCCACCGCCCCGCCATAGGGACCACGCTTCTGCGGCTCAACTTCGTCGATGATTTCCATCGCTCGCACTTTGGGAGCGCCTGAAACCGTCCCGGCTGGCAACCCGGCCCGCAGGGCTGCGACCGCCGTCAGACCTTCCTGCAGTCGCCCGGAAACATTGCTGGTGATATGCATCACATGACTGTAACGCTCGACCACCATCACATCCGAAAGTGTCACGGAACCAAAATCCACAACTCGACCTACGTCATTCCGAGCCAGATCGATCAGCATCACATGCTCAGCCCGCTCCTTCGGGTCAGCCAGCAGCTCACGCTCAAGCTCGCGATCCTCCTGCGGCGTTTTTCCGCGTGGTCGAGTTCCGGCGAGGGGTCGAATCGTCGTTTCACGATCCTCAACCCGCACCATAATCTCCGGTGAACTGCCCACCAGATCCACATCAGGAGTTCTGAGGAGGAACATAAACGGACTGGGATTCACCATCCGCAGCGAACGATAAACATCCAGCGGCGCCGCCGCCGAACTGCACTCCAGACGCTGACTGATCACCACCTGAAAGACGTCACCCGCCCGAATATACTCGCGACACTTTTCCACCGCACCACAGAACTGCTCGCGAGTAAAGTTGGAGGCCGTCTCCAGTACCGGCTCCACCGTCAGATCCACATCCGACAGTTCCACGTCCGCCCCCGCAAAAGCCAGCTGACGGCACAGCACGTCCAGTCGCTCCTCCGCACGCGCTCGCGATTCTTCAGTATCCCCCTGCGTCGTATCTGCAAGCGCCACGACCAGCACGACCTTGCGAATATGATCGAAGACCACCATCGAGTCATAAAAAGCGAAGGTCAGATCGGGAACCCCGCGGTCATCCGGAGGCACATTCGGCAGATGCTCGGTGTAACGCACCACGTCATAGGACGCATACCCCACCGCGCCACCCAGAAAACCGGGCAGTCCCGGCAAGGGCACCGAACGACACTCCCGCAACTGCCGCTCCAGCTCCTGCAGCGGATCAATGTCGTGAATCTCGCGCCGCTCACCATCACGAGTCTGCAGTACAACAGTGCGTCCGGTTGCCGTCAGTGTCATGAACGGATTGCTGCCTGCGAAGCTGTAACGCCCCACGCGCTCACCACCCACAACACTCTCAAACAAAAATGCCCACGGACCCGCAACAATCCGCTGCCAGGCGGTCACCGGAGTCAGCGTGTCAGAGGTGAGCTGGCGATAGACGGGAACAAACCGCGCCTGACCTGCCAGCTTCTCAAACTCTGCCGATGTCGGAAGCGTCGTCGGTGACTTCATATCCTGCTGCACTCCAGTTCCCGATCCAGAATCTGTCTTCAACCAATCTCACCCGCTGACGCCCAGCCAACAGACTGAGTCATCCGCTGAAAAACAGGTCGCACGTCCGCCAATTCATGATCAGTGCACTGCCACCAGATCAACAGCGTCGCTGCACCCGATCTGACACTGCAGAATCCCGCCGCATTCAACAGCTCCAGACACGAAAACGTCACCTCACAACTTAAAGCACGACGACCGGCAATCAGAATCGGCTCCTGCTGCTGCTCCAGATCCTCATACTCCTCCTGCAACGCCCCAAGACAATCCTGCAGCACCTGCTCAGGACTGGGACGGTCAGGAATCACACGCAGCAGCCAGAAACACGAATCATCCGCCGCGGCCGTCAGAATCACATCCTCACCGTCCTGCTCCTCACGCACTTCCCAGTACCCAGGATACAGAAATCGAACACCATGCCCGGAGTATTCCGTCAGCAGAAAGTCCGTATCATCATTCATGACCGCCCCCGCACACCCGCCACTCAGGACCTTGCACACATAACCTCAGCCTCAGCTGCAGACCGAGACCTGCAACGCTGATCAGTACTGAGTCCCCCCCGGAGGACGCTCGGGCTCACGCAGCATCCACAACTGCAGCACTTCAACCGCAAACGAGAATGCCATGGCGAAGTACACATATCCCTTCGGGATGTGATGACCAAACCCATCCCCCACAAGCAACACACCAATCAGCATCAGAAATGCCAGAGCCAGCACCTTAAAGGTCGGATTCCGCTCGATAAACAGCACAATCCCTCGCGAAAACAACAGCATACCACCCACAGACAACAGAATTGCCGCAATCATGATCGGGATCGGACTGGGCAGATCCTCCGTCATCCCCACCGCTGTAATCACCGAATCAATCGAGAAGACCACGTCGATCAGCAGAATCTGAAACAGCACTGCCCCCAGACCGACCCTCTTCCGCTGAGTCGATGAGTCCACATGCACCTGCTGCACGCGATGATGAATCTCTTTGGTCGCTTTGAAAATCAAAAACACACCACCCAGAATCAGAATCAGATCCTTACCCGTCACCGGATGACCCAGCAGGCGAAACAGGACTTCCTTCAAACCCATCACCCAGCCAATCGCCAGCACCAGCAGAATCCGCGAGATCACCGCCAGACTCAGACCCAGACGCCGCGCCTTGTCACGCTCACGCTCAGGCAGACGACCACACAGGATGGCAATGAAGATCACATTGTCGATCCCCAGCACCAGCTCAAGCGATGTCAGAGTCAGCAGGGCTGCCAGCCCCTGACCAGTCAGGATCTCACCCATCTGTCACCACTGCCTCGTTTGAACAGCCTGCATTACCCTGAAAACCATGTCAGCCAGCAGCAGCAAGAATAGAAAAACACGCCTGCAGAATCGATGCATCCGATTCTGAAATTCAGCCGTTTCGGGGGTTTTCCCGGTTCTGTGCGGAGGAATCGATAACCGGAACGGAAAGAATGGATGTCAAATGCCCGGCGTCTGCGTACACTACCCCCTCAGCGTTTCAGCATCTTCCGTTCCTGCAATTCATCCGGAGCCCTCTTCGTGCGACATACCAGATTGTCCGCCTGCCTGCTGCTGACTATGGCTGCCATTGCCCCTGGCTGCAGCGAATCCACAGATTCTGCCCCTGTTGCCACCGCTGCCGCAGCAGCCACCGCTGCTCTGCAGGTCGTGAACACCAAATGCCCCATCATGGGTGGCGATATCAATACCGCTGAACTGACAGCGGAACTGGTCAAAGACTGGAACGGACAGAAAGTCGGCTTCTGCTGTCCCCCATGCCTTGAAGAATGGGATGAACTGTCCGACGAACAGAAAGCCGAACGACTGAAGAACCCGCCCAAAGGACACTAAGCACAATGTTTGAGGGTTTCGAGCAATTCCGCAGACTGCGCGAGGCATGGTCGAAAGTGCGGATTGAACGTCCAGTACAGACAGGTCTGTTCACCTTCGGTGATTCAGACCTGCCGTACTTTCTCGTCACCTCGTCCGGTGCAGAACAACTTGTTCGTATCCGACGCGGCAGCATCAGCATCAGTCGGGCACGGATCATCACACCCGATAATATGCACCCAGAGCTGCGCAACTTCTTCGAAGAACAGGAAGAAGCGGGATTCATCGAATTCCTGATGTCCCGCACGGCCGCCTTCTCAAATCTTCGGCTCACCAATCAGGCCGGCCCGGACTCAATCGTTACAGACACCATTGAAGAGGCCGTTGCAAAACTGAACCGGCAACTGGACAACGAAGAAGAAGAGCAGACCGCCATCCTGTCCGCTCCCGCCGAAATGGCCGGCTTCGCCGTCTTCCGCTACGCCTCTGAACGCATCATCGCCAGCGCACCAGATAACCTGCAGGAACTGCGCGAACGCGGATTCCTGCCCTGACTTACACCGCCGCAAACAGACCTACAGCAGACCGTATCGCTGCAGAGTCGTCCGCAACGCGGACACCTGCGCATCAGACAGTGGTGTCAGAGGCAAACGAACATCGCCACACTCACGCCCCAGCAATCGCATGGCCGCCTTCACCGGAATCGGATTCGTTGACAGCCCCAGCATATCACGACACAGCGGAAACAGTCGATGATGCCACTGCATCGCAGCAGCAGTATCCCCAGCCGCAAATGCCGTCAGCATCGCTTTCACGTCCGCCGGTACAATGTTGCCCGCCACTGAGACTACACCCGTTGCTCCCACTGCCAGCAGCGGCAGAGTCAGACTGTCATCGCCTGACAGGACCGTCAGCTCGGATGCCGACAGAATCTGAGAGGCCTGATCCATCGAACCCGTCGATTCCTTAATCGCCACGACACTCGGACACGTATCCGCAATCCGACAGATCGTCTCAGGCTCCATGTTCTTCGCCGTTCGACCGGGAATGTTGTAAAGCACGATCGGCAGATCAACATGCTCAGCCACGGCACGAAAATGCTGAAAGAAACCGTCCTGGGTCGGCTTGTTGTAGTACGGAGCGACCATCAGAGCACCGTCGGCACCCGCCAGCTTCGCAGCTCGCGTCAGACGAATCGCCTCTGCTGTACTGTTGGAACCCGTCCCCGCCATCACTCGCACACGACCCGCAGCATGCTCACACGTTAAAGCGATCACTCGCTCATGCTCGTCATGCGTCAGAGTCGGACTTTCACCCGTAGTCCCCACCGGAACCACACAGTCCGTTCCTGACTGCACATGAAAATCAATCAGCGAACGCAGCATCGCCTCATTCAGTGATCCATCCCCGGAAAACGGAGTTACAAGGGCTACGGAAAGCCCGGAGAACATTTCACCGCGTCGCTTCATGATTCAATCTTCCCTTTCCGGTCCAGTTCGACCGATAAGCCGCTGTCAGCTCTGACGCCACGAAGAATAGCGGTCTGCAGCAGGAGTTCAATTCCGCCACGCCCACTCCACCACACATGGACACTCAGAATCTGATTCACTGACCCGCCGGACCGGTTCGAGTCCGCCAGTCAAAACCCGCCATATGGCCAAGCGCAAGGATCAACGCCTGAGTCCCCGCACGGCCATGCCCCTGAGCCTGCACGGCACGATACAACTGCTCTGCCAGCGCCAAACCCGGCATGAACAGACCCATCCTCCGCGATTCCTCAAGCACTATCCCAATGTCCTTAATAATGTGCTCAACATAAAATCCTGGATCAAAATTGTCTGCGATGATCCGCGGTCCCAGATTCGAGAGGGACCAGCTGCCCGCAGCACCGCTGGCCACCGACTTCAGTACCGTCGGCAGATCCAGACCCGCTCGATACCCATACAACAACGCCTCGCACACGCCAATCATGTTCGATGCAATCAGAGTCTGATTCACCATCTTGGTGTGCTGGCCACTGCCCGCAGGACCCTGGTAAACCACCGTCTTGCCCATCGCGTCCCAGAGCGGCTGCAAAGCCTCGGCAACGTCCTGATCACCACCCAGCATGATCGACAAAGTCGCGTTGCGGGCGCCAAGATCGCCACCAGACACCGGAGCATCCAGTGAATACACACCCTGAGCTTTGGCAGCCTGCCAGATTTCAACCGCCAGCGATGGCTGACTGGTCGTCATATCCACCAGCACAGCTCCCGCGGCCGCACCCCGCAAAGCTCCATTCTCACCCAGCAACACCTCACGCACGTCCGCCGGATAACCCACAATTGAGAAGACCACGTCGGACTGCCGCGCTAATGCCTCAGGTGTCTCAGCCCATTGAGCCCCGCGAGCCAGCAGAGCTTCAGATTTCTGCCGAGTCCTTGAATACACAGTCGCCGAATAACCGGCCGAGATCAGGTGGCCACACATGCTGGCCCCCATCACGCCCGTGCCAATCCAGCCAATACGAGTCTTCCCGGGAACAATCTGCGGCAACGACATCACCCCACCTCCGCCCTCTGGAATCAGGCTGATGCGGTTTCAACCACATCACTTGTGCAGCATCTTACGCTGCCGGGGGAAAGTGATCGAGCAATCACCGGGGAAAAACGGCCGAGGCGAGCTGCCTGAGAATCGGCCAGCGCAGTCAGCGCATGAAAATGGGCACCGGCATGATACCGGTGCCGCGAGGGGACGCATCAGCAGAACACAGAGAGGAGAATAGAGAGGGGAAAAAAGGGGAGGGGCTTCGAAATGAGCCGACAGAATTGCCGGCCCACTGGTTTCATACAGGCAATACTCAGCCGTCAATGCTCGTCGTCTGATTCCGATACCGTCAGGATCGGAGCAGCACTGGCGGTCAGAGTGCTGTCAGATGGACGACGACTGGCACGCCAGCCACTCGCACTGCCAGCAACAGAGCCAGTCGCACGAATCTGCACCGGCTGCTCGCGACGAGTCTGCGGAAGGTTAAAGGAAGGCTCGGTTTCCTCATCCGCTGATCGACGGAACGAAGAACGCTGGACACTGTCGTCCTCATCACTGCTGCGACGGAACGGTTGCTGATCATCAGCTGGATCCGCTGCACGATCATCGGCCGCAGATCGACGAAAATTCGGATCAGGCGTCGGACCGGCAGCAGTTCGAGTCTGTACCGGAACGCCATACACAGTCTGCACACCACCCCACGGAGACATTGCCATGGCAGTCCCGATCGGGACCGTACGCCACGTCGTCTCTGGACGCATCACCGTCCGCTGCTCAGTCTTGTACACCAGCTTCTGGACCGGCACCTGCTCTGTCTCAACCTTCCGCACCAGTCGCGTTTCCTGATAAGTCATACGCTGAGTGCCGCGAACAGCAACCTGGCGAGTGACAGGAACCGAAAATGCCATCACATTCGGAACGTACTCCCGCGATGTCGTGTAGCTGGGCATGAATGCCGTTCGCATGGAATACCCAGTGCGATTCAACCAGCCCACGACGCCCGGACGAGGATCAATCTGACACGGAGAACACCGAGCCACCGGATGATAACGAGTAATCCAGCGACCCATGTCGCGGTTCACCGTCTGATATTCCACCACGTTCTGATAAGAGACTGTCGGCACTTCCACAGTCCGTGATACCGTCTCCGGGCGATACGTGGTCACCTCACGGTCTTCCATCACCGTCTTCCACGTTGCCACATCAACAGTCTGCTTTTCCTGAACATAAGTCGTTACAGGAACTGTCTGATAACAGGTCGCCGCTGCAGACTGAACTGCCCACGCGTTCTGAGCCGGCCCGCAGGCACACGGATTACCAAACAGCTGTGCATTCGCCGGAGTACTGTGCAGTCCGCACAGCAGCAACCCGAATGCTGCACTAAGGGAGATTCTTCTGGACAGCATGTGCTTCTTCCCTGAAGTTGAGAGTCGCAGTCGCGGCAGATCAGAACAAAAACAGACCGCGGCAGAAGAGAGAACACCAGCTTCAACAAACAGACTGCCTGCCAGGGAGACTGCTTGTAAAAACCGTCGCTCAGGAAACATGACCCGAGCAGGGCGCTTCGAGGAGGGAGGCAGATCAGGCAAACGGGATGAGAGAGCCCCGCTGAATCCGATCTGCAGAACAGGACAGGATCCACTGCAGTCTGGCGGTTTCTGCCGACAGATCCGCAATGGACGGGGCGAGATTTAGTGCAACCCGGAAATTGGGTCAATACCTGTTGAAGTTTTGGTTGCAATTCGGCGAACCGGTCGTTCCAGACAGCCCGCTGCGACCACCAAACCCACCCTGCACCGGCAGATTCGGCCACTGATACCACGCACCGGCAGATTCTGCCGAATTCTTCGCCAATGCCAGCTTCATCGCACCACAACCAGCGGCAGAAATCTCCGCTACTTCTTCCCCTGTGCTCTCTGCTGCCGGAAAAATTCCTGAAGAATTGCCCGACAGTCCTCCTGCATCACTCCACCCAGCACCGCCGACTGATGATTCAGACGCAGATCACCCGTGATACTGAACAGACTGTGACAGGCACCAGCCTTGGGATCCGCAGTCCCATAAACCACAATCGGTATACGCGACTGCACAATCGCGCCGGCACACATCGGACACGGCTCCAGTGTCACATACAGAGTACAATCCAGCAACCGCCACGACTGCAACGCCTCTGCCGCCTGAGTCATCGCAATCATCTCAGCATGCGCCGTCGGATCCTGCAGCATCTCACGCTGATTGTATGCCTCAGCAATCACGCGATCCCGATGCACTATCACCGCTCCAACCGGAACCTCACCCTGATCAAAGGCTATCAACGCCTGATCAAGAGCCTTCTTCATCCAGTAATCATGAGGAGTCAGGGGATTCTGCAGAATCAGATCTGTCATGCCCACGGCATCCGTTCGGCCAGAGTATTGAGAAGCAGTGGGTTTCAGGGAGTCGCCGGTGCTGCCGCAGTCGGTGCGGCAGCAGTCGCCGCCGCCGCGTCAGCCTGAGCACGCAGACTGCGGTACACCTCCTGCACACTGTCCGCAGGAATGGCGTACGTCGGATAACGATCGGCACGAGCAATCACAATTCCCAGAGCGTTCCCTTCCAGATCCAGCAGCGGACCACCCACCTTCGAAGGATACACGTCTGCATCAATCTGCAGCACGCGAGGAAATCCACCGGCATGCACACTGGCGAACTGGCCACGCGTCTCCAGACTGTCGTACAACGGCAGCAGAGGATTCTCGTTGGTAAACCGCGGAGTCAGGACGATCTCCATCGTCTCGATCTTCTCACCACGCATGAACTTCACAGGCACACGGTCACCCGGCTGAAACTCTCCCACGCGAACAATCAACTGCTGCGATGTCTGCACTTCCGCACCACCGACAGACAGCACAAGATCGCCGGCCTTCAGTCCATTACGCTCCGCCGCACCACCAGGAATAATCTCAGAAATCCGCACACCGTTCTCTGCCGTTTCCGGCTTGATACCCAGAAATGCACGGCGCGAATTCTCCATTTCATGAGCCCGCACGCTGATCACCGTCGGCAGAGATGCCCGTCCACGCGAATCCTGAATCAATGCCATCTCACCAACTGCCGCCGGTGAATCACGGAATACAGCCGGCTTCAGCGAAACACCCTCCGCTTTCAACAACGCCAGATCAAACGAATAGTCCCGAGCAACCTCACGAACCGGAACACGACCGCCACGCGGAAACACAATCTCAGGCCGCAGAGCATTGTTCAGCTCGGAAGCCTTCGTCAGGATGTATCCATCCTCTGTCATCACTGTTCCCAGACACAACAGCGGACCGTTATCGCGAATCGCAACCACTCCCTCTCGACGCTCCAGCGCCAGTGTCTCAAACAGCTTCAGCACACGAGCATCACGCTTTTCGTTGGGACCAATGCGACGATTGTCACTCAGTTGCTCCATAATTTCCTGCTGACGCTGCTCATCGTCCTCGCCAGCGTCACGCCCACCCTGACGACTCGCACCTGCATCGTCCCCCGCCGGCATCCGGCCGGTCGTCAGAGATAACTCCGTTTCCGCACCGTCACGCAATACCCGCACCTTCACTGACTGCTCAGATTCCAGCAAAGCCAGAATTGTTCCCAGATCCAGACGATCTGCGATCCGACCGTCACCAATCCCCAGCAGCACGTCGCCCACACGAATCCCGGCCTTCTCTGCAGGTGCCGCAGCTCGCACTTCTGTCACCTTTGGCACAAAATCCTGCCACTGCAGCTTCACACCAAAGAAATCCGTCTCCACAAGATTGTTGTCGGCTGCCCGCAACTCGCCCCATCGCTCACGCGCCAGCAGACGATCCCAGTCACCCGTAAACACATCAATCGCGACATGCCGGTTTTCAATGATCAGACTGGTGATCATGCTGTGAATTCCAATCACCTCACCATCCAGATTGAACAGCGGACCGCCTGAATCCCCCAGCAGAATAGCACAGTCCGAAACCACAGTCCGACTGCCTACTGACAACACTCGCCCCAGACGCAAAGGTGCCTCACGGTCCTTGCGATAACCCCCGGGATGACCCAGCGCAAAACACCATTGGCCGGGCTGAGTCTGCGAGGTGCGTCCCATCGCCACATGCGGGAAACCGTTGTTCCCCCGCGGAGCCTCTGTGATTTTCAGCAGTGCCGCATCGGCGTCCGCATTTCTGCCCAGTATTTCAGCACGATACTGACTTCCGTCCGGCATCAGCACCACCACTGACGGGTCGCCACCACCGTTGCGACGAAATCGACGTCGCCCCTCCACGACATGCGATGCTGTCAACACATACCCATCTGAACTGACGATGACGCCACTGCCAACACCCATGCCATCCGTCACGCCCACCACAGCAGCACGCGCCTTCTCGTGAGCCACAAGCAACTGCTGCTGCCGGTCTTTCAGCTCCTGCGGAACCTCGGCCGACCACGCGGACGATCGCCCGCACGCCAGGGCACCGCACAGGACGACCAGAAACAGTCCACGAAACAGTCGGAACAAACGAGGATCCATGACCGGTCCGATCTGAGAGAACTGAAAACCCTGAACGCCTGGCAGACACCCCTTTGCCCGCCAGCACCATCTCAGCTTCAAATACAGCATTTTCCGGGCCAATTCGGCACCGAGTGCCCTCCTGACGCACCCGAACAACCGCCCGGCCCATTCTAGACACCCCCCACCCAGACTTTCCAATCGGTTTCCCTGCGGAATTTCCCGATGAGGAGGATTCAAACAGAGGCAACGATCACACCGGCTTCGCTTGCCCCAGACCCCCAGCCTGCCGATCACCCAGACCGCCCCTACACCCCCTCAGGTGCCATGCACCTGCAAGCCGAGGTGCATGGCACCTGAAACCTCAAAAAAAACCACAAAGCTCTACACAGAAACAACTTAACAACAAACTCCCCGACCTGAACGAATTCCGACAAGCCTTGCTCTCTGCAGGTCGCAATTAGCCCGATGCCCGGCCAGTACGCCCAAAACCAGAGCTCTGATTGTGACGGTTACAGTGACTGTAACGATTCCGGTAACTCCGGTTCACCAGTCCGCACAACCACGACTCCCTCATGCTGCTGACGACGGACCGAGTGAGGCGATCCGGCAACACGTGTTGCCACAGATTTGCATTCGTTCAGCATCATCGCCCCACTGCCCATCCCCGACGATGACTCTTATCGGCAATTTGTGTATGGTAAGCAGCCAACAACCGCTCAGACTCTGCTACGGCATGCCCTGAGCCTTCGAGGGATGTATTCGCTGATGTCGCTGCAATTTGAACCCGCATGGTCATGGATCATCATCGTCGGCCTGTTCGCCGTCGCTGTGTTCGTGATCCGCAGCGCCTACCCCTCGCAGATCCGACACCTCGCCACCACTCGGCAGCGACTGCTGCAGCTGTGCCGGCTTGCCTTTCTGCTGCTGCTGTTTCTTGTCTCGCTGCGGCCCTCAATTTCCGTTTCCAATGAAGACCAGTCTCGCTCTGTTCTGTACCTGCTGGCAGATTCCAGTCGCAGTATGCAGACCGAAGACGGCGGTGGTGGACGAACTCGCCGAACGGCCGTGGCAGAATTCAGCACATCCCTCAAACCGCTGCTGGATACACTCGCTGAAAAGTGCGAGATTCGACTGCGGGATTTCGCTGACCAGATCGCTTCGACCGAATCCATCACGCCAGCAGCTGAAGGAAAACTGACAGCCTTCGGGCAGATTCTGGATCTGGCATCAGAGGAAATGGCAAAGGATCGCGTTGCTGCCGTGCTGCTGCTCAGTGATGGTCGCCAGGCCGCCTTCGGTGATCTCGATTCTGATCCCGCTGCCGCTGCCCGACGGCTCGGTCGGCAGCAGCGTCCCATCTATTCAGTCGGCTACGGCGGGATCGAAGCAGGTGGCAGCCAGCTGGACCTGTCACTTGAAGAACTGGATTTGTCGCGTGAAGTCTTTCAGGGCAATGCACTGCCGGTACGGGTCCGCCTGAAGTCGACCGGTGCCGGTGGGAAACCCGTCACACTGCGACTGCTGCTGGAAAACCGAAATGGTGTTCCAGAAGGCAAATCGGGCAACCTTGAGCCGGCCGCTGCCGTGGATTCCGCCAAACCCGTGCTGCAGGTCACCCCAGGCAGCGATGCCGATGAACAGACGGTCCAGTTGCAGCTGGTCCCCGAACAGACGGGTGACCTGAAACTGGCCGTCGAAGCTGAAGCCCTGCCAGGGGAAGCCCGCCGCACAAACAATCGTGTCGAAACCATCATTCGAGTTCGGCGAGGCGGGATCCGCGTGGCCTGTTTCGACATCATCCGCACCGAACAGAAATGGCTCAGAAAAATCAATGACAGCAGTCGGATTCAGCTGGACTTTCAGGCGATTCGTACCGGCACTCTGTCCAGCCGCGCTCAGATCCCCGACCGCTTTTTTGAACCCGGTCGCTATGACGCGTTCATCATCGGGGATGTGCCTGCCAGTGCCTTCAGGCCGGATCAGCTGCAGGCACTTGCTCGCTGCTGCAGCCGCGGCGCTGGCCTGATGATGATTGGCGGCCGCCGCAACTTCGGAGAAGGTGGCTACGGCCAGACTGTCCTTGCCTCATTGCTGCCCGTGGAACTGCCACCTGTGAATCCCCAGACCAGCGGCCCGCGAAAAATGCTGCCATCCCGCGATGGACTTGCACACTTTGTCATGCAGATCGCTGCCCCGGATCAGAATCGACAGCGATGGGAACAGGTGCCACCACTGACAGGCGCAAATAACCTGCAACTCAGGAACAACTCGCTCGCGCAGATCCTCGCCGTCAGCGAAGACGGACTGCCACTTTTGATCGGGCAGGGCACAGGGCCTGGCCGAGTCCTTGCGTTTGCCGGAGATACGACATGGCAGTGGGCCATGCAGGGATTCGAAGAAGAACATGCCCGCTTCTGGCGGCAGGTCATCTTCTGGCTCACACGCAAGGAAACAGACGACTCGCAGGCCGTCTGGATTCAGGCCAGCCCCCGCGATCTGTCGCCCGGAATGCCCACCGAACTGACATTCGGTGCCCGTGATCCGCAGGGGCAACCACTGACCGATCTGCAGTTCCAGGTGGAAGTCGTCAATCCAGAAGGAAAAGCCTCCAGCCTCGTCCCACGCTCGCTCGGTGATTCATCAGCCGCCGAATTCTCAGAAACTCCGCTGCCCGGCGACTACTGGGCCCGCGTCCGAGCCCTGCGGGACGGTCAACCGTTCGGCAATATTGGTGTCACACGCTTTCACGTCCTGCAACGTGATCCGGAACTGGATGATCCAGCCGCTGACTTTGCCCTGCTGCGGGAAATCTCTCATGCCAGCGGCGGCGAATTCCTGTCTGAAGATCAGCTGCGTAAAAAACTGCAGAGCTGGATCGATCAGGGCCTGCCAGGACTGTCCGTGCGACGACAGGAACAAATCAGCCTGTGGGATAACTGGGGCACTCTGCTGCTGCTGACGGCCATCCTGACCACGGAGTGGACTTTGCGACGACGCAGTGGACTGGCCTGAACAGAACTCATCCTGTCAGCTCAGGTGGTCCCCACGCTGGCAGAAACTCGCGTGCCAATCCGCTCACCCGCAACTGCTCGAGCAATATTTCCCACGCGCTTGTAATCGAACACAATGATGTCAATGTTGTGCTCCATGCAGTGGTGCATGGCCTGAGCATCCATGACCTGCAGATTCTGAGCCAGCACGTCGCGGAATGAAATTTCTGTGTAGCGAACGGCGTGCGGGTTTTTCAGCGGGTCCGCAGAATACACGCCGTCCACCTTCGTTCCCTTCAACACCACCTCAGCATCCAGCTCACGCGCCCGCAGTGCGGCTGCCGTATCTGTCGTGACGAAAGGACTGCCGGTTCCCGCGGCCAGAATAACGACTCGGCCTTTTTCCAGATGCCGCAGACAACGCCGACGAATGAAAGGCTCAGCCACACCCTCCATCCGAATCGCACTCTGCAATCGAGTCTGAACACCGGCACTCTCCAGAGCATCCTGCAGCGCGAGACCATTGATCACTGTCGCCAGCATTCCCATGTAATGAGCCGTAGATGGCACAATTGTGCTGCTGACTTCGGCAAACTGCCGCCCCCGCAGAATATTGCCGCCACCACACACGATCGCCAGCTGCACCCCGTTCTGCACAACGTCCCGAATCTGGCTGGCAATCGATGACAGCTCTGCCATGCTGATGCCGGATTCGTGTTCCCGACAGAAACTTTCACCACTGATCTTCAGAAGCACACGCCGATACGGAATTCGCGATCCAGTGGCTGTCATAATGGCTGCTTTCGGGACAAATACAACACGGAAACTGTGCCGGGGAAGACATGGAAGTGGAGCAACGGCGGAGTATAAGTTGGCGGTACAGATTCGGAAACACCGCATCCGGAATTCAGCTGCGACACTCGCAGATTCCCCGCCAGCCATAAAAAAAGCCCGAAGCACTGCTGCCTCGGGCTGATCACTTCACACTCGCTGCACAACCTCAGGCCGAACCACCGACCTTCCACCGCAGATAAGAAACAGCCTGCAGACCACACTCGGCCAGTGCATCGCCCACGGCCTTCTTGTCGTCTTTCGCAAAGGGCTGCATCACCAGCACACTCTGCTCGCCAAACCAGCGCTTCATCTGGCCGTCGACGATCTTATCAACCATGTTTTCCTTCTTGCCGGATGCCAGAGCGTCCGCTCGCAGACGGCTCCGCTCAGCTTCCACCAGAGCCGCATCAAGCTGCTCCGGGAAGGTCACCACAGGATTCAACGCCGCAATGTGCAT
The DNA here is from genome assembly GCA_903858815.1 of uncultured Planctomycetaceae bacterium. GTDB lineage: Bacteria > Planctomycetota > Planctomycetia > Planctomycetales > Planctomycetaceae > SXXK01. The sequence goes on along the minus strand of CAIOKE010000213.1, from coordinate 991 downwards.
CGCCACATCACGCAGAATCTCATCGTTCTTCGGCGTTCCGGCAGCAATAAACAACACTCCCGTCTTGTAGTCGTGATGCACATAACCACCGACCGGACCGGCAATGCGCACAATCCGATTCACCACGATCTTCTCACGGATCTTGTTGACGATGTCCTCGTACTGCTCCTGGAAGCTCTGAGCTGCCCCGGCAACCTTCTGTGACAGCAGAGCCGCCGGATCCGCTGCACCAGGTCCATTCAGCAGATGGTCAACCATCGCCTGACCAAAGTTCTGCAGCACTTCACCTGTTGCCACAGGAGCTGACTCGCACTGGATCTCAACCAGAGCAGCCTCGGAACCGTCAGGACGGATCGCCAGGAAAATGCGGCCCTCCGCAGTGACGTTGTCAGCCCGCTTCTCCTGAACCTTCTTGAACATCTCCTTCAGGATCTGAATCGCCTTCTGCTCGTCTCCACCCGCTTCCGTCAGTGCCTTCTTGCACTCCATCATCGGCAGGTCAGTCTTCTCACGCAGCGCCTTGACTGCCGCAGCCGTAATTTCAGCCATCGCTCTTCGCTCCCTTTTTGACAGACGTAGTTGCCAGCCAGAAATGTCTCAATAAACATGCGACGGTCCGATCTCGGACCGTCGCATCGTAAGTCAGGTTATAACCCCGCACGACCCAGACGACATGTCAGTCGCGAATCGACGGAATTGCCTTGTGAGTTTCCTCAGCAGTGTCGTCCTTGCGACGGTTCTCGTCAGGACGCAGACTGCGACCCTGCTTGATCGCGTCCGACAAATGCTGCATCACCAGTCGAATCGAGCGCAGACTGTCGTCGTTACCCGGAATCGGCAGGTCCACCATGTCCGGATCCGAATCCGTGTCAATCAAGGCCACAACCTTGATGCCCAGCAGACGAGCCTCGTGAACCGCGTTCTTCTCCTTCGAAGGATCCACGATCACCAGACACTCCGGCAGACGATTCATCTCGCGCATACCGTTCAG
>CAIOKE010000212.1 GCA_903858815.1 uncultured Planctomycetaceae bacterium | reverse complement strand
TGCCGAGCCGAAGTCAGTGATCAGCCGAACCCGTAGCCCGGGCATTCCTGCCCGGCCGCCTTTTGCCCACACAAACCGTGTCGCCCCCAGCCTACAGCCCAACCGCCAGCGTCAGCTGACGGGTCTGGTCGCTGGGCGTTACCGAGCTGGTGCTCGGTGGTCCCAGGGAATGTTCCCCTCGGGAGGGCGAGGCTCCTGCCGAGCCGCAGTCATCAGCAAAGGGGAACCCTGGCATCGTCCTCGAGTTGGTGCTCAGTGGTTGCAGCCTGGCTTCAGCCCGTGTCGTCCACCGCGTTCAGGGCCCCGTGGCATGCCGTTAGTGTCAGCTGAAGGGGTTTGCGATTGCGTTCGAGCCGTCATGCTCTCCGCGACACAGAAGCGGTATCCAATGCGTTTTCGACAACCCCATCCAACAGAAACCTGCAGCCGCGCACAGGATTTTTCGTTGATCCGGTGTGTTACGACTCAGACTACGATGGTGCTGCAGCCAGATTGATGACTCGATTGGCAAAGACAGGGTTCCGCACCAGCCGTCGCAGGTCCTGAAGCTGCGAATGCTGTAAGGACAAAGCGGGGTGCAGAATCTGATCAACAAGTTCCGAGATGTCAAAAGCCTGCAGCGACTGCCCGTTTCGCGGCACCACCGATCGGTTCAAACACTGAGAAAACCCCAGAACACTGAATCCAATCGCTTTGTTGGATTTGACTTCGCGAAAAACGGTCACCCCCTTGGCCAACTGATCACCCACACAGCGAGCTTCCTCGACATAAAGCCGCAATATGTCACGCTCGCGATCCCACTGACAGTCCGCCACCGTACGTGCGTCACGGTTGGCAACGGTGTAGGGGGCACAGTAGGCAACGGTACCAGCCTGTGCGGCCGCACGAGGGATATTATGGATTGTCATAAATCACGTCTCCGCTGGCTTCAGCATTCTGCCTGACCTGTTCAAGACCTTGCGTCACGAAATACCATTCAACGGCTACCCAGATACCAGTGGACGAACGCCATTCGAATAGACTGTACAGCAAATTGGTGACGGGTTGAAATGCCAGATTTTGCTGCCGCACATAATCCCCCGTAGGGGTTCCCCAGAACAAAAGCTGCCGATGCCCCGACACAGGCGCCTTGTCAAGCAGGACCAGCATCGGATTTAACACCAAATCAGGTAAAAAATGAGCTTCCTCAAGACTATGTCCCATGTTGAACGAGGAACCCGGGATTAGATCCCTTTCATGCACGCCGTACCCACACGAAGCAAGATCAAGGCCTTGCCATATCAACGGCTTTCCACCAAAGTGACTGAGCGAACGGAGTGGTAGCGGAACTGACGATTGCGATGGATTTTCCGATTCTGCCGAGTCCCAGTCTTCGGGAGAAGCCGGATTTGGCGGTTCGAACGGATTCATTACCCAACCAAAAAGGACGGAACTAAAGGAAACAAGAACTTTTGTCGTACAGTAGTATACGCGGAGGTAAATGGAAAGTACCAGCCACCCGTCGATTCCTTTGAAAAAAACGAGGGATAAGCGATCCCAACGCTGTTCACCTCACAACAGACACAAGGTGAACATCGGCTGTCGCTTCTGCAGGCCCGAGGCGGAAAACACGATGGATGGATTTCAAACAACGCAAACACGGCGCATGCCGACGGCCTGAGGCGGGTTTTAGCAATGTTCGGTGCCTGCTGAACGGCCGTCTTGTGGACTGTTCTTACCATCAGTGCCGACTCACCTCTCCGACTCCTCTGCTGCCGACGGCACGAGAGCAGGAAGAATTGCCAAACAGGGCCGCCAAAAAGCAATGGGCCCGCGAGTGCGAGCAAAACAGCACCCGCCAGCTGACGCTAACGGCTGGCCCGGGTGACGGGGCAGCGATCCGGTGTGTGTGTGGCCAAAAGGCGGCCGGGCAGGAATGCTCGGGCTACGGTTGCGGCTGAACACGGCCTTCGGCTCGGCGGGAGCCTCGCCCTCCCGAGGGGGACGCGATGCCAAGTGGGGAACGCGATACCAGCGGGGACGCGATGCCGAGGGCTGTCGCGGCTGCGCCGCGGAAGGCACACATTGACAATGGGTAGGGCAAGGTCGCTGCAGCAAACGCGAAACGCAGGAACGCAAGGCATGGGTTTTCATAGGTCCTATGGGACGTATAGGACCTATGAGACCTATCAACCGCAGCAAAATCACAAAATCGCAAATCGCAGGAATCGCATCAGAGAATCGCACAGAGCACAGAGTGTCAGAGAT
>CAIOKE010000211.1 GCA_903858815.1 uncultured Planctomycetaceae bacterium | reverse complement strand
GTGTGCGGTGTGGACTCGGGCTAAAGCCCAAGCTACGGGTGCGGGGTGTGCGGTGTGGACTCGGGCTAAAGCCCAAGCTACGGGAGTGGTGTGCGGTGTGGACTCGGGCTAAAGCCCAAGCTACGGGGTGGGGGTGAAGAGGGGGGCAGGGGCGTTGGAAATGCGCATTGCGTGACGGTGGCCGCGTCAGGGGAACACCGTGCAGCGAATCGGTCAGGCCCTCTTACATCACTGATCTGTGGGTGTTTCTCACAGGCATGAAGCGCTGGCGATGAAATCCATGTGCTGCGATTTTCCGTGTACTTACGTTTCATTCCGTGGCTTGCCGGTTGCTTTGAGGCGGATGGGCAAACGAGAATGTCGCAGGTCGTGACGGCTTTTGGTCAGGGGCGATAGTTGGAAATGAGGATGCAGATGACAGGCAGGCGAATGGAACGACTTTCGTGGCTCGGATCCGGCTGGCGTTATTGCATGGTGGTGTTCGCCGTGTGGCATTGCTGCGAGCTGTGTCCCGGGACGGTGCTGGCGCAGGACCAGTTTCTGGCGGGTGCTGCGGTGGCAGATGTGACGCCTGAAGAACCGGTGCCGATGTGGGGTTATGGATCGCGGCATGCGGCATTATCGCAGGGTGTTCAGGAGCGATTGCAGGCGAATGTGGTGGTGCTGCAGGCGGGCAAGGATCGACTGGCTATTGTTGGTCTTGATCTGGGGCGTTCGCCTTCTGAAGAGTCGTTGCAGCGCATACGAACTCGTCTGCAGGAACAGCTTGGAATCGCCAATTCATTCATCGCAGGTTCGCACACGCATCACGGTCCGGTACTGGAGCTGAGTGATCGGGAGAATCGTGGCAAAGGGCGTTTTGATGCGGCGCTGCGATACTACCAGCAGCTTGAGAATGGGATAGTGGATGCGGCCGGTCGGGCGGTGGCGGGTCTGCGTCCGGCGAAGCTGGCAGCCGGTGGTGTTGAGCTGGAAAACTTCAATCGCAATCGGCATTCGAAGCAACAGCCAGCACCGCTGGATGCACTCCTGAATCTGCTGCGACTGGATGATGCAGAGACGGGAAAGCCAATAGCTGTTGTGGTGAATTTTGCGGCACATCCCACCAGTCTGCCTCAGGAAAAACTGTTGTTTTCATCAGACTTTGCCGGGGCACTGCGAGCAGAGATTGAGTCAGTGCATGGCGGGCAGGCGGTCTTCATGCAGGGGGCGGCCGGTGATCTGTCCACGAATCGCGGACCGTTTGGTGATCACAATCAGTATGGGACTGCACTGGGCAAAGAAGCTGTGAAGCTGTTGCAGACCCTGCAGCCGCAGCCGGTTGAGCGACCATCGATTCGCGTGCAGGAGCAGCGGTTCACTTTTGAGTCGCGTGTGGACTTTCGCAATCCGCTGGTTCAGGCTGTGTATGCCACCGCATTCTTTCCTGAGCTGGTGCTGAATTTTGTGGATGAATATGCTGACGGTATTCGACCGCGGCTGACAGTGGCAGTGCTGAATCAGAAAATTGCTCTGGTAGGGGTTTCCGGCGAATTCTTCTGTCAGCACGCAATTCGGCTGCGACAGCGTTCCCGTGCGGAGCATGTCTTTTTCTTTGGCTACTGCAACGGCTACCATCAGTACTTCCCAACGATCGAGGGAGCGGCTGAAGGCGGTTATGGCGCGGATAATCAGGTGGCACCTGCTGAGGTGGGTGCTGGCGAACGGATGATGGATCGGGCGCTGCAGTGGATTTTTGAGCTGCAGGGAACGAGGTTCTGAACATCAGCAGGCAGGTGCTGCAGGGAGCAGACAGATGGTGCGTATTGTACAGCGATTTGCTGGAAGTCTGATGGCAGTGCTGCTGAGTGTGTCAGCAGTGCAGGCTGATGATGTGGTCCGAGTCCTGATCTGGGATGAGCAGCAGCCGGAGCAGAAGCAGGCGTACGGCGAGCGATTTCTGGGTGAGACAATCGCAGAAGCGTTACGGCTGCGACCCGGATTGCAGGTCAGCAGTGTCAGTCTGCGTGATCCGCAGCAGGGACTGTCGGCCGATCGGCTGGCCAAGACAGACGTGCTTGTGGTGTGGAGCCATATTCGGGTACGTGAGCAGGATGATGCGCTGATTGAGGGTGTTGTGCAAAGGGTGCAGTCCGGAAAGCTGGGGCTGGTGGCCATTCATTCGGCGCACTGGCACAAGGCTTTTGTGCGGTTGATGCAGGAACGAGCGAAGTCTGATGCAGTGCAGGGACTGTCAGAAAGTGAGCGGAAAACCGTGGTCTGGCAGTACGCGAATGAATCTCCGTATGGGAAGGCTGTGAAAGAGGGCGATCGCAGAACGCCGTATGTGGAAGTGGGTGAGGGTTCGATTCGGAAACTGACACTGCCGCAGTGTGTGTTTCCGGCATGGCGTCCTGATGGGGCCGCATCACACGTGACGACGAAGCTTCCGGATCATCCGATCGCTGCTGGTCTGCCGAAGATGTGGGATATCGCGCATACGGAAATGTATGGTGAACCGTTTCATGTGCCGGAACCGGATGCTGTGGTATTCGAGGAACGCTGGGATCGAGGCGAGTATTTTCGCAGTGGTTGTGTCTGGAAAGTGGGGGCTGGTCGAGTCTTTTATTTCCGCCCGGGTCACGAGCTGTTTCCGATCTTTCTGCAGAAGGAGCCGTTGCAGGTGATTGAGAATGCAGTGCGGTGGCTGGGTCGTGCGGAGTCTGATTGAGCGGTTTGTTGGGTGGCCTGCCGGTCACAAATGCAGACGATTTGGCTGTCGCTTTTTGGCAACATGTCGTCAGATCGTGCGCAAGTCACCATGTCTGCGGCAAATCGGCAGCGATTTCTGTTGCAATCCACATCGCTGCTGATCTGGCTATGGTCAGTAGGTTGAGTAACTCAATGGCTTCGCGGTGGTCGGGTTTGGGGAACACGAGGCACCAGCCTGGTGAGGTCGCCGACACCATGTTACTGGGCGTGTTGTCCAGCCACGAAGGACCAGCTCTGGAACCCATGCGTTGCGATTTTCGGGGTTCTTCAGTGGGATGTGTTTTGAACTCTGTGGCTTGGCTGGCGCTACGCCGTTCCGGTGTTGTCGCCGCATTGTCGTGACCAGGTGCTAACGCACCTGGCTCTGCTGAGATTGGCCCTGCAGGCCTGGGGGTGTGTTTGGTGTGTGCCGTGTCTGTGGTTGCGATTCCGGCCTGAATGGCCGGTTTCCGGTTGCGTAGGACGCAACCGTGGGTCCGGTGCGCCCGTCACCCATAATTGGCCAACGGCCATAGTTACCGTAGCCTTGGGCAACGCCCGAGAAAAGATGCAGCCGAAAAATCATGGATTTCCTCTTCCGCAGCAGCGGAGCGGCATCACAAACATCGCATTTTACGGGTAATGGCTCGGGCTGAAGCCCAGGGTACGGTGGAGGGGTTGTGGCTCGGGCTGAAGCCCAAGGTACGGGAGGGTTATGGCTCGGGCTGAAGCCCAAGCTACGGTGGAAGGCGGGGACTCGGGCTGAAGCCCAAGCTACGGTGGAGGGGCGGGGGCTCGGGCTGAAGCCCAGGGTACGGTGGAGTGTGCTGCAGACAGTGGAACCGATTTCATCTTTGAGTGACATTCCAGTAGGATGTGTCAGCGAGTGTTTGTCCGTGGCTGGCCTTGTGTTTCCGAAGGGTACGGATTGTGAATTGTCTCATTCGATTTCTGTTGTTGATCAATGTGGTGTGCTGGTGGGGGTTTGGTGCTTGTGGTGTTGCGGATGAGCCGGCAGGTGCTGAAGCGCCGCGACCTGGTCAGCCACAGGAAGGAGAAATGGCCGGTTATCTGCTGGTTCCTCATACGAAGGTTTCGCAGGACTACAACGCTGGCTTTTCGATGTATGTCGCGGCGTGGCCTTTGCTGCAGCATTATCCGGGGGATCGTTTTCAGACCGGACTGTTTGGCACGTGGATGTTTGCTCAATACCCGGATGACAATCATAAGGACAAGTATTCGGACATTGAGGGTGGTCTGGGCTGGTGGCGGGATACTCGTTTTGCCACCGAAACACCGAAGTTCATTATGGGGGGTGTGGCGCGAAATTTTGTGGAGTGGGCGAATGGTCCTGGGGCGGGCAAAGGTCGGGACTGGGACAAACCGTCCGGGAAGTATGGCGTGGCTCAGTTGAGTCCCTGGATTCTGTGGCCTCCGGATGGCTTGAATCTGAAGCAGGGGACCTGTGGTGAGCTGCTGGGTTACGGGTACTTGCCGTTACCTTTGACAGAGCCGAAATCGACGACGAATGGGGCGAATGTGCCGACTGGCAATCAGTCGTGGACGTTGTTTCTGAATGCCGGCAATTTTCGGGGCCCCGTCGCCTTTTTTACTCCCAACTTCTGGTCGCGAGCGGCGATTACGGATTCCGCTGTGAGCGGGGAGTTTCTGGATGCGAAGCCATCTCAACCGAACAAAGCTGTGCAGATGGAAACTCAGTATGTTCCGGCGTGGCAGGGCACGGACAGTGGAGGGCAGTTGTACGCAAGGATTGCACCGACGGGATTTCCGATGAGTGAGGACGGGACGTCTCCGGTTGTGCATCGGATTTCGGCCTACAGTCGGAAGGCTTTGTGGGATGGTGTGCGTGAGTGGTTTGGCGGTGGGGCAGTGGCCAGTGGTCGGATTGATCCGTCCACGGCTGCGGTGCATCAGTTTACGGGGCAGGGTGGTGCTACATGGCAGATTTACAAGCCTCCGGTGCCGCGTGAGCAGAAGGTGCCGATTGGCTGGTCGACGTTCGCAACTCCGGCGGCGCTGGATGCCGAGACATTTGGTTATCGCTGGGATCAGCAGGTCACGACACGTGCGGGCTGGGGGGCAAATCCGCTGATTCAGTTGCCCGAATATTTCCGCATGGGTCAGGCGAAAAACGGTCGTCCTCAGTGGCAGGCCGTAGCAGCGGCTGAGGTGCCGGCAGAGACGGGGTTGGCGGAAGTTCGATTTGAGCGTGCCAAACGTCCGGCGACAGAACCGTATGTGACGCCGGAGGAACCGGACAGCTGCTGGAAGGTACCGGGTCCGAAAGCCGGGCCGTTTCAGGCCTTTCCGGGTGATGGCAGCGTTGTGACGTACTACTGGTATCGGTTTGCGGACCAGCCGGCGTTGTTGAATGCGGACTTGAGTGATGTGGAGCGTGACGAGATTCAGCGGCGAGCAGAGCTGCTGCACCGGGAGTGGACACGGGAGCGGGAATATCTGCCGGCACCGGCGCGGGGCCAGCTGGCGGACATCGACCCGGCGCTGATTGTGACGCCACCGGCCGGGCTGGAGATTGGTTATGTGCCAATTGTGACGCGGCAGGGACTGGCGGAGTAACAGCCGCTGGCTGCATGCGGATACGTTGGTTCGCGGTATGGGCTTTGTTGCTGCTGGTTGCTTTGTTCTGATGAGCAGAATTCGCCGTGCAGCAACAAGCCCACCGGGACTCGGACGCCAGAGATCTCAGGCGTTCAGTTGGTGTCTTTCTTTTCGTCCGACGGGACGTCAGCTGTTGTGAATACCAGCATATAGTTTTCCTTCAGCAGACCCTGCACCTCCTGAATACGGCGGAAGCCGGCCTTTGCGATTTCTGCTTCGAAGACTTCCTGACCTGCTCGGACATGGTTCATCGTCCACTCCGTGCTTTCACCTTCAACACGGCGAAAATCGATCACGATCACTCGCCCACCAGGCTTCATAGCTTTCCGCAGCGAGGTCATGGTTTTCTGCGGGAATTCAAAGTGGTGGTAGGTGTCGCAGATGAAGGCGACATCCACCGAATTGGCGGGCAGCTGAGTGGAGTCATCTGTACAAAGCAGTGTGTCGACGTTTCTCAGATTCCGTTCACGACAGGTGACCTCGATGTGGTCGAGAAACTTCTTCGCAATGTCGACGGCGATGACGCGTCCTTCCGGGGCCAGTTTTGCGGCGAACAGGCGAGTAAACAGGCCGGTTCCGGCACCAACATCCGCTACGACATCGGCAGGCTTCAGGCCAATCGCCTTCAGAATCTCTTCGCGTTTTGCAAACACCTCCCGGCTTTCAATTTCAAACCGCTCGGTAAACTGCTTCGGATCAGGGTCTCGAAACGAGTCATTGATGCCGGGACGGACACTTTTTTCCTGAGCAGAAACGGGTTCGTGCAGACTGGCAATTACGACCATCATCAGCAGAGCAGGGCGGGAAACAAGACTTGTCATGACAGTAGACCTTTGTGACTGGAACGAAAAACACGATTGAGCAGGGGTTACAGTTGCGGTGCCTCTGCTGCAGGCGGGTGGGCAGGTGCGACCGTGGCCGTGGCCGTGGCATTCTTTACCAGAACGAATACGGCAACCAGCAGGATAGCGATCGCGAAAACTTTCTGCAGTGTCGCAGTGGAAAGATATCTGGCGGCGACCTGTCCGGCGGATAATCCCGGTAAGCCACCCATGACAAACAGCACGGCAGTCTGCCACTGCAGTGATTGTCCGCCTGAAACCTGTGCAATGACACCTGCCGCGCTGACCAGTGAAATAACCATCAGGGATGTTCCCACAGCACGAGACATCGACATGCTGCTGAAGACAACCAGAGCCGGGACGATAATAAAGCCACCTCCGACACCGAACATTCCCGACAGGATTCCTGAAAACACGCCGGTCAGCAGCAGCAGTCGAGCACAGCGGCTGGTCAGGATCAGATTCCCACACGAGTCTCGCTGGCAGCTGGGCCCATCCTGTCGCCACGTGTCCGCGGCTGATACCTGATCAAGTGGCACGCAGACCGGAGATTGTTCACCGTGGCGACGGCTCTTCCGCCACATCACGGCGGCAATGACGGTCATCAGCAGAGCAAACAGCAGCATCAGCAGGGCATCAGGCAGCTGGTGCGCCAGCCACGAACCCAGCGGAGCTCCGGAGATACCGGCAGCGGCAAACAGCAGGCCTGTTCGCAGTTCGGCGTCGCCCCGCCACCATTTCTGCAGAAAGCCGATCGCGGCTGTGGTACCCACGGAGACCAGTGAAATCAGCACGGCCTGCCGAGTGGGAATGCCCAGTCCATAGACCAGCATCGGTACGGCAAAAACCGCCCCGCCACCACCCGTCAGGCCCAGCGAAAGGCCTGTCATCAAACCAAACAGGATCGCCATGACATACCTCAGGTTGCCTGTTCACAGATTTTCGTGCCACAGGTCAGAGTATTTGCGGGGACGGTCGGCAGTTTTGTGGCAATCCAGGCCTTGATACCACCGACAAGGTCCGAGATTTTGGTATGACCAGACTGGGCCAGAATGCTGCAGGCAATGGCCGAGCGATAGCCACCTTCGCAATGCACGACAATCGGGCGATCGACCGGGATTTCCTGCAGTCGTTCCCGCAGATGAGGCAGTGGCACATTGATACTGCCCTCGACGTGGACGATGGCCGCTTCCTTTTCCGAGCGAACATCCAGAATCAGCGGGGCGTTCTGCTGCAGTTGCTGGGCCAGTGCCGCAGCCGTGATGCGAGGCACTGACTGGAGCAGTTCCGGATGATCCTGCAGGGCCTGCATACCGTTCTGCAGATAGCCGACCACATTGTCAAAACCAATGCGTCCCAGCCGCATAACAGCTTCACTCTCGTTGTCATCACCGATCACCACAATTGGAGCATCGTGGCTGAGCATTGAGCCGCACCATGTGGCGTACTTGCCCTGCAGGCCGATCTGCAGAGTACCTTTCAGCGAAGCGCCTTCAAAGTCGATGGCTTCGCGTACATCCAGCAGTTGTGCTCCGGTACGCTGCAGTTCCAGCACCTCGTCCAGTGTTAAGGCGCGCAGAGATGTCTGCAGAGTCTGACCAAGGTCGGGACGTTCCTGACGATTGCGGATGGCATCGAAAACAAAGTAATCCGGAGCTTCAGGCTGTTCGGCTGTCACCAGCGTACGGAACTGTTCGAATGACATGGGCTGCAGAGCATAGTTGAATTTTTTCTGTTCGCCGATTGTTGAAACGGTTTCTTTGCTGAGAGCTTTACCGCAGAGCGAACCTGCGCCGTGAGCCGGGTAGACGAGGGTGGCATCCGGAAGTTGTCGCAGTCGATTGATGGAATTGTAGAGCATGGCCGCCAGTTCGTCGGCAGTGACACCGATGGATGCCAGCAGATCCGGACGACCCACATCACCGATGAACAGAGTATCGCCCGTCAGCACGGCGTGGGGTTCGGTGGTGCTGCGAGTCTGGTCAAAGACCAGCAGCGAGATGCCTTCCGGAGTATGTCCCGGAGTTTCCATGATGCGAATCAGGACATCACCGAATGGGATACTGTCACCATCGTGCAGTGCTCGATGCTCAAACTCTGCCCCGGCTTTGGATCCCAGACAGATCCGGGCCCCCGCCTGATTCCGCAGCTCGATATGACCGGCCAGAAAATCGGCATGAAAATGTGTCAGGAACACGTAGCGGATTGAATAGCCACCGGCGGCGGCATCGTCGAGATACTGCTGGATATCACGCTGAGGGTCGACGACAGCTGCGATTTTGGTTGCTTCATCGGCAATCAGATAAGACGCATGGGCAAGGCAGTTCAGGTAGTACTGTTTCAGAATCATGAGCATGCTCCACGAAGAAAAAATCCAGCCCGGGTGCTACTGATGCAAGGGACACGATCGTTGATTGGGGCTGTGAAAAAGGGGAGGGGCAGAGTGAAAAGGCATTGGTTTTGAGGGTGGCGAGAAGCTGTCTGCCGGGCTGAAGCCCGGGCTACGAGGTTGGTCCTCGGTGGCTTTCCTGCCCGGCAGGATCAGGCGGCCGAGGAGGTCAGTTGGTTCAGAACTCGTCGCAGTGCAGCTTCAGGCGGTGCGCCTGCGGATTGTCCAATAACTTCGCCATCCACAACAAAAGCGAGCGTTGGAATCGACTGCACGTTGAACTGACTGGCCAGCTGTGGATGCTGATCGATGTTGACTTTGACAATGCGAGCTTTCCCGGAGAATTCCGTGGCCAGGCGGTCCAGAGCCGGAGCCAGCATGCGGCAGGGACCGCACCAGTCGGCGTAGAAGTCGACAAGGACCGGTACAGGTGAATTCAGGACATCGCGAGCAAAGTTGGTGGAAGAGGTGTGATAAACAGCACTCATGATCGGCTCCTGATTCAGATTTCCATTGATGGACAGGCCACTGTGGCCCAGCGGTTCTGAAATTTCGCAATCGTTGCTTCAGCCACAGCAGGAACCTGGCCCCTGTGTGCTGCAGCTGCCGGATTGAGCTGCGGGTTTGGTTGAAACCTGGTTCCACGGCATTCGTGCAAGGATCAAAGCCATACCGCAGGTATCAGTGATACCGGCGAACATCAGGCCAGCACCCACGAAGGCCGCGAGGCCGGCGAAGCCTGGGTGAACAACCATCCCCAGCACGCCACCGGTCAGTGCCATGAATCCGGCGCAGATCCGCACCTGTCGTTCCAGCGAAATCGTGCGGCGGCCGCGAGCTACTGGCAGCCCCGCCTGATCCCACGCCAAAGTACCGCCTTCCACATTCACAACGTTCTGGCAGCCAGCGGCCTGCAACTTTTCGCAGGCCTGTCGAGCACGGCTGCCCGAGCGACAGATGACGTACAGCGGTTCACTGCTGGAATGCTGGGCCAGAACCGTGCCGGGCTGAAAGGACTCCAGCGGAAAATTGACGGCCGTTGCCGCATGAATTTCCTGAAATTCGGCCGGAGTACGAACATCGATCAACTGCACCCGACGGCCAGACTTGATGGAGTCATGAAGTTCTTTGGGGGAAATCGTTGCGACGGACATGGCAGGAACTTTCGCTGGAAAAACCAAAAATCGTCAGAAAACGCAGGTTTTTTGGGTGTTTTGTGGCCGGCACCTGAGAACACCTTGTGAGTATTGCCGCAGTCCACTGCACCTCTGATGATTAAATATATCGGAACATCGCGATATGTCAATACATAAAATGATTCTTTTTTTTGCGGTGGGGGTGAATTGCGGCAGGGAGGCGAAAGTACTGGCCACACGCAGCGGTGTCCGGTACTCTGCGGGCAGCAGTTTCCATCCGTTGTTGAATTGCGGTTGTACGTTCAGGGCGACTTATCGATGCATCAGTCTGTCACCTGTGCTGGTCCTCGCGGGCGGCGTGATTTTCTGCGAGCGGGAGTGCTTGCGGCGGGTGGTTTGACGTTGCCTGAGTTGCTGGCAGCTCGGCGGGCCTCTGCGGCTCCTGCGGCGAATCTGCCGGACACGTCAGTGATTCTGTTCTGGATGTGGGGTGGTCCCAGTCAGTTAGAGACATTTGATCCGAAGCCGGAAGCTCCCAGTGAGTATCGTGGTCCGTTTGGTGCGATCTCCACAGCGGTGCCGGGCATGGACATCTGCGAGATTTTTCCGCAGCTGGCGACGAGAGCCGATCGATATTCGCTGATTCGTTCGGTGCGTCATGACATGGCGGCGCACAATGACGGTTCGATTGAGATGTTGACCGGCAGGACTCCGCTGCGTCCTGACCCGACGTCACTGGCGCATTCTGAGCATCCTGACATGGGGATGATCACCAGTCGCATGCGTGGCCGTCATCCGGCTGGCCTGCCACAGTACGTGGGGATTCCCACAAAACCATTTATGACTCGTCCGCAGTATCTGGGTGTCAGTCATACGGCCTATGTGACGGGTGATCCATCGGTGGCTGGCTTTCGTCCGGCAAATCTGCGGCTTGAGGCTGGTTTGAATGCGGAGCGATTATCGGATCGGCTGCAGCTATCGGCGCAGTTTGATCGTCTGCGACGTCGTTTTGACGAGGGGGCTGCTGCGGGCTCGGGCGAGTTTCATCAGCAGGCGTATGAGATGCTTTCCAGTGGTCGTGTTGCGGAGGCATTTGATCTGGAGCAGGAGTCGTCAGAACTGCGTGATCGTTATGGTCGCACGTTGTGGGGACAGAGTTGTCTGCTGGCAAGGCGGCTGGCAGAGGCCGGGGTTGGTCTGATCACGATTGATGCGCAGGCCCCGCAGAATGGGCTGAAACGTTATTTCAGCTGGGACGACCATGTCATACCGATGTATGACTGGGATCTGGGTCCCGCGATGTTGTTTCGTGCGCGGGATATGGATCCGGCGCTTTCGACTCTGATAGACGACATCCATCAGCGTGATCTGAATCGGCGGATTCTTGTTGTAGCGATGGGAGAATTCGGCCGGACACCGCGATTGTCTGCCGCAGGTGGCCTGCAAGGTCGGGATCACTGGCCCCATGCGATGTCGGTGCTTGTTTCAGGCGGTGGCTGGCGTATGGGGCAGGTCATTGGTGCCACGACAGGTCGGGCAGAGTATCCTGTGGAACGCCCTTTGACTCCGCAGGATCTGCTGGCGACGATTTACCGTCATCTGGGGATTGATCCGAACGTGGAGTTTGAGGATTTTGGTGGGCGACCGCAGCGGATTCTGTTACATGGCCAGCCAATTCAGGAGCTGTTGTAAGCGTTGGCGACCTTGCATGTGCAGCGACCCCCGTCACGGCATCCGTCACCGTAGCCATCACCGTAGCCGTAGCTGTAGCCCGGGCATTCCTGATGCGAGGGACAAAAGTCTGTCAGGAGTCTTGTATTATTCCCCGTAATGATATACAAATCTCGTGCGAATTTCCGCAGGAGATTTCACGTGAAGAACTTTCATCACCCAAACCAAGGCCTGCTCCACGACGAAGTCTGGGAGTGCATGTGTCCCGCACTGCGGGATCGCTGTAAGAATGGTTGGGCCGCACTTTTCCGTAATACCGTGCTCCAAGAACTCCCGGCCGAACGCCTCGCCGAAGGAAAGAGTGACGATCATGGACGCCCCACTGTAGGGCTTTACACCATCTCCGGATTGCTGCTCATGCAGCAAATGTTCGACTGGACATTTGACCAAACTGAGGAGGCGTTTCTGGCTCGGCTGGACGTACGCTGGGCCCTGCGACAGACACTCGGAACATCCATCTCCAAAAAAACGATTCAGCGGTATCACAAGGTTCTGCAGGGTGATGAGGGATCCTGCGATGAGGTCTTTGAGAATGTGACCAGCACTCTGCTGAAGAAACTCGATATCTCCGTTCAGTCACAGCGATTGGACTCAACGCACGTCCTGAGTGACATGGCGGTAATCGGACGATCGATGTTGTTCCGACGAACGATTACCAAACTGCTGCGGGTGATCGAAAAGTTTGACATCGCAGTCTACGGGACGATTCCTGAAGAGTTGCGGAATCGTTACATCGGCAGTGACGGCAAGGGCGTTTTCGGGCGGAAGCAATCTGGTGAAGAACGTCAGCAATTCACCGAACAGGCAGCCCGAGACATGCACCTTCTGGTCAAGCAGTTTGCTGATCACGAAGTGATCAGCAAGTCTCGACAGTATCTCCTGCTCCGCACAGTGTTTTCGCAGCAGTGTGAAGTGGTTGAAGACGTGCCAGCGATCCGGAAAAATCCAGGTGGAAATACGATTCAGAATCCTTCTGATCCGGACGCGACCTACAGTGGTAATAAAGGCGTTGGTTACAAAGTTCATCTGACCGAAACGATGAACGAGACTGGCGAACCCAACTTTGTGACCAGTGTGACAATGGCCCCGGCCTGCGAGAATGATTCGCTTGCCTTTGAAAACATTCTGGAAAAACTGGAGGACAAAGGCAGGCTTCCTGAAGTGCTTCCCGCTGATGCCGGCTATGGCAGCGACGAGAATGTAGAGAGAGCTGCCTCAAAGGGCATTGAACTGGTTTCTCCGGTCCCTGGCGGCAAGCAGTATGACCCAGCAGAAATCAGCTATGATCAGTTCCAGTTGAATGAGGACAACACGGTTTGCAAGTGCCCTGCCGGTCACGCTCCGAAGAGCTCCACTTTTCACGCAGATCGTGGTCAGGTGTGGGCTCAAATGGACCCGGCACTGTGCCAGTCTTGTCCGCTGCTTGCTTACTGCGGAGTGCAACGCAACAAGTCAACGAAGCAGCCGAATGGTCGAATCGACTTTCGCTTGAAAGCGATCCGTTGTGCGAAACGTCGTTGTTATGAACAGACGGAAGAATTTCGTAAGAAGTACCGGCTTCGAGCGGGGATCGAGAGTCTGAACAGTGCGTTAAAACGCAGGATGGGCCTCAAACGCCTTCGAGGCCGCGGACAGAAGGCGATGCGACACGCGGTTACCATGAAACTCGCAGGATGGAACATCCTGAGAGCTGTTGAGGTATGTAATTACCGCAAGAAAATGGAGCGAAAGGCGAGGGTTTCGGGCTGATAATGAAGAATTGGGGAGATCTGGGGTGAATAGGATGTCTGTATATCAGGAAATCGCGGGCCTAATGGCAAAAGAACGGTACCCCTAGGGGTTCTTAAAATTTTATAGGGGCAGTAGCGGCGAATTTCCGCGCGACTTTTGTCCTCGGCGTCATTCCTGCCCGGCGACCTTCACAATAGTCTGGGCTTTAGCCCGGGCACGACCTGATCGTCACCCTTGAACTCCCCAGCGTTTTTTAATGGACGGGGCCGAGCAGGAATGCTCGGGCTACGTTTTTTGTCCTTGGTGTGATTCCATCTGGGCCATACGTCCACCATCACCGTAGCCCGGGCATTCCTGCCCGGCGACCCCCACAGTAGTCTGGGCTTCAGCCCGGGCACCAACTGTTATTCACGCTTGTTCTTTTGGGTGTTTGTTCATGGATGTGGTCGGGCACTTTCCCGGGCTAAAGCCCAGGCTACGGGTGTGTGTCCTACATCACTCGCCGGAACTGGCACAGTTTTCCAGCTTAAGGTTGTGAAAGATCTGCTGGCCTGTGGTATCGCGAAGCGTGATGATGACATTCACTTCCGTGTCTTCAAGATCTGCCGGGACGGCCCAGTTGACCAGACCGTCTGCTGAAAGCGTCATCCCATCAGGCGCGGATTCCAGCTGGTATGTGATCTGTCCCTGTTTTGCTCGGGCCTCAATCTGATATTGAAAGTCCTGACCGGGGATGAATTCGCCGGGAGGTTGACTGACGACGATCATGTAGTCGATACCGGCATCTTTCAGCTGCTGTTCAATATCGATCCGGTGCAGAAACAACCGATCTTTTGACATGGGCAGAACTGCCAGCAGCCCCGCGTCCGGTACAAAAAAAAGATGTTGATCCAATCGGGCCGACTGACCAGAGGGATAGCTGACAAGTCCATCGAGCCCATTGGTTTCCGTGATACTGACGACCGGCCGATCTGTCCCCTGAATTCCGATGGCCATTGCGAATTCGAGTGTAGTGTTACGATTGCCGGTCTGTTTCAGCGAGACGTAGAAGGCATTCTCGACCGCTGGCACCAGCCAGCTACCAGTTGTGTCCTCGCTGCGTCTGCCGGTGGGCACACCAGTGACGTTGAACACGTTGCCGTCTCCATAAATGACGCGACCATCGGCACTGGGAAGACCATTCTGCATCCTGCCATTCTGTGTCGTGGCGTGGACGCCGACGAAGGAGTGTTCACCCTGGCGTCGGAAGATGGACAGGCTGCCGCTGCTGCAATTCACGATCACTCGCCCGTTAGCGCTGATCAGCAGCTGAGGTACATCATTTTTGAAAGAGAACGGCGAGCGATCACTGGCTTCGCCATTGTTTTGCAGCCATTTGAAGGGGTATTCGGTAAGAGCAGTTGTGTTCAGTGCCAGCAGGCCCTCGGTGCCGCACAGAAACAGCGGACCGTTGGAGGCTGATCCCATGAATAAGGCGCCGATGCGGCCTTCAAGTGGCAGTTTTGCGGTGACCTGTTTTTTGAGCGTCGCCAGATCATAACGTTCAAGGGTACCCAGGTTTTCGCTGGCAATGAACAGTTTGTCCATACCTGCAGCGATATGAACATCCTCCTCGGCGACTGACAGATACTGCGTAATCTTTGCTTTCTCGACGTCGAACACCGCCAGTTTTTTCAGATCGGGGATCAGCAGAAGAATTAAGCGTCCACCAGCACCGACACACACACGACTGACAACTCCGGGCAGAGGAAACTCTGCCAGGTCCGTCTGCAGCGGTGCGCGGCTGATTGTCCTGTGGCTGGTGACCATAGCAGATCGCGCAGTTGACTGCTGTGCTCTGCGACCTGTCTGCTGGCTGGTCGCATTTCTACCCTGCCGCTGCTGCGCCTGTGCCGCCGCTGCGTGAACAGTCAGTAGTTCAACGCAGATCAGGAACTTCAGCAGACTGTTACGCAGTGGGCTCTGCATCGTCAACTCCTGTGGCCCGTCCCGACGTTGAAACGAACGTCAGGACAAGGAAATCTGTGGAATCCGTACTCGGGCTGAGTAGGTGCGTGGCAGTCTACTGCAAGCGGCGATCAACAGGCACTGCAGCAGGGCGGAAATCGTGTGGAAAAGGGGGGCTTCAGCCGAATCTGTGGGTTGAAAGTGTGGTTGAAAAGGGATCAATGAAAAATCATGTGTGCAGCTGCAGATTGCAGTTTGATGTGGTTGGCGAAAAACGCGCGGGATACTGCGTCAGTGACGGGAAGAACACAACCGTTCAGCCGCAAATGACAACACGCGTCAGGTTATGCTAACGGCTTGCCTTTGCAGGGGCTTGAACGCGGTGAATGACACGGGCTGAAGCCCATGTTACGACGACCGAGCACCGGCGCGGTGGCGATGCGGAGGTGATCTTTGCCTGGTGGTTATCGGCCCACGGAATGGTTGAGCGACGGGTGAACGCGGGACGCGACTTTGTGGGGGAAAAAGGGCGGCCGGGCACGGGCGCACCGTCGGCTCGTCGACCACCGGGCCCGCGCAGGCCCCGCAGGTCGGGCAGGAGAAGGCGGCGAGGCGCACGCGGTCCGAGCGCACCGCGCCGTCCCGGTCGACCAGCTGCACCCAGGTCGAGCCGTCCCGGACGTCCGCCTCGGTCCCCGCGACGACCTCGAGGTCGCCGTCGTACGGCCACAGCCGCACCCGGTCGCCGCGCCGGAGGCCCGTCGCGCGGCAGACCGGCGCCGGCTCCGGCTCGGGCTCGCGCTCCGGCCACGGCTCCGGCTCGTCGAACCGCACCTCGCGCACGCCCGCGGTGGTCGGCGGCCAGTCGCGCTCCTCCGCGATCCAGCGGTCCAGCGTCTCGCGCGCCTCGTTGAACGCGCGGGTCAGCGTCGCCGCGGCCTCCTCCCGCCCGGCGTCGCCGACGTGCCGATCGGGGTGCGCACGGCCGACGCGATCGCGCCACGCGCGCGCGACGTCCTCGGAGCGGACCGGCGGCGTCAGCCCCAGCAGCCAGAGCGCGCGCCGGCAGTCCGCGGCTCCTGGGCTCGATCGGCGGGCCATGGGCGCAGGGTACCCGGGGGCGTGGCGACGGCCGCGCGCCTCCTCTAGGCTCGCCCCGTGAGCGACGCACTGCCCTTCCCGGTCGAGGAGTACCGCGGCCGCGCCGACCGCGTGCGCGCGGAGATGCGGCGGCGCGGCATCGACGTCCTGTTCGTGATGGACCCGGCCAACCTCTGCTACCT
>CAIOKE010000210.1 GCA_903858815.1 uncultured Planctomycetaceae bacterium | reverse complement strand
GTCTTGATGCTGCTGGCCGCAGTGATCGCTCAGGGCTGCGCGGCTCCGGGACGCTCGCTGCAGTACCTGCTGGAAAATGGCTCCACCGGCAGTCACTACCGCAACTACGCGTCCTCGCTCCAGTACGCCTCGGCCTCGGAAGAGCATTCCACGGATGCCTCCCTGTTCCAGGCACCTCGGTCGATCACCACGCTTGAGGATGTGGAACAGCGGCCCATCGGTCTGAACGAATGCATTCGGATGGCACTGTCCAACGCCGCCATCGTTCGCGATGACCAGAGCTTTCTGTCACCCGGTAATCCTCTGCTGGCCAACCCGCAGCGAATCACCTCCATTTTCGATAATGCCATTCAGGACACGGGTTTTCTGATCGGCAATCGTGGTGTGGAAGCGGCCCTGTCTGACTTTGACCCCGTTCTTACCAGTAATCTGCAGGCCGGTCGCACCGAAGATGTACAGAACACAGCCAACATCGGACTCGGTCAGGGTGACGTGCTGGCTGAAAATTCCGCGCAATGGCAGACGCGTCTGGAGAAGAACTTCGCGCACTCGGGCACCTTCGCTGTTGAAAACAACTGGTCCTACAATCGCAACAATCAGACGCGATTGTTCGATTCTGCATACCTGGGCTTTGTGCAGGCCGAATACCGGCAACCGCTGCTGGCTGCTGCCGGAACGGAATTTACCCGCATCGCCGGACCGTCCGCCCAGAACCTGCGCGGTGTCAGCGGGGTGTCACAGGGGGTGATGATTTCCCGCATCAATGCCGATATCTCGCAACTGGATTTCGAACAGTCAGTCACCGGTCTGATTCGCGATGTCGAAAATCGCTACTGGGATCTGTATCTGTACCTGCATCTGTATCATTCCGAAGTCATGACATTTCGTGACATCGTGAAGTACAGTGATCTGCTGGCCGCGCGAGCCGAAGCGCAGGATGTGGTTTATCAGGCGCAGAATCGCCTCTATGAAGCTGATGCCCGCATCAAGGGTTCACTGGCTGATGTTCTGCAGGCGGAAAATCGTCTGCGTCGACTGCTGGGACTGCCACTGAACGATGGGCAGTTTCTGAAGCCGTCTGATCATCCGTCTGAAGCCCAGTTGGTGCCCGCGTGGGACTCCACCCTGACCGAAGCCCTGATTCATCGACCGGAACTGCGGAAACAAAAGTTCGAAATCAAAAGTCTTGAACTGCAGTTGCGAGCTGCCAGGAACCTGAATCGACCGCGACTGGACCTCGTCTCACAATACCGCGTCAATGGGTTCGGGGATACGATCTCCAGCTCGTCCAATGACGATGACGGTGTCACTGTAGCCGGATACAAAAATGCCCTGGAGACACTGGCTCAGGGCAACCTGACCGGCTGGGGTGCCGGAGTGCAGTTCTCGATGCCGCTCGGCCTTCGCATTGCCAGAGCTCAGGTACGAAATTATGAGCTGCGGTTGCGTAAGGCCCGCAAGGTCCTGCAGATCCAGGAAGAAGAAATCGCCCGCGAACTGAACAACGCCATTCTGGAAATGGATCGCTGGTACCTGCTGGCCGAAGCCAACGCCAAACGCGCTGATGTGG
>CAIOKE010000209.1 GCA_903858815.1 uncultured Planctomycetaceae bacterium | reverse complement strand
CCTTCGAGTCCCCAGGTGCGTGTGATATCGCTGTTCCAGTCCTGATTGTCGCCCGGCAAACGGCTGTTGGTCACTGCCAGCACAATGTCCACGTTACGAAGTTCCACAGCAGCGATGGCTTCATCTCTGATTGAGCTGCCGTCAGCACCAGAACCCGGGGCGTCGACAAGCTGAAAATTCAGCTGCCAATTGGTTGTGATGCGGTTGGCGACTTCGTTTGGCAGATCCGCGTCAACCAGAATCTTTCGGATCGCTGGAAACACGGCCCGCAATTCGTTGTCTGTGAAGCGTTCAAACGATAATTCTCCACTGCCCGATGCCAGCCGTGGGATAGCGTGGAGGTCGCCGTCGTAGATTTCGCCGGGATTGTCTTCGAGCGTCATCAGGCGGTGGGCGTGGGCCTCTGAGACGGGCAGCACACAGCCGGACTGATGCAGCAGTTGTTCGAAGATCCGCGCAAACCGGTAAACTTCGAAGGCTACGGCCCGGAGCTTTGGCGTATGCTCTTTGGCACGAGCAGCAATCGCCCAGTTGACAGCATCAGTCCAGAGGGATGGCGATTTGGGGTTTTGTGCACGCCGCAATAATTCGCGGCCAGCGGGCCATTCCAATTCCAGAAGTCCTGCTGCGATACTCAGAAGCCTCGACAAAATCAGTTCCGCCGTCGCCCGATCCACAATCTGCACACGCCAATTTCGCAGTCGGGCCTCCTGCAGGCTGCTGTCCCCGCGATGCAGACTAATCTCGACAAGATTTCCAGTGGTCGGGTTTTCTGCGATCGGCAGTAAACCACAGGTGCCTGTCAGAGCCCCCAGCACAGTGGTTTTGCCGGAAGCGAACCGACCGAGCACGGCAATCCGCACTGGCTGACCACGTTCGGCCTGCAGCCGTTTCAGGCTGCGTTCGTGATCCCTCACTTTGTTCGCCAGCAATGGACTGGGACTGCCTGAAAGCAATGGCTTCCACCTGGCAATGTCGGCAGAAAAATCGGCAATCTCTTCATCTGAATTTCCTGTATCTTTGACGTTTGGCACGCGGAGATCTCCCGGATCAGAAACCCGTTTCAGAAGGCCACTGCTGCATTGCAGTGGAATTATGAGCCTTCAGCAGTCTGGTATGCGCAAGTCTCCGCCGGCGGATCAAAGATTTCCGGCGACCAACGTTTATGCACTGACAGATCGCGATGGGTGCTCAAAAAAAGCCGGCTGCTCGCAGCAGGCCGGCTGGCGTATTCAGGCTGGATCGGCGAGCTGCCGGCCATCATCAGCGATTGTCTCGATATTCCTGAGGAAACACACCGAATTCCTGGGCAACTCGCATACAGTTAACATAGGTTGAATCCACATCGCTGAGCAGACTGAATGCCTCTCGCTCGAAGTCTGTACGCGGCGTCGTTCCCCATAATGCTGCGGTTTTGGACCACTCACCCAGCGTTGCGACCTGAGAGCTGTGATCCATTTGAAAACGCAGGAGCGCCTGCCACGCGCGGAGGTGCTTTTCGTAAGCGGCCCGGAATTTGCGAGGGCATTGTTCAAGGTAAATTCGTTGCATGAAATTCACAGTGTAGCGAGTGTTATCCACTGTCGAATCACTGTCAGTTAACACTCGCTTCGATGGTTCCGCATCCCTCCTGAGCACATCAAGAATCGCCTGGGCGGTTGAACCGTGGGGGCGTTCCGCCTGCGACGGTGATTTCTCTCCTGCAGCCGTCTCGTCGCCGCTGCAGCCGCAGAGAAATATGGGAATCACAGCCAGCAGTACAATCGCACGCACCTGATGACACTGAAGTTTGCCACGCATCGTTACAGTCTCCCGAAACTTGATATTATTCGCGCGCCTGAACCCCGTGTGCAGAACATCTGCACCCGCAGCGCCCGGCATGTGCTGTGCAGATATGCGCCAGTCCACGGAAACGGATCAGCTCTTTGGAATCCGACTGTCAAATG
>CAIOKE010000208.1 GCA_903858815.1 uncultured Planctomycetaceae bacterium | reverse complement strand
CTACGACGACTGAGCACCAGCTCGGTGACGATGCCGAGGCTTACCTTTGCGTAGTGGTTATCAGCCCACGGAATGGCTGAGCGCCGGGTAAACAGTGCGATGCGGAGTGGCTTTGTGTGGGCACACGGCGGCCGGGCAGGAATGCCCGGGCTACGGTTTGACTGACAACGTCTTTCGGCTCGGCAGGAGCCTCGCCCTCCCAGGGGGGGGGCACCCCGGGACCACCGAGCACCAGCTCGGTAACGCGCCGTCGCAACAGCAAACAGCACCCATCAGCTTACGCTAACCGCTCGCCTCGACGGCGGGGGGCCGGGCCGTTCGGCTCGGCAGGAGCCTCGCCCTCCCAGGGGGATGACCACTGACCACTCCCCCCCCGCCCCCGGCTCGCCTGAGTCACCGAATCCTGCTACTCTACCACTGTATGCCGCGGTTTCCGGCTCCCACTTTTCTCCCGGAAGGAATGATGTTTATGCTGCGATTGATGAAATGGGGCGTGTTCTGCATTCTGCTTGGGCTGCAGTCAGCTGATGTGTTCGCCTTCCAGGCTCAGCCTGTGCGCATGGGCACTGGCACGATGACCTTTGACACCGTCCCCGGCTGGGGGCTTGGTGCGGACGGCAAATCGGTCCTCGGTTCAACGCACGGCGGTGTCGTTGTCGACAAGGCCGGCAACATCTACACCAGTGCCAACATCGGAGTGTTTGTGTTTTCTCCCGACGGTCAGGTCATCCGTCGTTTTCTGGGTGATGAATACACCAGCATTCATGACCTCGAAATTCGCTCAGAAGCGGATGGCGAATACATCTATGGTGCGCGCAACAACGCGAAGGAAGGCATCAAGTTTCATGCGGAAACCGGTGCGATAGTCCTGAAACTGACTTACCCCGAAGAATCGGGCCTCGGATTGAAAGACTTCAAGCCCACAGCCATCACCGTGGGACCGACTGGCGATATCTATCTGTCAGATGGTTACTCCAGCAATCACATTTTCCGCTACGACAGCACGGGCAAGTACAAAAGCCATTTCGGCCAGAAGGGCAATGATCTGAAGCAGTTCAATACGGCTCACGGGATGACTCTTGACACCCGCTATGATCCTCCACGACTGCTGATTTGCGACCGCAATCATCAGCCCAAAGGACGCCTGCTGCACTATGATCTGGACGGCAATTACATCGACGAAGTGATTACCGGCCTCGGCATGCCCACCTCCGCAGCTGTTCAGGGCGATTACGTGTCCGTCCCGGACCTGCAGGGCCGACTGGTGATTCTGGACAAATCCAACACGATCGTGGCAGTGCTGGGCCACAACGCCGACCCGAAAAAGGGTGGCAATTTCAATGTGCCTCAGGATCAGTGGGTGGAAGGCGTCTTCAGCGGAACTCATGGATCCTACTGGGATGCAGCCGGCAACCTGTATGTGCAGGACTGGAACGTTTCAGGGCGACTGATGAAGCTGGTGAAAGTGCAGCCGTGAGGGCGGCGGTCAGCTGACAGCCTGTCAGCTGACCGATTCTGCGATTATCCCGCGAATCCGGCGTGTAACAGGGGTTTGAAGTTCATCAGCCGGTGGAGTTTTCCGCCGGCTGATGTTTTTGGTACATGCATCGAGCGAACGGCAACGCCGACAACAAAAACCGCAGCCCGGGCATTCCTGCCCGGCCCAACCCTCAAAAAAAATACCGCGTTATTTAATGAGTTGAAGTCGGTTTGACGTCGAAAAACCACTTTTGTCCCCCGCGTCAGGAATGCCCACGCTACGCGTTTTGCGGCAGATCACGGCCGGGCGATGCGATAGCCAATGCCGCGCACAGTCTCGATCATGCCTCCCAGTCTGCCCAGTTTCTGCCGCAGTGATTTGATGTGCACATCGATGGTGCGTTCCATGGCGGACGTGTGCTGACCGCGAGCGAAGTCGAGCAGTTCGTGGCGTGAAAAGGGGCGGCCAGGCTGGGCCATCAGTGTCCACAGCAGCTCGAATTCGGTGCGGGTCAGATCCAGTGCCTGTTTGCCAATCCAGGCGGAATAGTACTGCCGGTTCATTTCAATACCGTGCAGCACCAGTGTTCCGGTCGCAGTGGGATTCTGTTCGCGACGTCGCAATAAAGCGTGCACACGATGCACCAGCAGCTGTGCGTGCGGTGGTTTGCCGAGATAGTCATCGGCGCCAAGACTTAATCCGGCGATCTGATCCATCTCGGATGTGCGGACGGTGAGAAACATCAGTGGTACCGCTGCAGTCCGACTGTCAGCCTTCACCTGACGGCACAATTCCATACCGTCCATAGCCGGCAACGAGATTTCCGTGACGATCAGGTCAGGCAGCAGTGAGCGAGCCGACTCGAGTCCTGCGCGACCATCTCGCGCAAGGAATACATGGTGACCGGCCCGTTCAAGACATTCACGCACCAACCCGTTGGACTGTTCATCATCGTCAATCAGCAGAATCCTCGACTGCATTCGCCTGCTCTCCGTGTCAGATTCGCGGTGTTTCTCTGATCAGTCGGTCGACCAGCACAGGATCGTCTTCGGTGGCGAAAACAACGGTGGTCTGGGATGCCGGGCAGGTTGCCACAGCCCGACGCACGTCCTCAGCGAAGGCGGCTCCCAGATCGGCAATCAGCACCAGCCATTCTGCCAGCATCTGCAGACGCACCCCACTTGCGAGGTTCTCTGACTGTGTTCGCAGGTGTTCAGACAACTGCTGCTGGAGAGACGTGCACTGCCGCTGTGCGATCGAAGCGACATCCAGCACCGTTCGACAGGAATCCTCGTCCCAGTCCCGCAGCGCTCGCATTGCCCCTGTCAGTACTTCGCCAGTGGTCTGTGCCAGCTCCGTCAACATGACCGGAACGTGAAAGTCCGTCACGTAGCTGAAGTCCACCGCAGTTGCGGAAACACGCTCGGCCAGACGCACAGACTGTCGCAGCACTGTCCACGCGTGGGACATCAGTAGAGCTTTCCTCAGCTCTGTACCGGTCGGACGCAGTCTCATGATCAACTGCTGACAGACGATCTCAAATTGCCGACCGTCCTCGTCCAGCTCTTCACATTCCCTGAGGCATGGATCCCAAAGTCCGCCGTCAGATTCCGTGAGGCGAGTGGTGAGCAGGAGCAGCCAGTTTGCTATCACGTGTGCCCTGGAGCGTGCTGCTGTTTCCAGCAGGCCCAGTTGCTGTTTAAGTTCCCGTTGCATGCCAATTCCTCCTGATGACCGCTCGTGAAGATCCGGGCGGCGTGGATCTGCCCTGCAAGTGAAGAGTTGACACGAATTCTTAAAGAACAGTTAAGAGTTTTGCTGGTTCGGAAAATTCACAAATCATTCGCAAACAGCTCGTGAACGAATCCAACCGGATTCTGTGTTGATTTTCCGCCACCATTCGTCAGATCTGCCGCCATTCGTCGCTGATTGGAAGAATTCGAACGGATTTCCGTTGCATTTCGTGGTTGCAGTTGTGCTCGGCCTGGCATCGAGTCCACATGGACCAGTTCCAGTGAGCCGCAGTGGTGCTCGATCACTGCCGTGCAGTTTTCGATCCAGTCTCCGGTATTGCACCAGACCAGCCCTTCCAGTTGCAGCAGCTCCGGCTGGTGAATGTGTCCACAGATGACTCCGTGAAATCCGCGGCAGCGGGCATGCCGTGCAACCTGAGTGCGAAAGTGGGTGAGATGACTGCCCAGTGCGCGCAGCCGCCGTTTGACTCGGCAGGCCAGAGAAGCGTCTCCCTGCAGCACGCACTGCGTCAGTTTTCCCCACGTGGAGTTGGCTCGCAGCAGCAGGTCATACAGCAGTCCGATCGCTGCGCTGGTCCACCTGGTTGTTTTCTCCCACGGATCAAACTGATCGCCATGCAGTACCAGAAATCTGCGACCATCGGCCAGTTGGTGCAGAAATTCATCGGCCAGTTCACAGAATCCGGAACGCTGCATCAGCATCTGCAGCAGCGGAGAGCGCAGGAAGTCGTCGTGATTACCGGCCACCAGCCTGACGTGAGTCCCACTGGCAGCCAGATCAGCGATACTGGTCACGACTCGACTGCAGGCGTCTGACCAGTGCCAGCTCCGTCCAAGGCACCAACCGTCGATGAAGTCTCCGAGGAGATACAACTGCTCCGGCTGATACCGCTGCAGGCAGGCCAGAATCTGCTCGGGGCGGGAATGACGAAATCCCAGATGCAGATCGCTGAGAAACAGCGTACGAATGTGGGTGCGGCTGGTTCGAAGCATGGTTCAGGGCATCCTTTCCGCAGGGTGATGAAGGCTGAGCTTCCACTCAGCAGACAATTGCTGTGCATTCAGTCGGGACTCAGCAGCAGTGGGGCCAGTCGATCACGCACGAACAGCGCATTTGTCCAGCCGAAATGACCTCCGAAGTTCCACTGTTTCAGCATGGCCGGACGAAAGCAGACCTGTTGCAGTCTTGAGTTGT